>NZ_SAXY01000001.1 GCF_008016535.1 Brachyspira pilosicoli
AACTGATGTAGTTCTTGCTGTGGTTCCTGCTACAAAATGTTCTATTAATTTTAATTGTTTATCTTGACTTAATTTACTGCGTTTCATACTTTAATTTTAACAAATTTAAGTTATCTAGGACAGCCCCAATATTTTTAGTTTCTAATGCTTCATCCACTATAAATAATTTAAATTCTGTGCTATAATCTTTTTTCATAGTAGCATCCTTTTTATTTGTTTTATGTTCAAAATATTATAACAAGGATACTGCTTTTTTTATACTAAAAAATGTCCAATATCTCATACTCCTTAACATTACTTATGTAATAATAACTTGACAATACTTATATCTTAAATTATAATTAATTCAAATAATTGTAAGAGGTTTTAATCTATGTCAAAAGAATCCTATAAAGATAGAATGGAAAAGGCTATTAATAGTTTACAAAATGATTTGAAAGGTATTAGAACAGGAAGAGCAAATGCTTCTATATTAGACGGTGTAAAGGTAGAGGCTTACGGCAGCAGTATGCCGCTTAAACAAGTAGGCAATGTTTCTACTCCTGATGCTAAAACTATAATGATACAGCCTTTCGATAAGGCATTGGTAGGAGACATAGAAAAGGCTATATTAAAAGCTGATTTAGGTTTCAATCCTTTCAATGATGGCGGTAATATTAGAATTATGGTGCCTGAGCTTACTAAAGAAAGAAGAGAAGAATTAAAAAAAGGTGTAAGACATAGAGGAGAAGAAGCTAAAATTGCTATACGTAATATAAGAAGAGATGAAAACGACATTATAAAAAAAGATTTAAAAGATAAAACTATTACGGAAGATGAATCTAAAAATCTTGAGAAAAAAATACAAAACGATACAGATAGTTACATAAAAAAAGTTGATGAATTAATTAGTTCAAAAGAAAAAGAATTAGATAAAATATAATTATGATGACAGAAAAGGATAATAAAGTTCCTTCACATGTTGCTATAATTATGGACGGTAACGGCAGATGGGCTAAAGCTCGAAACAAGTCTAGAAGTTTTGGACATAGGGCTGGAAGTGAAAATGTTATTAATATAGTAGAAGCATGCTGCGAACTTAATATTAAATATTTAACACTATATGCTTTTTCTACAGAGAATTGGAAAAGACCAGAAGAAGAAAAAAAAGCATTATTTAAGCTTTTAAAAGAATTCTATAAAAAAGAAATTAAAAGGCTTATTTCAAATAATATTTTAGTGAAGCATATAGGCGATATTTCTAAATTTCCAAAAGACACTATCAAAACTATAGAAGAAACAGAAAAAGAAACTTTAGATAAATGTAAAAATCCAATTCTTACAGTGGTATTAGCATTAAATTATGGTTTTAGAGATGAACTTAAAACTGCTATAAAAAATATGTATTTTGATGTATTAACAAATAAAATTAATATAGAAGATATTGATGAGAACTCTATAGGAGATTATTTATATACAAAAGATATACCAGACCCAGATTTTCTAATAAGAACTTCGGGAGAGCATAGATTAAGTAATTTTTTAATGTATCAGGCATCATACAGTGAATTGTATTTTACTGATATATTGTGGCCTGATTTTTCTAAAGAGAATTTTAAAAAAGCTATAGAAGAATATTCAAACAGAAATAGAAGGTATGGAGGCTTATAAAAAATGAAGAGAAGACTTATATCTGTAGCATTAACTTTACCATTATTTACTATTATTTTGCTTTACAATAGAGTTATTTTTCTCTTTCATGCTTTGATATTAGCTATTTCTATAATAAGCACATTAGAAATATTTAATATGGCTAAGGTTTATAGGCAGAAGAATTTTAGGACAGTTGTTACTACAATAGTAGCTATGGTTTTAGGATATATTATCACTATATGCGGAAACAATATACTTCATGGAGATTTTTCTCGTCTTTATAAGTTTACACAAATAAATAATATCTCTATGAGCTTATCGCTTGTTATGGTATTTGTTTTAATAGCTGCTCTTTTTATAATTAATATGTTTAAGGTGAATGTATCTACTTTTGAAGAGAGGGGCAGGGCAATACTTACTGCGGTATTTTGTTTTATATATGTTGGGCTTGGGGTATGGCATATATCTTTAATGCGTTTTATGCCTAGCGGAAAATATTATATTGTATTTATATTATTATGTGCTTGGATTAGCGATACAGGCGGATATGTGGTTGGAAGAAAATTTGGTAAACATAAACTTTCAAATAGTGCATCTCCAAATAAAAGCTATGAAGGTTTAGTGGGTATGTTTTTGTTTACAATACCTATATCTATACTTTATTATTATTTATATTCAAATGGATATTTAAGCTTAGTGCTTGGTAAGGATATACCTACATTTTCTCTATCACAAATAATATGGCTTACTATAATATTTACATTAACAGGTTTTCTTGGGGATATGGGGGAGAGCCTAATTAAAAGAATGTATGATACTAAAGATTCAAGCAAATTATTTCCTGGTCATGGCGGGGTATTTGATATATTTGATAGTGTAATATTAACAGCACCTATATCTTATTATATTATTATAATATTATTAAATTAATTATTGTTTTTTGCTTTATCTTCACTGGTTGCTATATCATAAAAATATAAGCCTAATATTGTTTGCAAAGGAAACATTATTATAGCTTCAAAAAATAAACTAACTCTTCTTATAGTATAAATAATATCTTTTTTCAAAATAAACACATTTAATATATATAGTATCTTTATAACAGCAAAACATAGCATTATTAGTATAATAACAAAGAATGAAATACTATTTGGTGCAGGAAGTAAGCTTATATATTTTGGAGTTTCATTATTGTTAGCATTATATATAAATAAAAATATTCCAAAAATATATATAAGTGCAAATATGGCATCTAATATTACAGTTATAGTAGTTGCTTTTTTAAAAGATATTTCTGGATACAATACTTTTCCGCAAGATTTACATTGTTTGGCATATTTATCATTAACAGTTTTACAGTATTTACATTTTACAATTTTAGCCATAATTTTATTTTTCTCTCCATACCTGTAGGTTATAGGCTATATAATATTTTTATTTAAAAAAATTGTCAACTGTTATAATAATATTAGTATAAATTTTAAAGGATAATTACACACTTGCAAATATTATAAAAAAATGTTAAATATATTTATTAATAATCATGAAAATAAAAGTCTTAAAAAGAAAAAACATATTAGCTATATTTTTAATAGTTTTGATTTTATTTGTTAACTCTTGTGATACTTTTGATTTATATTTACGAAAGGGTTTGGATGGTGTTAATCTTTATGAGCTTACGGTTTATGGTGAGGCACTTGGAAGCGATATTAAAGTAGTGGAGCTTAGAGGATTTAATGCTGATGATTTTCGTACAGAGAGAGTTTCTTATTATTTAGATAGGTATCAGGGAAGCTGGCGTCCGCATATGCAGAAAATTATTGATAGGGCACAGATATATTTGCCTTACATAAAACAAGTATTTGCAGAAAAGGGAGTTCCTGAAGATTTAGCTTATTTACCTATAATAGAGAGCAGTTTTTATCCTCAGGCTGTTTCGCATGCCGGTGCTGCAGGGCTTTGGCAGTTTATGCCTATGACGGGGGCTATATATAATTTAAAAGTTAATTATTGGTCTGATGATAGGTTTGACCCAGAACGTTCTACAAAGGCGGCAGCTGAGCATTTGATGAGGCTTGATGAAAATTTTAAATCTTGGGTTATTGCATTAATAGCGTATAATGCAGGAGGCGGAAGAATATCTAGGGCTATTAGGCAAGTAAAAAGCAATAATTTTTATGATTTGCTTAGGGCTAAAGTGCTTCCTAAAGAGACTGAAGAGTATATACCTAAATATGTAGCCTCTGTTATTATAGCAAAAAACCCAGAGAAGTTTGGATTTAAGATTAACAAGCCAAAAGTGGTTTTTCCAGAGGGTGATTTGGTTTATGTTGACGATGCCGCTGATTTATCTATAATAGCAGATATGATAGAAGCTGAAACAGAAGATTTAAAAGCACTTAATCCTCATTTATCAAGAGGTGTAACTCCTCCGGGTATGGTTCGCTATCCTTTAAGAATACCTGAGGGAAAAGAGCAATTATTTTATGATACTTTCGGTAAGATTCCTGCTTCAGAGAGGGTTACATTTAGAAGACATGAAGTAAAAATGAATGAAACGCTTTCGCATTTATCTAGATTTTATAATGTGCCTATGCAGGCTATTGTTGAAATAAACAAACTAAAATCAAGGAATTTAAATATTGGTCAGCAGGTAATGATTCCTATTCAGGGGCTTGATAATGCTAAACAGGTGGATTTGGCTCAATATGAAGAAGAGCAGGAGAGAATAAGAGAGGGTAAGTTTGTATATTTTGAATCTTTGCCTCCGCCTGATTATGAGTATAAGGATATAATGTATCATATAAGGGCAGGAGATACTCTCTGGATTATAGCAAGAAAGTTTAATGTGGATGTTGCTGAAATTAAGGCTTGGAATAAACTTACAAGTAATGTGCTTTCTATAGGAAGTGAAATATTTTTGAGAATACCTGTAAATAAATAATCATTGTTTTAAACTTTATATATTTTTTAATTACAGTTAATATTTTTTTAATAAAAATATATTATTAAAAAAACATTAAAGCTATAGTATGTATAATATTTTAGTTTTGTTTATATTATTAAAGGCTCTATTATTTTTAATAATAAAGCCTTTTTTGTTTTAACAATTATAAAAATTATTATTATCTAAAGTTTACAAATTGCAAAGGTATAGGATAATCTTTTCCTTTTAGCATAGTAATTACAGCCTGCAAATCATCTTTTTTAGCACCAGATACTCTCACTTGTTCATCTTGTATGCTTGCTTGAACTTTTAATTTCATGTCTTTTATATCTTTTACTATTTCTTTAGCTAAGTCTTTATCTATACCATTAACTATTTCATTTATTTCTCTAACAGCATCTCCTCTTGCTTTTTCTTTTTTCTTTTCTCTTAAACTTTTTTGATTTAATCCTCTTTTAATAAACTTCTGGAATAAAATATCTTTTACTTGATTAAGTACAAACTCTGCAGGTGCTGTTATAGTTACAGTTTTTTCACCTTTATTTAATTCTATTGTGATATTTTGTCCTTTAAAATCAAATCTATTGCTTATTTCTTTTACAGCAACATTAACACAATCATCCATAACCTGCATATCTACTACTGAAACTATATCAAAGCTTGGATCTTTTGGCATAAAGGCCTCCTATAATTATTATTTATTTTTTAAAACTTTATTATAAAGTTTTTTATATTCTAAAGCAGTTTTTAAAAGTGAATAATCTTTTTTCATAGCATTATCAACAAGATTGTCGAAATGATTTTTATTATTATAATATAAATCGAAAGCTAAGTCCATAGCCTCTACAAATGACTTTTGAGAATATTCATTGAATGAAAAGCCTGTTGCTTTTTTTATTGTTTTAGCACCATTATAATTAATAACTGTATCTTTAAGCCCACCTACAGAATGCACTATTGGAAGGCTTCCATATTTCATGCTGTATATTTGATTAAGGCCGCAAGGTTCAAATCTGCTCGGCATTAAATATATATCGCTTGCTGCTGTTAGTTTATGTGCTAATGCTTCATCAAATAAAAATAACACTCTTATATTTTTTGCTCTTTTAACTCTTGCTACAAAATCATTCTCAAAATCTTTAAAATAATTATTGCTGCTAAATAAAAATATAAAATTAGCATCATAGGTAGAAAGTTCAAAGAAAGATGAATATATTAAATCAAGCCCCTTTTGAGGGTCGAACCTTGATATCATTGTAACTAATGGATAATTTTTTTCTTTTATTTTTAATTCTTTATATAAATCATTTCTTATTAATTTCTTATTTTCTTTTGTATTTATATCATAATTATGTTTTATATATTTATCTGTTTTTGGATTCCATTGAGTGTCATGCATGCCGTTTAATACACCGAATAATTTACCTTGCTCATTTTTGTTTAAAAGCAAATTATTTAATCCGCATCCGAACTCTTCTGTTTGTATCTCTTTTGCATAATTTGGGCTTACTGTTGTTACTATGTCTGAAAGTATAATGCCTGCCTTTATAAAGCTTACATATCCATAAAACTCTATTCTGCTTGGCATAAAGTATTTCCAAGATATATTAAGAAGAGAGTACATATCTGTATTAAAATTGCCTTGATAGGCTAAGTTATGAATAGTAAATATTACTTTTGTGTTTTTAAAAGCTTCTTCAGTGCTGTGTATTTCTTTTATATAAATGGCCGTTAATGCACTCTGCCAATCATGCAAATGAACTATATCTAATTTAATATTTTCTTTTTTATGTAAATAAATTAATAATTCTATGGCACTTTTAGTAAAAGCTATAAACCTTTTTGCATTATCTTCATAGTCTTTAGAGTTTTCTGAATATATACCGTTTCTTTTAAATAAAAAATCATTCTTTACAAAATAAACATTAATATTATTATATTTATGCTTGATGATTTCTGTTTTTATAGTTTCTGAGCCAAGTTTTATATCGAATGATGTGTATATGTTATTGTTTATTAATTTATAATTATCCTTATAAAGCGGTATAATTAAAGAACTATTGACATTTACTTGTTTTAAAGCATGCGGAAGATTTCCAGCAATATCTCCTAAGCCTCCAGTCTTTGAAAATGGATAGGCTTCACTTGCAATCATAAATACATTCATAAATAATAATCTCTTTTAAAATATATTTATAATATATTTATATACCTTTTAACTCTAAAAATCAACTATTTAAAATTACATATGTTAATTTTTTGCTATTCTATTTTTAATACTCTTTTTACAACATCAATATTTTCTATAATAAAACTAATAGAATTAAATATATAGTATGATGTAAATATTATAAAAAATATAAAAATAACTCTTTTTACAATAGTTTTAGATTTACTATCTTTATCTTCAGTCCAGAATAATTCGATTATATCTTTCTTTTTTCTTCTTTTTTTTATATTTTTTTGTTTTGGATTTTTATCTTCTTTTTTATTTTCTTCTTTCTTTTTTGGTATTAATCTAAATATTAAAGATAATACTATATATATTAAGCATAGAAGTATTATAAAATTAAATATTAGGTAAAATGTCATAATTTGTTCTATATTATTAAAGTTTAAAGTATCCATTGTAAATCTCCTTATGTTATCATTTTTAAAAAGGACAGGCTATAGTTTGTTTATTTTTTATATCTGTATATTCTGCCTTCCAATAATGAGGGTCATTAATTTCTATATATTTTATATTATTATAATTCTTCACTATTTTAGTAATGAAAGTTTTATTTAGAAAAATATATAAATGTTTTTCATCTCCAAAACCGCCAACAGATATTTCTCTTATTTTATTTCCAGCTTTTAATTCATTATACAATATTTTTTCTAATTTATTACTTAATTTATACAAACTATTATTTTTTATAATTTCATTTAATGTTTTAATTTGTTCTTTAGTTGTTTTTTCATTAAGAGTAATATATTGTTCCAAAATAATATTCCAAAAATAAATATTTTATACTACTATTATATAATATATTTATTTTTTATTTTGTAAAAGGCTATATTATGTTATAATTTACAAATATCGGTTAAATATGTTTTATAAAAAATATTATTAAGGAGTGAATATTATATGAGCAATGAAAATAAATCAAATACTTTAATAGAAAGAAAAGATGTAAAAATAGAAGATACTTGGGATTTAAGTTTATTATATAAAAATAATGAAGAGTTTGAAAAAGATTTTAAATCAATGGAAGATTTTTCAAAGGAAGTAAGTAAGTTTAAAGGAAAATTATCTAACTCAGCTTCTGAATTAAAAAATATATTAGACACTATAATGAAAGCTTCTATAATATTAGAAAAGTTAGGTTCTTATGCATTCTTAAAACAAACAGAAGATTTAACTAATAATGATTCTAATATAAAAGTTGCAAGATTCTCAAAACTTTCTTCAGAGTTTTCAGCTAATTTAAGTTATTTTGAACCTGAACTTATGAGTATAGATGATGAAAAGATTAATAGCTTTTTGAAAGATGAAGTATTAAAAGATTATTTAATTTATTTAAGAAACATACTAAAATACAAACCTCATACATTGTCAGAAAAAGAGGAGAGAATATTAGCTCTTCAAGGAGAATTATCTTCAACAGCTTCTAATGTATTTGACACTTTAAATGATGCTGATTTAGACTTTGGAGAATTAGAACATAACGGCAAAAAAACTCCTTTAACTCATGCGACATTTTCAAGTTTTCAAGAAAGCCAAGAGAGAGAAATAAGAAAAAACAGCTACAATCAATTTTATAAAGAGTATGATAAACACAAAAATACATTAGCAGAACTTTATGCAAGCCAAATTAAGCAGGATATATTTGACGCTAGAATAAGAAATTATAACAGCGTACGAGAGATGGAATTATTTGCTGATGATATACCTGTAAGCGTTTATGACAGTTTAATTGAGAGTGTGCATAATGCTTTACCTGCACTTCATAGCTACTACGAATATTGTGCTAATAAATTAGGCATTAACGACTTTAGACAATATGACAAATATGCCCCAGTGGTAAAAGATATTAAGTTATATCATACGTTTGATGAGGCAATAGATGTTTTAAATAAAGCCTTATCACCATTGGGTGAAGAATATGTATCAACTCTTACAAAAGGTCTTAATTCAAGATGGGTTGATAAATATGAGAATAAAGGCAAAACAAGCGGAGCATTTTCTGCGGGCTGTTATGTATCAGAGCCTTATATACTTATGAACTTCAGAGATGAAAGCATTGAATCAGTATTTACTTTAGCACATGAAGCAGGACATAGTATGCATAGCTATTACAGCAGAAAAAATAACCCTTTCCAGCACCATGATTACACTATATTTGAAGCTGAAGTTGCATCCACTTTCAATGAAAAACTTTTATTTAATTATCTTATGCAAAATGAAAGCAAAAAAGAAGTTAAGGCATTTTTACTCAATAAAGATATAAACGGATTTGTTGCTACAGTGTTTAGACAGACAATGTTTGCAGAGTTTGAGCATATCATTCACAAAGAGGCAGAAGAAGGCAACCCTACAACATTAGAGCTTATAAGAAATGTTTATAAAGATTTACTCAAAAAATATTTTGGAGAGAAATCGGTTCTTGAAGAGGTGAGCGATTTAGAGGCTTTGAGAATACCTCATTTTTATCGTTCGTTTTATGTTTATAAATATGCTACAGGCATGTCTGCTGCTGTTGCTTTATCTAATGGAGTGCTTGAAGGCAATGCTAAAAATGACTACACAAACAGAGACAACTATTTAAAATTCTTAAGAAGCGGAGGAAGCAGGACACCTATAGAAAATCTAAAAGTTGCCGGTGTTGATATGACTAAGCCTGAGGTGGTAGAGAGTGCTTTAAAATTGTTTGCTAAAGAGGTTGAAGAATTAAAAGCGTTAAATTGATTTGATTTATTATTAGTTTTGATTTTTTAAGGCTGGCATAGTTTTGTATGTCGGCCTTTTATTTTTTATATAATATTGTTTTTGATAATTGACTTATAGGCAAGTACATGTTACAATTTTAAATGTATTTAATTGATTTTAGATTAAAGAGGTATTTATGATGAAAATAAAAACTTTTATTATTTTATTTATTTTTTGTACTGCCTTTTTATATGGAGAGATAGATATTTATGAGCCTTCTCAATCACCAACTGTAAAATACAGGTTATTTAGAACAGCAAATATATGGACTTTTTTAAAATTAGAAACTACAACAGGCAGAATATGGATAGTTCAATACGATATAAAAGGTGATAATCGTTTTTCTGTAGAATTAAATATGGTTGATCTTTCAGGCGGAAAAGAAAAAAGCCTTGGCAGATTTACTTTATATCCTACTTCTAATATTTATACATTTATTTTACTTGATCAAATTTATGGTAATACTTGGCAGGTACAATGGAGTTTTGAAGAAGAGGCTAGATTTGTTATACCTATTGATTAGTTTTACAAAAAAATATTTCTATTCAATTATAAAATACTCTAATTGTTTTTATATAAAAAATATTACTTTATTCTAATAAATATAAAAAAATTAGGGGCTGTCCTAGATAACTTAAATTTGTTAAAATTAAAGTATGAAACGTAGTAAATTAAGTCAAGATAAACAATTAAAATTAATAGAACATTTTGTAGCAGGAACCACAGCAAGAACTACATCA
>NZ_SAXY01000010.1 GCF_008016535.1 Brachyspira pilosicoli
GAAAAATTAAAAGAATATACACATTTTTATAACAATCAAAGATTGATTTCTTCGTTATTGTATATTACAATCAAAGAAAGAATCAAAAATATTATAGCAAGTAAAAGTACAATATCTATGGCTCCATGACATTATAAAAAAACAAAATTATTATCAAGCAATTAGCATAATTATTCTTTTTTCCCTTCAACTTTATCAATTAAACTAATAATTTCAGCTATAATCAATTAAGCAAGTTACTACTCAGATATATAATTCTTTTTTAATATACTATATAGTAGTATATTAAAAAAATGGAGTTTTGTCAAAGTAATCTGCCTTTCATGTCCAAACATAAATCAAGTATGCTAACAGCGAGTGCCGCCTCCACAACAGCAACAGCCCTCACAGCAATACAAGGGTCATGACGTCCTTTTATAGTTAAAATTTCTTCTTCTTTTGTTTCTATGTTTAATGTTAATTGTTCTTTAGATATTGATGGGGTAGGCTTTATTGCTACATTCACAACTATAGGCATACCGTTAGCAATACCTCCCAATATTCCGCCATTATTATTAGTTTTTGTTTCTATAGTTTTTATATTGCTGCTTTCTTTTATGGTGTATGCATCGTTACATTCGCTTGCCTTATAATTTACAAAATCAAAACCAAGTCCAAACTCCACACCCTTTACTGCAGGAACAGCAAACATGGACGAAGCAATTCTGCTCTCTATAGAAGAGTAAAAAGGGTCTCCAAATCCAGCAGGTACATTAAAAGCAACTGCCGTTATAATGCCTCCCACAGAGTCCATATTAAGTTTAGCTTTCTCTATTGTGCTAATCATTTTCTCCATAGCATCATCATCAAACAC
The DNA here is from genome assembly GCF_008016535.1 of Brachyspira pilosicoli. Classification (GTDB taxonomy): domain Bacteria; phylum Spirochaetota; class Brachyspiria; order Brachyspirales; family Brachyspiraceae; genus Brachyspira; species Brachyspira pilosicoli_A. The sequence goes on from NZ_SAXY01000010.1 coordinate 854, forward strand.
ACTCAATTCTTTATAATAATTTTTTATAAACTCCTCATAACTTGGAAGCTCATTATTAGGATATTTATCTTTTATGTTGTATATTTGTTTTATATGTCCTGCTATATTAATATCAAACTTTTCTTTAAGAGCTAATTTAGCCAAAGCACCTGCAAATACTAAAGGAGCAGTAAGCCTTCCAGAAAAATGCCCTCCTCCTCTTATATCGTTAAAACCTTCATATCTAAGCATAGCAGTATAATCACTATGTGATGGTCTAGGCAAAACTTTTAAATTAGAATAATCGCTACTTCTTTTATTTTCGTTTTTAATAATAGAAGCTATTGGCATACCAGTGCTTATATTATTCAAAACCCCTGATAATATTTCAACTTTATCGCTCTCTTGTCTTGTTGTAGAGAGTTTATTGTTTTTAGCTCTTCTTCTCTCCATCTCGCTTTCTATAAAATTATTATCTATATTTATTCCATAAGGAAACCCGTCTAATACGCATCCTATAGCCTCTCCGTGAGATTCTCCAAATAGGCTTAATTTCAAATTATTACCAAATACACTTCCCATTATTCTATATTCCTGAAAATTAATTTTTTATTAGTAGTATATATTATTTTTTATAAACTTTCTATATAAAAATATTTAATGGCTATATAATAAATTATTCTTAAATAAAATATCAATTTGTTATTGAATTTTGTTATATTATAATTATAATCGTTAGAGTTTAATTTTTTGAGTATAAAAGGATATTATTATAATGGATAAAGTAAATATTTCGCTTATAGGTGTAGGCAGAATGGGCCAATTTCACCTTAATGTTATAAATCAAATAGAGAGTATTAATTTAACAGGCATATATGATGCCGATGAAAATCATCTTAATGAAGTATCTAATAAATATAATATTAATAAATTTAACAGTTTAGATGAGGCTATAGATAATTCAGATGCAGTAATAATAGCAAGCCCAACAAAGTATCATTTTGAAATAGCCAAAAAAGCATTAGAAAAAGGTAAGCATGTATTGGTAGAAAAGCCAATGACAGAAACTTATGCACAAGCTAAAGAATTACAAGAGATAGTAAACAAAAAAAATCTAATACTTCAGGTAGGGCATGTTGAGAGATTTAATGGAGCAGTTCAAGAACTTCATCATATAATAGAAAAAACTTATTTAATAGAAGCAAGAAGATTAGCCCCGTTTACGCCTCGTATTACAGATGTTGGAGTTGTATTTGATATAATGATTCATGATTTGGATATAGTAACTTCTTTAGTAAAAAAGCCTGTTATAAGATTTTCTGCAAGCGGCAAGAGAGTGAGAACAAACAACGAAGATATTGCAAGTGCTTTATTAGAGTTTGAAGATGAAACCATAGCAACAATAAGTGCAAGCAGAATTACACAAGAGAAAATTAGAACTTTGGCTATAAGTACAGAAGATGCTTATTTTATATTAGATTATGCCACTCAAGATATTACAATACATAGACAAGCAAGCAGCGAAAGTAAAATAAAAACTTCTATAGGAATTAATTATACTCAAGAATCTATCATTGAGAGAGTATTTATTCACAGAGATAATCCATTAAAATTAGAAGATGAGCATTTTGCTAATTGTATATTAGGCAAAGATAAAAGGTTTGTTTCTGTAGAAAATGATGTAAATACTATTAAATTAACAGAAGATATACTCAAAAAAATTAAAGAGACTTGGTAATAATCTATACTTGACAATGAAAACATATTTAACTATAATTTAAATTGAGGTATTTATGTTTAGGCGAATATTAATTTTTGTTATTTTATTATTTATATCATCTTCTTTAATATTTACTCAAAATAAAAAAAGCACTATAGGGGTAGCTTTATATAGATTTGATGATAATTATATACAATATTTAAAAAACTATATAGAGAAAAATATTGGAAATAAAGCTTCTCTAACTATAATAGATTCTCATAACAGTCAAATAACACAAAATGACCAAATAGATATATTTTTAAATAAAAATGTTAATCTTATAGCAATTAATTTAGTAAATGAAAATTATGCTCAAACTATAATAAACAAAGTTAGCGTTAGAAATATACCTATTATTTTTTTTAATAGAGAGCCGTCTTTAGAAGTTCTTAATAGTTATAATAATGTTTGGTATATTGGAGGCAGCAGCGAGAATGCAGGCAGAGCACAGGGCAGAGTTATAGCAGATAGTTGGAAGTCTCATTCTAATTGGGATAAAAATGAAGACGGAAAGATTCAATGCGTAATAATAAGAGGAAGAACTAACAGTTTTGAGAGTGAGAATAGAACCCAATATATGAAAGATTATTTAAAAAATAATAATATTAAACTTGATATATTAGCTGAAGTTTATGCTTTTGATAATAGAAAAACTGCTTCTATAGAAATGGATAAATTAATGACTAAATATTCTCAAAAAATAGAATACATTATTGCTAATGATGATAATATGGCTTTAGGGGCATTAGACTCTATTAAAAAATTAGGATTTAATAGTGACAGCAGAATGCTTAATTATATACCAATAGTAGGAATAGGCGGAACTCCTGAATATTTAGAAGCAATAAAAAACTATTCAGTATTTGCTACGGTAATGCAAAACCCATCTACACAGGCTGAAGTTTTGTCTAAAGTTTCATTAAATATAATAAATAATAAAGCTCCATTAGACGGCACAACTTTGAGTTTTGATAATAATAAATATATTTTTGTGCCTTATATACCTATAACGATGTTTAATTTGGATAGGGCTATTGAAATTTATAAATAATATATTTATTAAAATAGGAGTAATTTTATGAGCAAATTTATTTTTTCATTGCTATTATTTTTATCTATTTTGTCTAGTTGTTCATCAAATAAGGTTAATGAGTCTAATGATAAGTCAATAGATGTTGCTGTGGCTATATATAGATATGATGATAGTTTTATTTCTTTTATGAGAAGGAACATAGAAAGCTTTTTAAAGACTGGTAATGTAAAGTTTACTATGACTGATGCAGATAATGATCAGGTTAAGCAGTATGATCAAATAGATGCTGCCATACAGAGAAATGTTGATGCTATTGCTATTAATTTGGTTGATCCTTTAGCTGCTAATTTAGTTATAGAAAAAGCAAAACCTTCAAACATTCCTGTTATATTTTTTAATAAAGAGCCAAAAAAAGATGATTTATTGAGTTATGATAAGGTTTGGTATGTTGGCACTAGAAGTGTAGAGTCTGGAGATATGCAAGGAAATATAGTATTAAATGCTTGGCTTTCAAATGCTTCTTTGGATAAAAACAAAGATGGCAAATTGCAGTATGTTTTGCTTAAAGGTGAAGAGGGACACCCAGATGCTGAAGGAAGAACTGAGAGAGTTAAGGCTGTATTAGAAGAAAATGGAATTATATTAGAAGAGTTAGAGATGAATAATGCTAATTGGGATATACTTCAGGCACAAACTTTAATGGACGCTTGGATAAAAAAACATGAGAATAATATTGAGTTTATATTCTCTAATAATGATGCTATGGCTTTGGGAGCATTAAAATCCATACAAAAAGAGGGATATAATATAGGCGACAGCAATAAATTTATACCAATAGTAGGAGTTGATGCTATACCAGAAGTAATAGAAGAGATAAAGAAAAATGCTATACTTGGTACAGTATTACAAAGTCCTAAAGATCAGGCTAAGGCTATAGTTGATATGGTTATGAATGTTGTAAACAATAAAGATGTACTTGATGGTACTGGTTATACTTTAGATGAAGTAAAAGCAGTGAGAGTGCCGTATAAGGCAATAACTATAGATAATGTTGATGATGCTATGGATGCTTATAAGTAAATATTAAGTAAATATTGATAAGAATTTTTAAAGAGACTTCTTTTTAAAGAGGTCTCTTTTTTTATATTTTTAGTCTTATTAATCCAACTACTTTGCCTACTATAGAAACTTTTTCTTGTATGATAGGAGGATATTCTTTATTTTCAGCAACCAATTTTATGCAGTCTTTTTCTTTAAAAAATCTTTTAATAGTTATTTCTTCATCACCATTATCATCTATTTTAGCTACTACAATGTCTCCATTTTGAGGCTCTATATTTGAAGGATTAACCAAAACCATATCACCTTCTTTTATATGAGCATCTATCATAGAATTTCCTTTTACTTTCATAAGGAAATTGTTTTCATTTTGAGCTATAGATTCTGGCAATGGGAAAAAGTCTTCATAAGATTCATCAGAAACATCCATCAAAAGACCAGCCTTAACCTCATTTGTAAGCAAAGGTATTCTAATGAGATTATCTTTCTTTGAATCTATAGGCACGCTTCCTCTTGCTCTTTTGCCTGTTTTTTTTACATAACCTTTTTTTTCTAATGCTGTTAGATGTGTTGTTACGGCTGTTGGAGAGGCAAAATTAAAATGAACCATTATTTCTTTTACTGTTGGAGGGTATCCATTTTCATTCATGAACTTTTGCAAAAAATTTAATATATGCTTTTGCTTGTCTGTTAATTCTGTCATATTAGACACCTCATATATATTATTATAATATTTATTATTATACTATACAAAAATATGATGTCAATATTTATAAATTAAAAATATGTTTAGGAGTATGAGATATTGGACATTTTTTAGTATAAAAAAAGCAGTATCCTTGTTATAATATTTTGATATAGAAAATAAATAAAGGATACTACTATGAAAAAAGATTATAGCACAGAATTTAAATTATTTATAGTGGATGAAGCATTAGAAACTAAAAATATTAAAAGATTTTTAAAGATAGAAGAAATACCCAAATCTACTTTTTATGCTTGGCTTAAAAAATATAAAGACACTGGAACTGTCGCCAATTTTAGCACTAGACCAAAAACTTCCCCAAATATCTTTAATAACCAAAAAGCTATTAATTTAATTATTAAACTCTATACTAAAGAATATCGAGGTAAGCATTATATTAAAGCATATTTAAATCGTAAAGGCATTAAGATAGGTGTTACAGCTATAGAGAATGTACTAAAAAGAAATAATCTTTGGAGATATAAAACAAAAAAGAAAAAGAAGCGATATGATAAGCGTAAATTTGTCTCTAAAATACAAAAAGAAGGCAAAATAGTTCAAATAGACACTAAATATATCAAATTAGGCAGAAAAACAGTCTATCAGTTCACTGCTGTAGATTTAGCTACTCGTTATAGTTGGAGAGAAATCTATGAAGATAAAACACCTTCTAGTGCTTTATCTTTCTTAAAATATGTCTTAAAAACTTCACCTTTTAAGATACAGGCTATACAAACGGACAATGGTATAGAATATACTTATCGCTGTATTAATACTCCTAAAATAAATATTTTTGATGAATACTGCTTAAAAAATAAATTAGAGAGGAGATATATTCCTATAGCAACACCAAGATACAATGGCGTAGTAGAAAGAGTACAAGGCATAGACGAAAGAGAATTTTATTCACGATTAAATAAAAATATCACAGTAGAATTATTGAGAGAAAAATTAAAAGAATATACACATTTTTATAACAATCAAAGATTGATTTCTTCGTTAGGTTATATTACAATCAAAGAAAGAATCAAAAATATTATAGCAAGTAAAAGTACAATATCTATGGCTCCATGACATATAAATTAAAAATAACATTTTCTTGATATATTTGTTATAATATTATACAATATTTACATTATAATAGGAGTTATTTTATGTCTATAATAAAAGAAGATATAATTAAATTATTAAATGAACAGTTAAATAAAGAGCTTTATTCTGCTAGTCTTTATTTCAATATGGCGGGCTGGTGCGATAAAGAGGGATTAAAAGGATGCAGCCAATTTTTATATGGTCATTTCAAGGAAGAAACAACTCACTTTGAAAAGTTTAGAGATTTTATTAATAAAGTTGGCGGACAGGCTATTATTACAGAGATGAAAGCTCCTCAAAGTAACTTCAAATCTGTAGAGGATTTATTTAAAGCTATATTAAAACATGAGGAATATGTTACTTCTTGCATTAATGAATTAGTTGGCAAAGCTATGGAAAGTAAAGACCATATTACTGCAAGGTTCTTAGATTGGTTTATACAAGAGCAGTTAGAAGAAGAAGAGCTATTTAATGAAATACTTAGTAAAATAAAAATGCTTGGAAATGGAAAATTAGAAGGAAGGGACCTTTATACATTTGATGGTATTATGGCAGATTTTGATTCTAAAAAGCATTCTGCTTCTTCTGATGAACAATAATAAATAATAATAATTAAAGAGAGGGTATATGTTTCATAAGTTTTTAAATATTTTTAAAAAGAAAGATAAGGATATACCCTCTGCAAATAGAGTTACTGCAGAGAATTTTTTTAATTATGATAAAGAAAATCCTTCAGAGATAAGGGCTGTAAGTTTAACTAAATTTTACGGTAAGAGAAAAATAATAGAAGATATTTCTTACAGTGTAAAGCAGGGTGAGGTAGTTGGACTTTTAGGACCTAATGGGGCAGGGAAGACAACAAGTTTTTATATCACGGTTGGTTTTGTTACGGCTACTAAAGGAAATATTTATTTAAATGATATAGATATTACTAATCTTCATATGTATCAGCGTGCTCAGCTTGGAATAGGTTATTTACCGCAAGAGGCTTCTATTTTTAGAAAACTTTCTGTTGAGGACAATTTACTTTCTATACTTGAATATAATGATGCTTTAACTCAAAAAGACAGAATGGATATTACAGATAGATTATTAGAAGAGTTTAATATCACGCATGTAAGAAAACAAAGAGGCTATACACTTTCAGGTGGTGAGAGGAGAAGATGTGAGATAGCAAGAGCATTAACTGTAAACCCTAAATTTATTTTATTGGATGAACCATTTGCAGGAGTTGACCCTATAGCAGTTATTGATATACAAAATATCATAGCCTCATTAAAAGAAAAAGGGCTTGGAATATTAATAACCGACCACAATGTACGCGAAACTTTGAGAATTACAGATAGAGCATATATAATGGGTAATGGTAAAATATTAGTTCAAGGAAGCCCTGAAGAGATTATAGCAAATCCTTTGGCACGTAAGATTTACTTAGGTGAATCTTTCAGTATGTGATAATTATAAATAGTGGATAAAATATTATCCACTATTTAATTATATTTTTACTATTATTCCATTTGTTTAATATATTTATCCTCAGAACGAGAAACAATTATTGTACCTACTAAATCTCCTAAACAATTCATCATAGTATATCCCATATCTATAAGAGCAAATATTCCAGAAACTATACCAACAACTTCTAATGGTAAATTAAAAGCATCTATTACTATTGCTATAGTTACTATTCCGCCTCCTGGTACACCACCTGCTCCTGTAGTTAATATTAGAGATATTATTATAACTTTTATCAATATTCCTAAAGATAGAGGTGAGTTAATAGCCTGTGCGGCAAAAAGAAAAGTGATTGCCAACATCATTCCATTTCCATCTTTATTTACTTGAGATCCTAATGGAATTGTAAAGCTTGATATAGATCTGCTGCATTTTAATTCATCAGCACAAGACATACTTACAGGTATGCATGCTAAACTTGAACTAGTACCCAAAGCAGTTATTATTAAAACAGATGCTTGCTTAAAAAATGTTATTGGATTAACTTTTGCAAATATCATCAATAAAATTAAATATACTAATAAATGTAATATTATAGCTGAATAACTAGCACCTAAATATTTTGCAATAAAGCCTAACAAATTGCTTCCATAAGTACCTATTGTAGATGCTATTAAAGCACAAATTCCTATAGGAGCATATAACATTATTCCAGCAATTATTTTATTAAAAAGCTTTGCTAAAGAGTTGAATAAAGTTGTTAGAGTTTTTTTATCATCTTTTTCTAAGAATAATATAGCTATTCCAACTATAGCACTAAAAACTACTATTTGGTCAAATCTAGCATTTGTTAATGCTTCAAATATATTTGATGGTAATAATCCTACTATAGTTTCTCCAAAAGAAGGTATTGTCTGTATAGCTGTTTCATATTTTTCTTTAAAAGTAAAACCAATACCAGGTTTAAATATATATCCTGATATTAATCCTATTATAATAGCTATAAATGTAGTGAAAAAATAGTAAATCATTATTTTTAATCCAACTCTTCCAAATATTTTTGGGTCATCTAATGAAGATATACCAGATATAAGATTTACTATAACCAAAGGTAATGCTGCCATTTTTAATATATTTAAAAATATAGTTCCTAATGGTTTTATAATTAATATTTTTTCTTTAAATACAATTCCCAATATTACACCAATAAGCATAGATACAAGTAATTTATTTAATAAAGGTATTTTTTTATAATAAGAAAATATATTCATTGTTTTCTCCAAAATTATTTAATAAATAAAAGATTATTTTGATTTTTGATAATTATTATAGATTAGATATTTCATATATTGCTTTAGCAACTATGTCCATATCCTCTTCTGTATTATAGAAGTTTATTCCTAATCTAATATAGCCTGCTCTTATGGTACAGTATATCTTATATTTGGATAATATATCTTTTACTTCTTTTTCTCTATTATTTGGATAATATATACATACTATACCACCCCAATTTTTTTCATCACTAGCTTGAACTATAGTTAGCGGTACATCTTTTATTGATTCTCTAAGTCTCTTTTCTAATTTTCTTATATGTTTTTCAATTTCATCTATACCTAATTCTAATATTAAATCTATTCCTTGAGATATAGCTAAAATACAATTATAACTTAAATTTCCAGATTCAAATCTTCTAGCATGTGGATACCATTCTATATATTCAAAATTACTAGTTATTGCAGGAGGCACTACATGATTTATAGTACTTTGATATCCAGCATATGGCGGTATTATATCTTTTACTATATTATCATCACAATATACAAATCCTGCCCCTAAAGTTCCTAATAACCCCTTATTAGTTCCACATGCTAAATAATTAATATTCATACTTTGAACATCTATTTTCATTCTGCCTAATGCTTGTATTCCATCCACTGCAAAAATAATTCCTCTCTTTTTACATTCCTCTCCTAAAAAATATAAATCTGAGAAAAAACCTGTAGAAAATTGAATAGATGATACTACTAATATTTTTGTATTTTCATCTATGGATTCAACCATCTTTTTATAATCAACCTCATTATTTTTATTTTTTATTACTTTTAGTACAATTCCTTTCTGTTGATGCATATTTATCCATGGAAATAACGTAGATTGATGTTCCTGATCAGCAATTATAATATTATCACCTTTTTTTAATGGATATCCATTGGCAAGTATTGACATGCCTTCACAAGTGTTCTTTACAAATCCTATTTCATGAGAATGTTTGGCATTAATTAATTTAGATACTTTTTCTCTAGTACTATTGACAATTTCCCATGACTTTGATACAACATCAATACCAAAATTTTTTACGTAATATTCCATAAAATGATTATATGCCTCTTGAACTCTTTTGGGCGGCATCCCAACAGAGGAGACATTAAGGAATATTACGTCTTTTAAAAAAGAAAATTCTTCTTCAATGAGTCTTTTATTTAGCATTTTTTCCTCCTTTATTGATCTATTTTATTAATATAATTATAAACACTATATTTACTAATATCATAATATTTTGCTATGATATTGCTGGCATTTTTTATCCTCATAGCACCTCTCTTATTTAAATATTGAATTCCTTTAATCTTTTCATTTCTAGTCATATTTGCTACTGGAACTCCTATATAATTAATTGATTCTTGTATTAAATTAATCAACAAGTCCTCAGTATTTGTAATTATTGTATCTATTTTTTCATTATTTATTTCTTTAGACATACAAATCTTTTCTAATATTTTACTAGTAGTCAATAATTCAGTTATATCTAAATTTACACATAAACTTCCTATCACCTCACCTTTATCATTTTTTAAATAAATGGTGCTGCTTCTAAGAAAATGACCATCTAATGTTTGTGTTATGTAGTTAAATTTACCATTTGGTTCTTCTGATGTCTGTAATACTTTTAACCCTATATTCGTACCGCCCATTCCTACTTTTCTATTTGTTACTTCTCCATTTACTATAGCGACTATTGTAGAATCAAAATATTCTGAATAATCATGTATAACAAATTCGCACCTCTCTCCAAATTGTTTTCCTAAACCAGTAATTATATCTTCTAATAATGGTAATATATCTTTTATAGTTTTCATAATTTATATCTGTATTATATTATTATTTTTTGTCTCTTAATGCCATAACTTCTATTTCAACTAATATGTTCCTCAAATTTACTCCAATAGTAGTTCTAGTTGGAAATGGCTTTGGAAACAAAGAACTATATATTTCATTCATATCATTAAAATATTTTATATCTGATAGATAAACATTGCTTTTTACAACATTTTCTAAAGAACTGCCCGCTTCTTCTAATATTGACTTTATGTTCTCTATACATTGTTTTGTTTGAAGCTTTATATCATTTGGTATTTCTTTTGTTATTGGGTTTTCTGGCCTCTGACCAGCTACAAATACGAAATCTCCAGCTAGTATACATTGAGAGTATGGACCAGCAGGTTGAGGACTATTGTCTGTATGTATTTCTATTTTCTTTTTTGTCATAGAATTACTCCTTTAATAATTTTTATATATAATAATATAGTTTTTTTTATTTTTATTGTCAATAAATTTCAACAAATTTTTTAATATTTCAACAAAATTTTTAATAAAAAACCTAGCTGCTTACATAATTTAAATATATACAGGCAATTTATTGTATTAGACAATAGAAAATATATGAAACATACCGTTAGAATTTATTAAAATACGATAATAGATTTAGCCATAGTGGAATATAGGCATAGTAAGAAGATATTAGTTTTTGTAAAAAAAAATTATAAATTATATATAAATAATTTAGTTAAATAACATATTATTTATTATATTTTTATTTTATCCTAAAGCAACATCTAAAACCATCATTATAGCAAAGCCGAATATAAAGCCAAATACTCCGAAGTGATTATGTTCTTCTGCAACAGCTTCTGGAATTAATTCTTCTATAACAACATATATCATAGCACCTGCAGAAAATGATAATGCTATAGGTAGTATTAATGTAAGTTTAGTAACGGCAATAGCACCTATCACTGCAGCAATAGGCTCCACTATTCCAGATATTGCTCCAAGTAAAAAAGATTTTGATTTTGAAACACCTGTGCTTTTAAGAGGCAGAGAAACGGCAGCACCTTCTGGGAAGTTTTGAAGACCTATACCAAGTGCTAAAGCCAAAGCCGCATTAAAACTCACCCCGCTATCTCCTATAGAAAAAGCTCCAAATGTTACACCAACTGCTAAACCCTCTGGTATATTGTGTAATGTAATAGCTAAAAATAATAGTATACTTTTTGATAGTTTTACTTTAGCTCCTTCAATTTCTTCATGTCCATTCACTATATGCATATGCGGTAATGATTTATCTAATACCCATATAAAAAATGCACCAAATAAAAAACCGCCAACAGGTATAAGCCAATTTGGTAAATTAGTGTTTTCTGATAGCTCTATAGATGGAGCAAGTAAAGACCAAAAACTAGCAGCTGTCATTACACCACCTGCAAAACCATACATAGTAGCAAGTAGTTTAGGTTTTATTTCAGATACAAAGAAAAATACTAATCCTGCTCCAAGTGCTGTAAAAGCAAATGTAATTCCTCCTCCAAATAATGCTAAAACAACTGGTGATGCATTCTCTATCATTAATTACCGCCTTTTATTTTTTTTGTTTTTATTTTATAATTATATATATTATTAAATTAATTTTCAATACTAATTAGTAATAGTTATTAATAATTATAGGAGTTTTATATTATGAGTAATGATTGCATATTTTGTAAGATTATTAAAGGAGAAATACCTTCAAACTTTATAAAAGAAAATGAATATTGTGTTGTATTTAAAGATTTAAATCCTAAATCTGATGTTCATTTGCTTGTTGTACCAAAGAAGCATTTAAAAGACATAACAGAAATAGATAATGATTTGATGGGTAAGGTATTAGATACTATTAAAGAGGTTGCTAAAGAAAATAATTTAGAATCTTTTAGAATAGTTAATAATTGCGGAGAGAATGCAGGGCAAAGCGTATTTCATTTGCATTTTCATGTTTTGTCTGGAGCTAATTTAAAAGACAATTTTTAAAAATTAATTAGGAGTTATTATGATAGACAGTCATTGCCATCTTACTTATATATCTAAAAAAGCCAAAGATTTGAAAGAGGTTTTGGAGAGAGCAAATAAGGCTGGTGTATATTATTTTGTAGATATAGGAGTTCATCCTAGCGATATAGACGAGCGTTTATATATATTATCTGATGCTGAAGGTGTATTTTTTAGTATGGGTTATTATCCAGACTATGCCAATGAAAATGATGAACATACAATTAAGGCTTTTGAATTAAAAATAAAAACTATAAACAAAAAAACTTTAGAAAACAGAAAAAAATTAATTTATGCTGTTGGAGAGATAGGGTTAGATTATTATCATGATGATTCTAACAAAGAGGAACAAAAGAAATTTTTTAGTGCTTTATGCAATGCTGCAAAAAATGTTGATCTTCCAATACTTATTCACAGCAGAGATGCTTTTAGAGATACTTTTAGTATACTTAAAGAGGCTGATATACCAAAAAGGGGAATATTTCATTGTTTCAGCGGAAATGTGGAAGATGCTAAGAATGCTTTAGATTTGGGATATATACTTTCTTTTTCTGGTTCTTGTACATATTTAAAAAATGATTTTTTAAGAGAAGCAGCTAAATATGTTCCTAAAGATATGTTTACAATAGAGACTGATTCTCCATATTTAACACCTCAGAAGATGAGAGGAAGAGCTAATGAACCTAGCTTTATACCATATACCGCAGAAGTTTTGGCAGAGGCTAGGGGAGAGAGCGTTTCTGATATTATGGAAAATGCTTTAATTAATGCTTCGAGGGTTTTAGAGCTTCCTATTGACACTAATAAATTTACAAATTAACATAACTATTTTTGTTTAAGCAAATTATATATATTACGATAATAACTCTTAAGGAAGACAATTAAAAAAACATGAGAAAATACTTTACTTTTATAACTTTACTTTTTTTATTATCTTTTTTTAATTTACTTCATTCTCAGGATATTTCTTTTGAAGAACTTTATAACAAAATAAAAGATAATTATACAACTATATATCCAAAACGTTTCGAGGCATATATAGAAGGCAAAATAGTAGAAGCTCAAATATCAACTATACCTGCAAAAAATTATTTATCTTCAAAAGACAAAATCAGATTAAAGTTCACTCTCGTACAAAACTCTAAACCAAACATTGTGCTTGAAAATGTTGATAGTTTTTATGCTAAGATGTTTTCTGTGTTTGAAGAGCCTTTGGAGACAGTTGGGTTTTATGCTATTGTATCTGAGAGTTATAGTTCTCTTTCAAAGAAGTTTACTGTTGATTCTGTAAAAGAAGATAATGATAAATATGAAGTTGTATTAAGGGCTGTTGGTGAAAATAAAGACTATAGTATAAACTACACAATAAATAAAAATAGTCTTTTGGTAGAAAGTGCCGATTATTATAATAAAAAATCAAAGATTTATGATGTTGATATATCATACACCAATATTGATAATTATACTGTTCCTGAGATTATTAAATATAAAAGTTCTGATGGCAGAGTAAACTCTCAAATAAAGTTTGTTGATATAAAAGTGTCTTCCAAATAAGTATTATTGGATATTTTATTATGAAAAAATTCTTTATTTTTTGTTTTTTTATTTTTAGCTTTATGAGTTTATATGCTCTTAATGATGATATTAATGCATTATTTAATTTGCAAGGCTCTGGAGATATTGTTTATTATAATAGCGATAGTGTTATAGACAGCAGAGAATATTCTCAGGCTGATAATTTAAAAACAAAATTAGAAAGAGATGGTTATAAAGTATATTCTATAGTGATAGCAGATGTTTTAGAATCATCAAACGGAAATGAGTTTATAGCTTTGATTAGCTCTATTGAGGGAGAGAAAATATCTGTTTATGGAAGCAATTTAGATGAAAAGTTTTCTTATCAGTCTTCTAGGATTGGAAAAAATGCTGCTATAGATTTAGAGAGTTTTTATGATAAGAAAAATGAGGTTGGTATTATAAAATATTATATACTCAATGACAGCGGAGAGGATAGGGATATTTATCTTTATATTTTTAGAATAGAAGATAGTAAGATTAGTTTGGTTGCTGATGTATCTTATTATAGAGAGATTAATTCTATGAAAAGCGGCGTTGTAAATGAGATGAAATTTGCTTTTAGAGATATTGATGATGATGGAATAAGCGAGATGTTGGTAGAGTATAAAGAGAGAGTTGTAGGAAGAGCTGAAAAGATAGAGTATCAAATTTATAAATTAAGCAAGAATAAATATGAATGTGTAGCTTCATCTTGGCTAGATGACGAGTATATAGATTTATCTCCGTATTTTAAAAGAGATTAGTTATATAAATAAGTATATTTTGTAATAGAATTTTTTATTCAACTTTTTCCCGCCGCAAAAAGTTGCAAAAAATGCAAATATTTTGGACTTATATGCAGGATATTATAGATATAAAACAATATATATTTTTTAGATTAAATTTATATTTTATAATATATTTAATACACATTCCAATATATAAAGCTAAAGAACTTGCACTTTTTTGTTCTTTGACGAAGTCCGCACCGTGTAAGGCGGGAAAAAGAACAATAAAAAAATTACAAACCTACAAGATTTTAGTATATAAAAAAAGAGTGCAAGCAACAAATCTTGCACTCTTTTTTATTTTCTAATTAAAATATTTATTTAATTATATTTTCCAATTTGGGAATCTCTTTAATACAGCTGTTATTATATCTGTTTTATAATGTTGTTCCAAGTTAACCAATTTTTGGAATTCACTAAATACTATTTTTACATCTTCTTCATTTTCTGTTTCTATAAACTTAAGTAAATAAGCCTTATCAAATACTAAATCATATACTATTTTTATTAACTTTCTTCCTTGAGGAGATGTTTCTTTATTGTCGAGCATTTTTGATAAATTAGGTATTATACTTAATAAACCTATCATTAGAGAGTGTTTATTAATTTTTATATCTCCCTCTATTTCATCATAATACTCACCGTCAAGTATCTTTTGAGCAAAATAAACAAAAGATTCTGGATATTCTTTGTAATGTAAAAATATATCATCTATAGTTTTAGCAAGCATATCTACTTTGCCGTCAGAGAATAATTTATTTACTATTAAATAATGGTTTTTTACTTGAGGTGAATATAATATTTTTAATATAATATTATAATATTCATCTGGTTTTCCTTCTTGTATAGCTTTTACAAATTTATCTCTATAGTTTGAAGATGGTAATATTTCGTATATATGAGCATAATCATCTATATCTTTTATAAGATCAGAAAGCATAGGTATATCTTTATTAGTATCATTTTGTGTTTTTAGATATATTGTGCTTATTATTCTATTGTCGCTAGGTGCTTTTTTGTCTTTTGCCGTTTTAACAAAATAATTATACATCTCTTTTGCTTCATCAGAGTTTAAGTTTGGAGTATAAGTGAGATATTCCATATATATTTGATATCTTTCAAGGAAATTATCTGTCTTATTAAACTTAGATAAACTTTCAGCATCATAAGTTTCTGCTTCTTCATTATAAAGGAAAGTGTTCTTATCAAATTTTACAGTAGTAGAAGCTCTTACAGATTTCTTAGCATTTTCAAGCCATTTGTTGTAAGAAGAATCTGCTATCACTATATGAGGAGGAGCAGTTAATTCTTGTTTTAAATCTTTAGTGTTAATAGTTTTTTTGTATTTTAATATTATAGTAAGAAGTTCTGTAGGGTTTTCTTCTGCCATTTTTTTAAGCTCATTTAATTTATAGGCTTTATATACATTTATATCATCTTCTGGAAGTGTTGTGAGAGATTGTATTGCCATATCAAATGTCATTTTTCTCTCTTCCTCTTGAGATACAAATTTTATTTTTAATTCATTGATGTCTATATATTTAATTTTACCAACACCAAAATTTCTATGCATAACATATTTGCCTACATCATATTGTATATACTTTTCAAATATCTCTATACAAGCTTTTGGCTGCTTATTAACATTAGTAATAGCTGATATCTCTTCTATCTTTTCAAAAAGAGTATGATTAGGATATAATTTAGCAAAAACATCCACTAATCTATGTCTGAAAAATTTAGCTTTCTTATTATTTTGTGCTACTATAGCCTGTTCATAATTTAATAAATTTTTAATAGTTTTTAAAGCATCACTAAATCTGTTGTTTTCAAAATAATAGAAGAATATTATTTTCCATACATCTATCATAATATTAGCATCAACTAATTCTTTTAAAGCATTTTCATATTTTAATAAATAATTATAATTATCAGGTTCATATTCAAGTATTTTTTTGATATTGCTCTCTGCATTAGTTCTTTTTCTAATTAAATTCCTCTCAAAAGCAATTTTATAATAATATACAGCACTAGTAATATCTCCAGCTACCTCTTTTGTATGGGCTATTTTTTCAGGCAATTCAGGGTTTGATACATCAAATTTTATTAATCTCTCTAAAATCTCTAAAGCTTCTGCTTCTTTATTTGATATTTGATAATAACTAGCTAAATATCTTAGAGCATAATCGCATTCATAATATTCATCTAAAATTTTTTGTGCAATGTATTCTACTATATTCCATTTTTTTGCATTTTTAAATATACCTATAAGTTTATCTAGTGCATTATCAGAATAATTTTGAAGTTTAAGGTTTAAAAAACCGCTTGCATATAATGCAGATATATGATTAGCATTTTTTTGCAATTGCAAATTGGCAGTATCTAAAGCAGATTTAATTTTTTCATTGCTATTAATATTGTTAATAATTGAAGATAAATCAGCAAAATATTTCACAGTATAATTTAATAAAGGTTTTCTTGTAAAAGTTTCTTCTGAAAATATGTTTTCTAATTTTTGTAGAGCTTCTGACATCTGTTTTACCCCTTATTTAATATTTTTATATAAAATTGAAGCAAATCTTTATCTATTTCCGACATTTTTCTGCCCAATATTTTTATTTCATTCATATCTTCTTCTGTATGCCTCATTATTAAATAAGTTGTTAAGAAGGCATATGCAGATAGAAGTTTTGGAGCAGCAGCTTCTCTTAATTTTAACTTTCTATAATCTGCTTCTAGTTTAGATATATTTTTTCTTAATTCAAATTCTTCTTCTTTAGTTAATTCTTTTTTAATATCTAATATATTCATAAGTTCGCCGTAAGCACTCATCCAAGAGATGATTTCTTCCTGACTATTATTATGAATACCTCTTCTTATAATAATATCTCTAATCTCTCTTACCGCATCAATAGTAATTCTTTCAAATTCTATATCTAAAGGAGCATAAAACAAAGCATCTCTAATATACATTTTTGCTTTCTTAGTATCTCCTAATATATGATTAATTTGTGCTATATTTGAAAGCGTATTACCATTATAAGGCTCTATTACATTTAAATATTCATATGCTTTTAATGCTCTAGAATAATCATTAAGTTCTATAAAAGCATTAGCTAGTAAATGTAATTCATCTTTACCTCTAATTTCTTCTATATTTTTTTGCATTATAGTTGTTATAATGCTGTTGTATATAAAGTAATGAATGGCCTTTATTGCTATCAAAGTTTTATTATACGATTTATTCTTTATAAACTCCTCAAATTTTTTATAAGATAAATCCAAAAACTTGCAGTATTCTAAACAATCTCCTTTAACAGTTTCTATTTTGTCGGCTCTATTAATCCAAAACTTCACACAAGAGATATTTTCATAAAGATTTGGATATTCAAAGTTCATAGACATAATTTTATCCAAATCTTCCATAGAGTCTTGGAAGAGCCCTTTTTTTAATTTATCTTCTACAATTAGAAAAATATCTTTTACTGTTTCTTTTCTCGAAAATAGTTCATCCGCCATAAATCAAAAAAAGCCCTCCAGTATAAAGATATATACTATTCTATAAATATAATATAATAGAATAATTTTAAATTGTCAAGTGAACAACAAGGATAAAACTGCATATTAATCATCAAATTTTTGTCCTAAAAGCTGCCCATTAACATCTATATAAAGTTCCATAGAATTATTAAGTTTTATTTCGTATAAGTTCCATTTCTTTTCTATTTTGGTTATAATTGTATTTGGAAAAGTCATAGCTACAGTATTTGCTACAGTTTTTGGCAGTATTTCCGGCGGTACGGCTACATAGTTGCCTTTTACCTCTTTAAACTCTCCATTGATAAAAAACTCTAATTCTACACCATTTTCAAGCACTATTTCATACTTTTTTCTATCTCTTTCAGCTAATATTATTCTATTATTTGGAAAGAATTTATTGATAAAATCTATAGCACTTTTAGGAAGCTCATTAGGATTAATTTTCCACTCATCTGCAAAAAGCACAAAGCTAAATATAACTAATAATATTAATACTTTTTTCATTACTATCCTTTTTAATCTGGAATCTTTTGTCCTACAAGCATTCCCGAAGAATCTATAAATATATTAATATGAGTATCTAATGTTATAATATAAGTATTCCATTTCTTTACTACTTTTAATACACTTGTATTTGGATTAGTTTTATTAACAGTATACATTACATTTTCTGGTATAAAATTAGTGGGTATAGCTTTATCTTTGCCGTCTACTTCATACCAATTTCCTATATCATCAAATATTAGTAGAAAATCATCTTCTAATAATACATGAAAACAATTATTTATTTTGTTTATAGTTTTTATGTTGGTATTATTAAAATTTTTTTCTATAAAAGCTATTGAATTTTCTGGTAATTTGTCTAATGATATAGAGTTATAAGCTAATAATTCAAAATGAAAAATTATTATAAGAAATAGATTACTAACTAATACAAATTTCCTGAACATATTTTTAATATAACAAATTTTTTACAAAATATCAACATTTTATGACATAAACTTTACATTAGAGTTTTAATTTTAAAAATATATTACTATGTAAATATAATAATTAAAAATAGTAGTATTAATGCTTGTTTTTTATGGTTTTTTGTTATATTATAGGTATAATAACTATTATTTTATTTTTAGGACAAAAGTAGAAAATTATGAAAAAGATATTGATATTATTGTTTTTATTTTCATTTCCATTGTTTTCGCAGATAATGACACCTGAGAGAGTTATCAGTATGATGTCAAATAGATTTGCTGCTATGAATAGTTTTTCATCTAGCTTTACAGAAAGAAATGGAAGTAAAATAAAAACTGGTACTCTTATAAGTAAAAACCCAAATATATTTAAGTTAGAATATTCAGGCGGCACTAACAGTGATTCTATATATTGCGATGGTAAAACATTGTGGATGATATTTCCAAGAAAGAAAGTTGTAAGCGAGCAAACATTGCATTATGGAGATTCTGGTGCTATTTATACAAAAGCTGGCATATCTAGACTTATATCTAAATACAATATAGATTTTTATTCTGATAGGGCATTAAGACCTGTGAGCAGTTTTGACGGCAGTGCTTTAAATATATCTGGTTATAATAGTTCCCAATATACTGCTGATGATAATAGACTAGCTTATCATATGCTTCTTACACCTAAACAAGCTAGTGTTGATAGAACTGGATTTCCTACAATACATTTATGGATTGCTGAAGATGGCATGATTATTAGAATACTTGGAATATCTACTACTAATGTTCCTGTAGAATATTTATTTAAGTCTATTAGATATAATGTTCAATATGATAATAAGACATTTGTACCTGTTATACCTGAAGAGATGCAGGTTTTAAAAGATGGTTTAATATCAGGCAATTAAAAAATTTATAAGGATTTTAAATTATATGGAAACCATAGGACAAATATTAAAAAATGCCAGAGAAAAAAAAGGGCTTACTATAGAAGAGTTAGCATCAAGTACATATATTGTTTCTAAATTTATAAAAGCTTTAGAAGATGAACAGTTTGATTTATTGCCTGGTGAGATATATGTTAAAGGATTTATCAAAAATTTAAGCGACAAACTTTCATTAGATTCTGATGCTATGATAGAGCGTTATAATTTGCAAAGAAATGAAAATAAATTTGAAGAAGATTTATCAAAGTCTAGAAAGTTTAAAATATCTCCTAAGAAGAAAGAAGAAAAAGTAAAAAAAACAGAGAATAAAGTAGAAGAGATAAAAGAAACAACTGCTAATAATGAAGATTCTAAAGAAGAAACTAAAAAAGAAGAAATAAAAGAAACAACTGCTAATAATGAAGATTCTAAAGAAGAAACTAAAAAAGAAGATATTTTAAAAACTAACAGTAGTGTTTCAGTAAATAATAAAACATATACTCCAAATAGTGCCGAGGCAGAATTATTGTATATTACAAAAAGAGATTTAAATAAACTTAGAAATAAAAAATCTAGTTCTTTTGTACCTATTATAGTGATATTGACCGTATTGGTTATTTTTGCTGTTATATTTTTTAATATAAATAATATAAAATCTATTTTTTCTTCAAATAAGAATAATAATAAAAGGGAAGTTGAAATAGCAAGAAATATTGTTGATAATAGTGCTAGGCAGAATGTAAAACCTGGAGATATTATATATTTTAAGCCTCTTGGAATATCTGCTACTATTAAATTTAACACCATAGGTAATGTTATTAGAATGAATATTAATGGACAGGATTTATCTTTTTCTAAGAGCAATCCTATAATATTAGATTTGAATGGAAATGGTATTAATGATTTTAAGATAAGTATAATAGAAGTTTATGATAATTTAGCTACTGTAGAGATGGAAAAACTTGAAGAAAATCAAATGATTAATTCTGTTTATAATAATGAAGAATCTACAAATTATTTAAATGAAAATAATATTACTAATAATATAGTTGTATCATCAGATGTAAAATTGCCTGTAATAGACGGAGAAACTTATATAGAGCAGGACACTGATAAATCAAATATTAGAATAGAGATAACAGCTAAACATTTTGTTTATTTAAGATATTTTATTGATTCAGGCGGACCTGCTACTACGAATCTTTTGAGCGGTAAGACATTATATTTAGAGGCAAGAGATGTGATGATGCTTACTATAGGTAATGCGGGAGAGGTTGTTGTTAAGGTTAATGGAAGGATAGTTGATGTGGGAGCTCTTGGAGAAACTGTTAATAAAACTATTAAGTGGACTAATAATTTAAACGATTCTACTAAATACAATTTGATTATGACTGACACTAAATAAATATAATGGACAATAGCTATATGTTTGAGTTTAGAGAGATATTTTAATTATAATGAGTTAGTTATTGAAATTTATATTAATAATACAGATGATGAATATAATGTTTTTATATATTTTAGAAAAAGGAAATGTTATAAAAATTAGTGATAAATTAAATATTTTTTTACAAAATATATTATATAATTATGATGATTTTGATAAAAATTATTCTAACAATTATGATGAATTAAATTTAGTTTTAAAAAATAAAGATGCATTAATTAATAAAAATATAGAAATGAAATTCCAAGAGTAGTAAATATACCTATTATATAAACATGCAGTTTTTTTGCTTCTTTGTAACAACAAAAGAAGCGGGGGTATGGTGGCTAGCCCCCATAAATTAAAAACTATTACTTTTTTAATTAATATGATAATTGACATTTTTATTATTTTGAGTATATTTTTATATAATAATTAGAAGAAGGAAAATTAATTTGCAAAACATATATTTACACAGTTTAGGATGCGAGAAGAATACAGTTGATGGCGAACATATACTTGCCATATTAGATAAAAATGGATACAAGATAGTTGATAATGCTGAAGATGCAGATGTTATAGTTATAAATACTTGTGCTTTTATAGAAGATTCTAAGAAAGAGTCAATAGATGCTATATTTGACCATTCGCTTTATAAGAAATATGGTAAATGTAGGAGGCTTATAGTATCTGGGTGTATGAGCGAGAGATATAAAGAAAATTTTATGGAGATGTTTAAGGAAGTTGACTCTGCTATTGGTATACATGATTTAGAGAAGATTTTAACAGCTGTAGAGAAAGATGGTTTTCATGATGCTGAAGAAAATATTACTTATAAAGAGTATGTTGATAGAATAAATACTTCTACAAATTATAGCGTGTATATAAGAATAAGCGATGGATGTCATGCTAATTGCAGTTTTTGTGCCATACCTTCAATAAGGGGGAAATACAGAAGCAGAAAAATAGAAGATATAGTTAAAGAGGCTAGAGAATATGCAAAAAATGGTGCTAAAGAAATAAATTTAATAGCCCATGAAACTACTTATTATGGTTATGATATTTATAAAAAGTTAGCACTTCCTGATTTATTAAAAGAGCTTTATCTCATTGACGGTATAAAATGGATTAGGGTACTTTATCAAAACCCTGTTATTTTAAATAAAAGCATAATAGATGCTATGTTTAAAACAGAAAAAGTTGTTCCTTATTTTGATATACCTTTGCAGCATATAGATAAAGATATATTAAAAGATATGAACAGAGGAAATAGGGGGTATTCTTTTTACAAAGATATGATAAATTATATTAGAAGCTATGATGATAATGCGGTTATAAGAACTTCTTTAATTGTAGGTTTTCCGGGTGAAACTGCAGAGAGCTTTAAGAAATTGGCAGGCTTTGTAAAAAAGATGAAGCTTGATAGGGTTGGAGTTTTTACATATTCTGAAGAAGAAAATACGGATGCATTGCTTATTAACAAAAAGAAAATTAGTAAAAATAAAATGCTGATGCTTAGGGATAAACTTATGAGAATTGCTCTTGAAGTATCTGAAGAGAGGCTTTCAAGGTTTATAGGAAAAAGTATTGATGTGCTAATAGAGATAAAAGAGGAAGATAAGTTTATAGGAAGAAGCAAATATGATGCTCCGGAAGTTGATGGATTTGTTGAGGTTTATTTTGATAAAAAGAATGTTGATAATATTAATATTGGCGATATAGTAAAGGTGAAAATAGTACATAATACGGAGTATGATTTAATTGGTAATTTAGAATAATGATTTAATTGTATAATTAATAAAAGGAAAATTAATGAATAAAAAAAATAATAAAAAATATAAAAATAGAGAAGAGGCTTTTAGAGATTATTTTGAAAGCGTAAGTAAAATTGTATATACATTAAACTTAATATCTGACAGAAATGATATGACAAGAAGACTTTCTAATAATATAAATAGGGTATTGGGTTATGATGATGAGACAATTATTAATGATGAGAAAGTTGCAAATAATAATAATGATGAGATAGCCATATTAATAGATTCTATAAAAAAAGATTTAAAAAAGATACATACATTTAAACAATATAATTTTAATATAGAGAGATTTATAGATGAGTTTGAATTAAATGATGATGAAAGATTTATTTTATATTGTTTAATTACTTATACAATTTATGGGGACTCTATGTCTGCCATATCTGTAAGAAGGATATTAGAACTCATCACAATGGATGCAGATATTTATATTAACAAGTATCATTATTTTGACAGCAGCAGCAAATTAATGTCAAGCGGCATACTTGTTTTATCTCATGAACCTTATTCAAGTATTGGACTTTTAGAGGTGTCTAATACTTTGATTACATTTGTTAATTCAAAGATAGTTTTTGCTTTTTTAGAGAAAGAAAGCTATGATTTAATATTAGATATTACAAACAAAGAAAATTATATAGATACAAAATCTAAAAAGAAGATTATAAAAGAGCCAAGAATATTAACACCAAAAGAGATAGTTTCTGAACTTAACAAAACAGTAATAGGTCAAGATGATGCTAAGAAAGCATTGTCTGTACATGCTTATTTACATTGTTTAAGAATTAATGGCAATAAAGATATACCATTTAGGTCAAATATTCTTATGATAGGACCTACTGGAGTTGGTAAAACATATTTGGTAAAAACATTAGCAGATATTTTAGGGCTTCCATTTGCACGTGCTGATGTTACTACGCTTACAGAGACGGGTTATGTAGGAGATGATGTTGAGGTTGTATTATATAATCTTTATAAGAAGGCTAATGGTGATTTAGATAAAGCACAAAATGGTATAGTATTTTTAGATGAGGTAGACAAGATAGCAAAAGCCGATGCTCATCAATCTACTACAGGCAACCCATCAGACAAGGCTGTTCAAGAGGCTTTGCTTTCTATGATGAATGGTGAGGATATTAGAGTACCTGAGTTTGGCGATAGAAGAATGATGCATTCAAGTGATGGTATTATAATGAACACTAAAAATATTTTATTTATTTTCGGCGGTGCTTTTGTAGGGCTTGAAGATATTATAAAGATGCGTCTTAAAGGGGAGAGTAGTTTAGGCTTTGGTTCTAATGCGGTTGTAAATAAACTTCAGAAAAATAAAATACTCAGTCAGGTAGATGTGAAAGATGTAGAGAAATATGGTATGATACCAGAGTTTATAGGAAGAATACCGATAATTGTAACTTTAAATGAACTTACTAAAGATAATTTAAAAGATATATTGCTAAAAACTAAAGAATCACCTATAATAAAATATGTAGATTTCTTTAAGAGCATAGGAAAGAAGCTAATATTAACTGACGATGCTATAAATTATATAGTCGATAAGGCTTCTACTATGAATATGGGGGCAAGATCTTTAAAAAGTATAGTTGAAACTGCAATGGTTAATATACTTTTTAATTTAGATGGTATAAAGGGAAATGCTTTAACTCTAACTAAAAATGATATAGAGAAAGCATTTGAAGAGAGGGAGGTAGTGATTTCAAGCGATAAAGATTTTATTAAAAAGAATAATATAAGTCCAAAAGAAGATAAAACTTATATGGCTTGATTTTACTTAAATGTTTAAAATCTGTTTTATATATGTAAACAGTAATGGAGTTGACAAATAATGATGACAAAAGAAAAAGAATTATTAAAAGATTATGAATTAATAGAAGCCCACAAAAATGGGTATAGTGAAGCTTTAGATATTTTACTTACTAGGTATAAAAATTATATCTTTAACATATCCTATCGTTTTATGCATAATTATGAAGATGCTATGGATTTAACTCAAGATGTTTTAATACGCGTTTATAAAGCTATAGGAAGATATGAAGAGAGAAATTATTTTAAAGGCTGGTTATATAGAATTATCAGCAATACTGCTATTAATATGTATTCCAAAGCTTATAGGCGTGAGTCTCCTTATCTTGAAAAACTAGAAGTTGTGGACGATAAGAGATATAATACTGAAAAAGAATATGAGAGAGTGTATTTGCAAGAGAAAATATACTCAGCTTCTAGTAAATTGAAAGGAAAACAAAGAGATGTATTCATCTTGAGATATTATGAAAATTATTCTTATAAGGAGATAGCTGATATTTTGAATATATCCAGTGATTCTGCTAAGAGTAATTATTCTTATGCTCTCAAAAAAATGAAAACTTTGTTAGAAAAAGAAAGGACTCTTTTATGAAACTACATGAAATGATGCAATTCAAAACTAAAATTGAAAGAAAAAGAAATTATTTTAGTTTAAATAATTTGCCAGATGATGAGTGGGCTCGTATGTTAAGTAGGGCTAAAGCAGAGAGTGCTATAGTTAAAAAAGAAAATACTCTTTTTAATTATATTTATTCTATGATGTGTTCTAGGAAGCTTTCATTTGTATTATCTATGGCTATAATTGTAGCATTGATTTTATCTTTTTTATACGCTAATCCTAGTGTTATAAAAAATAATGAGTTGGATAATATTAATACGGCTTCTACTAATAGAAGAAATGTACCTGCTATTAATGTATCTAGGTTGTAATTTTTTCTAAAAGTATTGTAATATATAGTAGAATTGTATATAATAATCTAATATGCAATTCTATTTTTTTATAAGTTTAGTTTTTTTATATCCGATAAATATTGAAAAAAGAAATATAATATATACAAATTTATGATTATAGGAAACAAATATGTCTTATCCATTTCGTCTTACTAATAAAGCCATAAGAATATTAGACCTACATTCTGTGGAAGAAGCTAAGAGATTAAATCATGATATGCTTACTCCAGAACATGTTTTATTAGGAATATTTCATGAAACAGATTCAATAGTTGTCAATGTTTTGAATAAATTAAAAATAGATATAGAAAAGATTAAATTTGATATAGAATCTTCTATGGTAAAATCTACAAGTAATACTAAATTATTTGGTAAAATACCGCCATCACCACGCATTCAGCATTTAATAAGCAGAGCGGCAGAAGAGGCTAAATCATTAGGAGATAATTGCATAAGTACAGAGCATTTACTTCTTGGTATTTTAAAAGAGGAAAATGGCATAGCTTATAATGTACTTACTAGCTATAATTTAGATTTAAAAACATTAAGACATGAGATGATGAGAATTAGGGGTAAATCTGGTTCTTCATCAAATATTTCTGAATCTTCTTCTAGCACTATTCAAGAAGATAATACAGCAAGAACTCCTACTTTAGATAAGTTTGCCCGTGATTTAACTAAAATGGCTAGAGAAAAGGCATTGGATAGAGTAATTGGCAGAGAAAATGAGGTAATGAGAGTTGTACAGATACTTTCAAGGAGAAAGAAAAATAATCCTATACTATTAGGGGAGCCGGGTGTTGGTAAGACTGCTATAGTTGAAGGTTTAGCTGAAAAGATTGTTTCTACTGATGTGCCTGATATATTATTAAAAAAGAGGGTTTTAAGTTTAGATTTATCTTCTGTTGTTGCGGGTACTAAATATAGAGGTGAGTTTGAAGAGAGAATAAAAAATATAGTAATGGAGATAAAAAAAGTTGGTAATATAATAATATTTATAGATGAGCTTCATACTTTAATTGGGGCTGGAGGTGCAGAGGGAGCTTTAGATGCTGCCAATATGCTTAAGCCTGCACTTTCTCGCGGAGAGATTCAATGTATTGGGGCAACTACTATCAATGAATATAAAAAGTATATAGAAAAAGATGGTGCTTTAGTGAGAAGATTTCAGCCTATAAATGTGGAAGAGCCTTCTATTGATGACACTATAGAAATATTAAATGGAATAAAATCTAAATATGAAGAGCATCATAAGGTAAAATATACTGATGGGGCTATTTATGCTTCTGCTGTATTAAGTAAAAGATATATATTTGAAAGACATTTGCCAGATAAGGCTATAGATTTAATTGATGAGGCAGGTTCAAGAGCAAGACTTATGAATATGGTAAGACCTCAGGAATTAAAAGATTTAGAAAACAAAATAAAAGAGCTTAATCAGGAAAAAGAAACAGTTGTAAAAAATCAGATTTTTGAAGAGGCTGTTAAATTAAGAGATACTATAAAATCTTTGCAAGAGGAATTGGATAAAAAAGAAGCTGAGTGGAGAAGCGAGAGAGATAAGACAGAAACGATTATTAATGAAGATGATATAAGACATGTAATATCAGAAATTACAAATATACCAGTAAAAAGATTATTAGATTCTGAGAGTAAAAGACTTATTGGTATGGAAGATGAGCTTCATAGTAAGATAGTTGGACAAAAAGAGGCTATATCATCCATATCAAAAGCTATAAGAAGGGCAAGAGCGGGGCTAAAAAGCACTAAAAAACCGCTTGGAAGTTTTATATTTTTAGGACCTACAGGTGTTGGTAAAACTGCTTTAGCTAAGGTGCTTTCAGAGTTTATGTTTGGAGATAGTGATGCTCTTATAAGAATAGATATGAGTGAGTTTATGGAGAAGTTTGCAGTAAGCAGACTTATAGGAGCTCCTCCGGGATATGTTGGTTATGAAGAGGGAGGCGGACTTACAGAGAAAGTGAGAAGAAAACCTTATTCTTTAATACTTTTTGATGAGATAGAAAAGGCTCATCCTGATATTACAAACATACTTTTACAGGTGCTTGAAGAGGGGCAGCTTACAGACAACTTTGGAAGAAAGGTTGATTTCTCTAATACTATAATTATTATAACAAGCAACTTAGGAGCAAGAGATATTGTTAAAGGAACTTCTTTAGGTTTTAATGCTATTGGAAGTGAAAAAGATATTAATGACATGAAAAACTTTGCTATGGAAGAATTAAAACAGAATTTCAATCCTGAGTTCTTAAACAGAATAGATGATATTATAGTATTCCATACTCTTACAAAAGAAGATTTAAAAGATATTATAGAGATTATGCTTAGAGAGTTGAATGAAGCTATAAAAGATAGAAATATTTTTATAAGTTTAACTGATGAGGCAAAGAATTATATAATAGATAAAGGTTTTGATAAGAAGTATGGGGCTAGAAGTTTAAGAAGAGCTATACAAAAAGAGGTAGAAGATTATATTAGTACAGAGATACTTTTTGGGCACATTGAAGATGGCGATAATGTTAATGTTGATTCTGATGGAGAGTCGCTGCTATTTAATGTTGAAAAGGTAAAGACCTACAGAGAAAATGAGGTAGAAGAGCTATCTAAGAGTTGATTGTTAAGAGCTCCAAATATTAATTTATTTGGGGCTTTTTTATGGGATATTAATTATATTTAGATAAATAATTTTTGTTTATTTTTATATTTTGTATACGTTTAGAAAAAAGTAAAAGTTTTGATTTTATATGTTAAGAATAGGTATAAAATAATGGTTTTATTTTGATATATATAAATTTGAACTTCGTTAAAATGCAGTTCTTTTGCTTCTTTTATATCAATAAAAGAAGTGGGGGTATGTACCCTAAGGGCACGCTTCGCAGGGGGCAAAGCCACCACAAATAAAAAACAAATCTAATATATTTTTTAATTATCAAACTAAAATAATTGTATGAGGTATATATGATTGATAAGAAAATTGATGTGTTTGAGAACTACCCTGTTTATAAGGCATTAATTACATTAGCACTCCCCACAATACTAGGAATGCTTGTAAATGTGTTTTATAATATGGTTGATACTTTTTTTGTAGGAAAAACAAACGACCCTAATCAGGTTGCTGCTGTTTCTTTAACTATGCCTATATATTTGGTTCTTATGTCTTTTGGTTCTATATATGGTATAGGGGGAGCATCATATATATCTAGATGTTTGGGTTCTAAGAATTATGATAAGGCTAAAAAGGTTTCATCTTTTGTATTTTATGCAAGTGTTGTTACTGGTTTGGTGTGTATGATAATATTTTTTATATTTTTAGAAAATATATTAAAATTATCTGGAGCTAGTTCTAACACTTATGTTTTTGCTAAGGATTATTTGCTTATAGTTGCTATTGGAGCTATATTTGTGGTTTGTCAAATGTCTATGGGGCAGGTTGTGCGTTCTGAGGGGGCTTCCAAGGAGGCTATGTTTGGAATGGTACTTGGAACTGTAGTAAATATTATACTTGACCCTATAATGATACTTTATATGAATATGGGGATTGCGGGTGCTGCTTTGGCTACTATAATAGGAAATGCTTGTTCTTTTTTCTATTATACTTTTTACATACTCAAAAAAAGCACTTTTCTCTCTATAAAGATAAAAGATTTTTTAATCAGCAGTGATATATTAAATAATGTATTTTCTATTGGTTTTCCTGTGTTTATGAATAATGTTCTTATAAGTGTTGCGAATATTTTAATTAACAATTTTGCTTCTAAATATAATGACAATGTAGTTGCTGGGCTTGGAGTGTCGCAGAGAATATTTACGCTTGTACTCTTAGTGTTTATAGGTTTAGGGCAGGGTGTGCAGCCTTTTATAGGGTATAATTTCGCTTCAAAAAATTATAAGAGAATGAATGCTTCTATAAAACTTTCTTGTTTAATTAGTTTTATTTCTGGTGTTTTATTTTTAATATTTGCTTTTATATTTTCTAAAGAGTTAATTAGAATATTTATAGATAATGATGAGGTTATAGAATATGGCTCTAAGTTTTTAATAGCGGCTTATTCTGTAGCTCCTGTTATAGGTTTTCAATTTATATTTATGTCTACATTTCAGGCATTAGGTAAGGCTTTACCGTCTTTAATACTTTCTATATGCAGGCAAGGGTTAGCATTTGTTCCTGCTATATACATAGGCACTAAGTTTTTTGGCATAAATGGCATAATATGGTCGCAGCCTATAGCAGATATTGTTTCTATATTATTGTCTGCTATAATGTATATTTATATATATAGAAGAGCTAAAAAAAAGTTGGTAGATATTTCATAATTATTTTTTATATAAATTTTATATATAATCGAAAAAATAAATTTGACAAAGGGCATAATATTTTATATCCTAATATATAGAGGTGTATAAAAAATGGATAATCTTAATCAATTAATAGATCATACTATATTAAGAGCAGATGCCACAATAGATGATATAAGAAAATTATGCATAGAAGCTAAGGAGCATAATTTTTATTCTGTATGTGTTAATTCTGCTTATGTTAACGTTGCGTACAATTTTCTCTTACATTCAAATGTTAAAGTTTGCTCTGTTGTGGGATTTCCTCTAGGAGCCATGATTAAAGAGGCTAAGGCATATGAAACCAAATTTGCTATTGATAGCGGTGCTAATGAAATAGACATGGTGGCAAATATTGGTTTTTTGAAAAGTAAAAAGATAGACTTATTCGAAAGAGATATAAAAAAGGTAAGAGATGCTTGTCATGTAGGGGTTCTTAAAGTTATAATAGAAACTTGCCTTTTAACGGATGAAGAAAAAGTTTTAGCTTGTAAGATAGCTAAAGAGTTTGGGGCAGATTTTGTTAAGACTTCCACTGGTTTTTCTACAGGAGGGGCTACAGAGCATGATGTTGAGCTTATGAGGAAAACAGTTGGCGATAAAGTTGGAGTTAAAGCTTCTGGAGGCATAAAAACTTATGAAGATGCCGTAAAAATGATAAATGCAGGAGCTAATAGAATAGGTACTAGTAATGGTGTCACTATAATGAAGTCTTTAAAGTAATTTTCAATATTTTTAATAAAATATAAATTAAGGATTATTGTAAATGGAATATAGAGAGCCTAAAGCATTCTATGATGAGAAAGCCTTTAGCAAAGGTTTATTGCAGTATCATATAAAATTAAAAAAGTTTGATGTTGCAAGATATGTTTTACTTCCTGGAGATCCTAAAAGAGTTGAGTATATAGCAAGTTTTTTAGATGATGTAGATTTTAAAGCCGACTATAGAGAATATGTTACAGTTACGGGAAAATATAAAAATATTCCTGTCAGTGTAACTTCAACAGGTGTAGGTGGACCTTCTGCTTCTATAGCTATGGAAGAGCTTATAAAGGTAGGAGCTGACACTTTTATACGTGTTGGTACAGGTGGTGGGCTTAGTTTAAAAGTGAAGCCTGGAGATTTAGCTATTGCTCAAGCTGCCATAAAAGACGAGGGTACTTCTTTAGAATATATACCTTTTGAATATCCTGCCATTGCTAATACAGATATAGTTTTTGCTTTGAGAGATGCGGCAAAGTTAAAAAATTATAATTATCATATAGGTGTTGTTCATAGTAAAGATTGTTTTTATGGTGAGTTAGAGCCGGAGAATTCTTTTTTTAGAGATAAATTTGAAAATGATCTTAAATATTATACTTTATGCGGAGCTATAGTTTCAGAGATGGAATGTGCGGCACTTTTTTCTTGTGCGGCTATTAGGAATGTGAGAGCTGGTGGAATTATGCATGTTGTAGAAAATACTATGATAGAGAGAATGGGTACACATTTAAATTATTCTTCAAATATAGATAATATGATTTTAACTGCATTAGAAGCTATAGTATTATTAGAAAAGAGAGGATAATATATTTTATGTCTAATACAAAAAATGCTTTGCCAAAACCTTTTTTTAAAGAAGATGAAAATTTGGTTCATCATTTAAAACTAAAAAAGGGCGATGTTGGAAGGTATGTTATAATGCCGGGGGACCCTAAAAGATGCGTGAAGATAGCAAAAAGATTTGATAATGCTAAATTAGTTGCAGATTTTAGAGAATATGTTACTTATACTGGTTATATAAACGGAGTTAAGGTTTCTACTACTTCGCATGGTATAGGAGGTCCTTCTACAGCTATAGCATTAGAAGAACTTATAAATGTGGGAGCGGACACTTTTATACGTGTTGGTACTTGCGGCGGAATGAATATGAATGTACTTCCGGGAGATGTCGTAATAGTAAATGGTGCTATAAAGGTTGGGGGTACTATGAGAAACTATATACCTGATGAGTTTCCTTGTGTGCCTAATATAGATGTATTAGATGCTATGATTGATGCTTCAAAAAAAGTAAATATAAAAACTCATAGAGGTGTTGTTCATTGTAAGGATGCTTTTTATGCCCAGCATGCTCCAGAGAGTATGGCAGTTGATAAAGAGCTTTTGTATAAATGGGAATCATATATAAAGGCTGGTTGTTTAGCTTCAGAGATGGAGTCTGCAGCACTTTTTGCAGTTGGTGCTTCTAAGGGAGTGAGAACGGGGGCTTCTATGCTTGTGCTTCATAATCAAGAGAGAATAAAAAATGGTATAGATGACCCTAAAGATTACACAGGAGAAGAGGCTATAGATTTAGTTATAGAATCCATTAAAGTTTTGATAGATAATGATAAAAATGCCATTTGAGTTTAATTTAGAATATAAATGTTTTATAAATAACTAAGGAAAAATATATGAAAAAGTTATTATTAATTTTTGCTGTTTTGTTTTTAATATCTTGTGGTGGAGAAAATAGGTCTAATGATTTTGAAATAGCACTTTTAATAGATTTAGGAACTGTAGATGATAAATCTTTTAACCAAGGGTCTTGGGAAGGTGTACAGGAATATGCCCAACAAAATAATATAAAATACAAATATTATAAAGTGGCAGATAAAGATATAGATTCTTATCTTAATACGATAGAGCTTGCTGCTAGAGGCGGGGCAAAATTGATTGTTACTCCCGGATATATGTTTGAGCCTGCTATTTATAAGGCACAGGATATATATACTAATATTAATTTTATATTGATAGACGGTGTTCCTCAAGACGGTACTTATACTGATTATAGAACTGCTGATAACACAGTGTCTATTTTATATGCTGAGGAGGAGGCTGGTTTTTTGGCTGGGTATGCTGCTGTTAAAGACGGATATACAAATTTAGGAGTTATGGGAGGAGTTGCTCATCCTGCTGTTGTGAGATTTGGATATGGTTTTGTACAGGGAGCAGATTATGCGGCTAAGGAGATGAATTTAGCCAAAAATAGTATTAACATAATATATACATATGTTGGCAATTATGATGCTACACCAGAAAATCAAACACTTGCTACTTCTTGGTATAGAAATGGGGTAGAGGTAATATTTGCTCCTGCAGGCGGTGCTGCTTATTCTGTGATGAGTGCTGCTGAGCAGAATAATGGTTTTGTTGTGGGTGTAGATGTTGATCAGAGTTTTGAATCGGGTTCTGTTATTACTTCTTCTATGAAAAATATTAAGGGTTCTGTTTATGATGCTGTAGCTTCATATTATAACAATACTTTTGAAGGCGGAAAGAATTTAACTTTAGATGCTAAGGTTAATGGTGTGGGTCTTCCTATGGAAACTTCCAAGTTCAGGAATTTTACTAAAGAAAATTATGATAAGATATATAATGAGTTGGTAGAAGGTAATATAAAAATATTAAAAGATACTGATGCTAATAGCCCTGATGCATTGCCTTTAACTATAGTAAAGGTAAATTATGTTAAATAATTAGGCTTTAATAAAAATTAAGCAATAAATATTCTACAAAAAAATAGGAGAAAATATGAAAAAACTTTTATGTTTATTATTTATTTCTGTAATGATATTATCTTGCGGAAGCGGTGGTAAGGGGTATGAATTAGCTTTGATTACTGATGTTGGTACTATAGATGATAGGTCTTTCAATCAAGGGTCTTGGGAAGGTTTAAAAAAATATGCAGAAGAGAAAAAAATTGCTCATAAATATTATCAGCCTGTAGAAAAATCTACAGATGCATATATTAATGCTATAGATTTAGCTGTTGCTGGTAAGGCTCAAGTTATAGTTACACCGGGATTTTTATTTGAGCCTGCTGTATATAAAGCACAAGATACTCATCCTGATGTAAAGTTCATACTTTTAGATGGTGCTCCTCAAGATGGTACATATACTGATTTTAGAATAGAAAAGAATGTTTATTCTGTATTTTATGCAGAAGAGCAAGCTGGTTTTTTAGCTGGTTATGCTATAATAAAAGAGGGATATACTAATTTAGGTGTTATGGCTGGTATGGCTGTACCTGCTGTTATAAGATTTGGTTATGGTTTTGTACAGGGTGCTGAATATGCGGCTCAGGAATTAGGATTAGCTAGCGGAAGTATTAAAATAAATTATACTTATGTTGGTAACTTTAATTCTACTCCAGAAAATCAAACACTTGCTACTTCTTGGTATCAAAGCGGAGTGCAGGTAATATTTGCTCCTGCAGGCGGTGCTGGAAACTCTGCTATGGCTGCTGCTGAACAGAATAATGGTCTTGTTATAGGGGTTGATATTGATCAAAGTGCTGAGTCTAAAACTGTTATTACTTCTGCTGTAAAGATGCTAGGAGGCTCTGTTTATGATGCTATAGATGCTTATTATAATAACAATTTCCATGGCGGACAATCTGTTGTACTTGATGCTAAAGTTAATGGTATTGGTCTTCCTATGGAAACTTCTAGATTTAAACACTTTACTAAAGATGAATATGATGCTATATATCAACAATTAGTTGCTGGAAACATCAAACTTCTTAAAGATACTGATGCAGATTCTGTTAATAAGCTTCCTTTAAATATTGTTAAAGTTAATTTTATACAGTAAAAAATTTGTTTTTATATAAAAGGGATACCTTTTGATGAGGTATCCCTATATTTTAGGAGGAATATATTGTGGAATATGTAGTTGAGATGTTAGGAATCACTAAAAGGTTTAAGGGAATAGTAGCTAATGATAATATCACTATACAATTAAAAAAAGGTGAGATACATGCCTTGCTTGGAGAAAATGGAGCAGGCAAATCTACACTTATGAGCGTACTTTTTGGGCTTTATAAACAAGAAGAAGGAATTATTAAAGTTAATGGAAAAGAAGTTAATATTGATAACCCTAATACGGCAAATGCTTTAGGTATTGGTATGGTGCATCAGCATTTTAAGCTTGTTCATAATTTTACTGCTTTAGAAAATATTATGCTTGGGGTGGAAACTGTAAAAAACGGTGTGCTTCAGGTAGATGATGCTAGAAAGAAGGTTATGGAACTAAGTAAAACTTATGGGCTTGAAATTTATCCTGATGCTATTATTAGTGATTTAACAGTTGGAATGCAGCAGAGAGTTGAAATATTGAAAATGCTTTATAGAGATAATGAAATACTTATCTTTGATGAGCCTACCGCAGTACTTACTCCTCATGAAATCGAAGAACTTATGAAGATAATGAAATCTTTAACAAAAGAAGGTAAATCTATACTTTTTATTACTCATAAATTAAACGAAATTAAAGAAGTAGCTGATAGATGTTCGGTGCTTCGTAAGGGAAAATATATTGGCACTATTGATGTTAAGACTACTACAAAAGAAGAGATGTCTGAGATGATGGTTGGAAGGAAGGTATCTTTAGTAGTAGAAAAAACTTTAGCTAAACCAAAGGATATAATATTATCGGTTAAGGATTTGAATGTTAAATCGCCTCATAGTGAGAAAAATATAGTAAAGAATGTTTCTTTTGATGTACGTGCGGGAGAGATAGTATGTATTGCTGGTATTGATGGAAATGGACAGACTGAACTTATACATGCTTTAACAGGACTTATGGATATGTCTAGCGGAAGTGTTAGTTTGAATGGAAAAGATATTACTAATTTATCTATAAGAAAAAAGACATTAAGCGGTATAGGTCATATTCCTGAAGACAGGCATAAGCATGGACTTGTACTTGATTATACGCTTGCTGAAAACACTATACTTCAAACATACTTTACTGACAAATTTCAAAAAAATGGATTTTTAAAATTTAAAGAAATAGAAGAGTATGCTAATGGACTTATAAAAAGATTTGATATAAGAAGTGCTGAAGGATCTAAAACTTTTGCAAGGAGCATGTCTGGGGGAAATCAGCAAAAGGTAATAGTGGCAAGAGAGATAGATAGAAACCCTGATTTACTTATAGCAGTTCAGCCTACTAGGGGATTGGATGTTGGTGCTATTGAATATATACATAAAGAATTGGTGGCACAGAGAGACAGCGGAAAGGCAATTCTTCTCGTATCGTTAGAGCTTGATGAGGTTATGAATTTGAGTGACAGAATACTTGTTATATACGAAGGAGAAATTGTAGCTAATATGATAAATAAAGATATTACTATTAATGAGTTAGGCTTATATATGGCTGGTTCTAAAAGGAGTGCTTAATGAGCAGTAATTTAAAAGATAAATTGGCAAATATTTTAGAGAAAGAAGGATTTATAAATGTATTTTCTTCTTTTCTTGCTATTGTTATAGGTTTGCTTTTAGGACTTATAATTCTTCTTGTAAGTAATATAGGTGATGCTTTTCCTGCTTTTATGACTATACTTTCTGGCGGTTTTTCTGGGGGAATGAGAGGAATAGGGCAGGTTATATATACGGCTACTCCTTTAATATTAACAGGGCTTTCTGTTGGTTTTGCTTTTAAAAATGGTCTTTTTAATATAGGAGCTTCCGGTCAATTTATTATAGGGGCTTATGCTGCAGTGTTAGTTGCAATTAAATGCACATTCTTGCCTCCTGCTATTCATTGGGTTATTGCTTTGCTTGCTTCATTTATAGCTGGCGGTTTGTGGGCTTATTTACCCGGACTTCTTAAAGCAAGATTTAATGTTAATGAAGTTATTTCAAGTATTATGATGAATTATATTGGTATGTATCTTGCTAATTATTTAGTTACTTTAACTGTTTATGATATGCTTAAAAATCAATCGCAGAATATTCCTCCTTCAGCTACATTGCCTGGTATGGGGTTAGATGTATTATTTAGAGGTTCTAGTGCTAATGGCGGTTTTTTTGTGGCTGTAATAGTTGTTATTATAGTTTATATAATACTTTCTAAAACTACATTTGGTTTTGAGCTTAAGGCTTGCGGATTAAACAAAGATGCGAGCAGATATGCTGGAATTAATGAAAAAAGAAATATTGTGCTTTCTATGGTAATAGCTGGTGCTTTAGCTGGACTTGGGGGCGGGCTTCTTTATTTATCTGGTATTGGTAAGCATATTGAGGTTGTTGATGTGCTTGCTGAAGAGGGCTTTATGGGTATACCTATTGCATTACTTGGGCTTTCTCATCCTATAGGTATTTTAATTGCTGGGCTTTTTATTGCTCATATTACAGTAGGCGGATTTTATATGCAGGTTTATGATTTTACCCCTGAGATAATAGAGATGATTATTGCTTCTATCATTTATTTTAGTGCTTTTGCTTTGCTTTTTAAATCTATTGTTGGATTTATATCTAAAAAGATAAACAAAAACCAAGAAACAAATGCTAATGAGTAAAAGATATATAAATAAAAAAAAGGAGTTTTCAATGGATACAATTTATTTTTTAGTACAGCAGACTATGTTTTTTTCTATTCCTCTTTTACTTGTTGCTTTGGGGGGAATGTTTTCTGAGAGGAGCGGAGTTGTTAATATTGCTCTTGAAGGCATTATGATAATAGGGGCTTTTGCGGGTATATTTTTTATAAGCAGGCTTGGAGCTAATTTTCCTCCTACCGTTACATTATTTTTAGCTATGATTATATCTGCTTTAGCGGGAATTATATTTTCTCTTTTTCATGCATACGCTGCTATTAATATGAGTGCCGATCAAGTTATTAGCGGTACGGCTTTAAATATATTTGCTCCTGCTTTTGCTATATATGTTACAAGGGCTATACAAACTGTTCAGCAAATATCTTTTGTTAATAATTTTAGAATAGAGTCTGTACCTATACTTGGAAGTATTCCTATTATTGGTAATTTACTATTTGAGAATACTTATATAACAACTTATATAGGTTTTATAATACTAGCTTTATCTTGGTTTATGCTCTACAAAACAAGATTTGGTCTTAGACTTAGAAGCTGCGGAGAACATCCTCAGGCTGCAGATTCTGTGGGTATTAATGTTTATAAGATAAGATATATTGGTGTTGCTATATCTGGTGCTTTAGGCGGGCTTGGAGGATTGGTATTTGTTATACCTACTTCTACAAACTTTAATGCTACTGTTGCTGGATATGGATTTTTAGCTTTGGCTGTGCTAATATTCGGTCAATGGAAGCCTATTAAAATACTTTATGCTGCTTTTTTCTTTGGGCTTATGAAAACACTTGCTTCGGCATATTCTGGTATACCTTTGCTTGCTAATTTGCCTATATCAAACAGCATTTATAAAATGATACCTTATATTGCTACTTTAATTGTGCTTTCATTTACATCTAAAACTTCTCAAGCTCCTAAGGCTTCTGGTATACCTTATGATAAGAGTGTAAGATAAAAATATAATTATATATAAAATAAAAAAAAATTGTTTAATTATTATAAAATATTATAAAATTATTTGACAAAATTATAAAAATATAATATTGTACTCTGTATGAATATAAAAAATAACTTAATAATGTTGAACAACGCAACGCAACGCAACAAATTTAAACTTTTTATTTAAAATATTTTTTCATAGCTGTTATCATCGTATAAACCGTTCCATATCATTATTGCATAATTTTTTAATGCTTTCAAAACTCATTAGTTTCAATACTGTTCAAAAAATCGTAGATAAAACAAATTTTATCATAAATAATTATTTTATAAGGAGTTCTATCATGAACAAGAAAAACATAATAGCTTTTATTGCTGTATTATCTATTTTTTTAATTTTTACGGGATGTAAAACTGTTTCAACTGCTTCTGTAATCCCGCAATCATTGCAGCTTAGCGGAAGCGACATCACTGTAGGAGAGGTATTAATAGCAGAAATGCCGTATTCAAAAGATGAAAATCTAAAAGAACAATTAATAGCAAAAGCTTTAAAAGATTCTAAATACGATTTTTTAATAATGCCAAGATATGAAATAGTGCAGGTTGGTTTGTCTAAGAAAATGAGAGTTATAGGAAGAGGTGCAAAAGTTAAATAAATAGCATATAGCATATTAATAAAATTTTTAATAAAATTTATTTAATAGTATTACTTTTCTAAAATATAAGCAACGTCTAAACGGCATTACAAGAGGTGAGATAATATCAAGCCTCTTTTATTTTTTATTTAGCAAAATATTATTTACTTGGTTTAGCAAAGAAATTAAACATTTAATAGTAATATTTATTTTTGTATTCATTCACTAATAAAAAGATGCTTGAATTAGATTGTTTTTATGGTATTATATAAAGCATGCATGATATAAAATTAATAGCCACAGATTTAGACGGCACACTTCTCAATAATAATAGTGAGATAAGCGATTACAATAGAGATGTATTAAAGCATTGCATTAATAATGGTATAGAGCTTGTATTTGCTAGCGGAAGACCTTTTGACGGTCTTAAAAGATACAGTAAATATTTAGATAATAATAATTATTCTATAGTTTGTAATGGTTCTGTTATTACTGATAGTGAAGGCAATATTGTATATAATGAAGTTATTAAAGAAAAAGATGTGTTTTATTTAATGGATATTGCTAAAAGTTATGATGTTTATTTGCATGTTTACAATGGCAATCAATATATAGTTTCTGAAGAGGATATATATTTTAAAAACTATGCTGAAAAAGAAAATATTACTGATGTTGTTATAGGGTTTGATTCTATTGATAATTATAATTTTAGTAAGATGTTATTTATTGGGGAGAACGATGTGCTTTCTAATCTTGAGACTCATATAAGAGAAAAACTCGATGTTCACACTTCATTTTCGCACCCAAATTTTTTAGAGATTTTAGCTTATGGCATAAACAAGGGCAGTGCTTTGAAGTGGTTATGCGACAAAAAAGGTATTGATAGAAAAAATGTAATAGCTTTTGGAGATAATTATAACGACATAGAGATGATTGAGTTTGCAGGTATTGGTGTTGCGATGGAGAATGGTGAGGATATTTTAAAACAAAGAGCTGATTATATTGCTTTAACTAATGAAGATGATGGTGTAGGAAAGTTTTTGAAAGGATTATTTAATTCATGAATAACAATATAAAATTAATAGCCACTGATTTAGATGGTACTCTTCTCAATGATGATACTAAAATAAGTGATTATAATAAAACTGTTTTAAATAAACTTATAGATAAAGGGATTGAGATTGTAATTGCTACAGGAAGACCTATTTCTGCTATGGATTTTTATTATAAAGAATTGCAAAATAATAAAGAATCTATAGTATTTAATGGAGCTATGGTTGTTGATAATGATTTTAATTGTATTTTTAGTAGTCCTTTAGAAAATAATACAGTATATAATATTATGAATCTATATAAAGAAAAATATATAAATCATACTTCATTAAACATTTATTCTATAAAAGAATATATAGTAGCTAAAGATAATTTTAAATTTCAAACTCATACAGAAAAAATTGATAAAAAGAATAAAATAATTGGTTTAGAAAATTTTAATAATGATATTGAAGTTCAAAAGATGATTATACTTGGAGAAAATGATATATTAATTGATATAAAAAAAGATATTGATAATTTGTTTACAGTTCATACTTTTTTTTCTGATCCTCATTATTTAGAAATACTTGCAGCAAATACTAATAAGGCGAATGCTTTAAAATGGTTATGTAATAAAAAAAATATTGATAGAGAGAATGTTATTGCTTTTGGAGATAACTATAATGATATAGAGATGATTGAGTTTGCAGGTGTTGGGGTTGCTATGGAAAATGCTGAAAGCTATGTTAAAAAAAATGCTAAATATATAGCAGATACCAATAATAATAATGGAGTAGGTACTTTTTTAAAAGATTTTTTTAATTTGTAGGAATATTAAATTTTATTTGATAAGTTTCAGATAAATAATTAACAAATAAATCCAAAATGATAGGGTCTAATTTTATTTCTTCTGCCATTAATTTACTTTTTATATATATAATTACATCTTCAACCTTTTCTTTTTTCTTTGAGTTCATAAAAACTAATACATCGAATATATCTACTATTTCTAATATTTTTGAAGGCACATAAGCATATACTTCGCCTCTTATAAAATCTTCTGCTTCAAATGATAATATATTATCCGGATATTTATTATTTGAAAATTGTTTTATTAAATTGTTTTTTGAATAGCTATAATAATCATGATGAAGCCCTACTAATAATGACACATCATTTTGAAAGTTTAAAGTTTTCTTTATAAAATTATATCCTTTTAATGCATGTAAGTCTTGATTATTATCTGTGTCTTTTAAAAAATTATTCATAGGTACAAAATCAAATATTTTCAATAAGCCTACATCATG
Source organism: Brachyspira pilosicoli (assembly GCF_008016535.1). Lineage (GTDB taxonomy): Bacteria > Spirochaetota > Brachyspiria > Brachyspirales > Brachyspiraceae > Brachyspira > Brachyspira pilosicoli_A. Next base: position 42,535 of record NZ_SAXY01000010.1, read on the forward strand.
ATATAATGCTCCTATAGAAAAATTAATGATTTCACCATTATTAAATTTCCTTATTCCAAATTTAAATACTCTTTCCAAATTATCTATTGATATATCACTTTCAAAATGCGATATTATTTTTTGATATTTATCTATATACTTGCTTTTGTATTCTAATCTTAATTTATTTCCTAATCTATTTTTAAACTCTCTGTTATAATAATGCATAAATTCTATCATCATTAAAGCAGTTCTATTGCTATGCGATATCATATTAATGTCTTGAAAATCAGGATTATCAAAAATATAATTAAAAACATTATTATGTTCTAAATAAGAAACAAGGCTGCTTATTATATGATATATATACATATCTTTTTTATCTACTTTGCTTCCTATCATTATAGATTTTTTTATTGCTTGTATGTATTTAATAAAATCAGTTCTTATTAATATTCCTATGTCGCTTAATATTCTATCTATCAAATATAATGTATCTATGTTTATATTTTTTTCGGATTTTAATATAGATTTTAATTTATCAACATTCGGCTCTAAAAACAAAAAACGTTCTTCAGATTTTTCTTTACATATTTTCTTTAAAGTTTCATTATTTTCATCTTTTAGCTTATTAGAATATGGTATGCAATTTAAATAAATACGATAAAAATATTCAGCTGTATTAAATTTTTCTTTATTAGGTATTTCTTTTTCGTCTAATAATACATTAGTGTAAAATTTTGAGTTTTTTAATAAAGCATTATTATTTTTTATTTCATCTATAAATATGTCAATAGCCTTGCCTTCAAAATAAGTAACTATTCCATTCATATTTTGGCATTTTATAGTAATATCATCATTATATATTTTTGTCTTTGATCCTATTATGGTTTCAAATTCTATTTCATAGTATTTATCCATAATTTATTCCATCATATTTAATATTTCTTCTATATGCTTTAATTGCCTATCTGCTGTTTTATTATAATCTATTTCTCCAAGTGCTATTTTGTATGCTTTGTCTATTAAGTTATCCATTTCTAATTTTGATTTATTTTTCATTACTTTTTGAGCCAAATCTTTAGTGATTACCCATCTTTCTTTGGCTAAATTATAAAAATAAACAGCATATTCAAAGCTCTTTTTTATATCTTCATCAAATTGAGAATTATAAAAATAATAATTTTCTTTATCATAAAGACCTGCTAAATATATGTAATTTTGAGTGATAAGATAATTAAATTGCATATGCATAAGGTCTTTATATTTAGTATATGCTTCTTCTGTTTCTATTATTGTCAATGCTCTATTTACAAAATCAAAAGGGGCGTTTAATGCTCTTTCTAAATAATCCACATTTCTAAGCAAGTCGTATTCCGCATAATATGAAGGAAGTGAGTAGAGCCTATAATAGTCTTCAGCATAAACTATATAGCCATAATCTTTTTTTTCTATTATGGTAGAGCGTTTCATATCTATTTTAGGGTATAGATTACTAATAGATAAAATTATAAATAATATAATTAATTTTTTCATATATCTTATTATATGATATCGGTATAAAAAAACAATTCTTTATTACAATTAAATTTTTGCTTTATTTTATTATTATTATATTTTTTTGTTATATATAAGTACAGTTAATAATTTTTGGGGCTGTCCTAGATAACTTAAATTTGTTAAAATTAAAGTATGAAACGCAGTAAATTAAGTCAAGATAAACAATTAAAATTAATAGAACATTTTGTAGCAGGAACCACAGCAAGAACTACATCAGTT
>NZ_SAXY01000100.1 GCF_008016535.1 Brachyspira pilosicoli
ATTCTGCAGTTATATTTTTATTTAATCGTGAATAAAATTCTCTTTCGTCTATGCCGTGTACTCTTTCTACTAAGCCGTTATATCTTGGTGTTGCTACAGGAATATATCTTCTCTCTAATTTATTTTTCAAGCAGTATTCATCAAAAATATTGATTTTAGGAGTATTAATACAGCGATAAGTATATTCTCTACCATTATCGGTCTGTATAGATTGTATCCTAAAAGGTGAAGTTTTCAATACATATTTTAAGAAAGATAAAGCACTAGAAGGTGTTTTATCTTCATAGATTTCTATCCAACTATAACGAGTAGCTAAATCTACAGCTGTGAATTGATAAACTGTTTTTCTGCCTAATTTGATATATTTAGTGTCTATTTGAACTATTTTGCCTTCTTTTTGTATTTTAGAGACAAATTTTCGTTTATCATATCGCTTCTTTTTCTTTTTTATTTTGTATCTCCAAAGATTATTTCTTTTTAGTACATTCTCTATAGCTGTAACACCTATTCTAATGCCTTCACGGTTCAAATATGCTTTAATATAATGCTTACCTCGATATTCTTTAGTATAGAGTTCAATAATTAAATTAATAGCTTTTTGATTATTAAAGATATTTGGAGAAGTTTTTGGCTTAGTGCTAAAATTGGCGACAGTTCCAGTGTCTTTATATTTCTTAAGCCAAGCATAAAAAGTAGATTTGGGTATTTCTTCTATCTTTAAAAATCTTTTAATATTTTTAGTTTCTAATGCTTCATCCACTATAAATAATTTAAATTCTGTGCTATAATCTTTTTTCATCT
>NZ_SAXY01000101.1 GCF_008016535.1 Brachyspira pilosicoli
AGACTTGTTTCAAAAGTCATTTTTTAACTGATAATTATATATTGATGCTAATATAAAAAATCTTGTATTTAACTTTTGTAAATGATTTCGATATCGAGTAGAAAGTATTTTATATCGTTTGAGAACTCCAAAAACATGTTCTATTCGTATTCTGATTTTATTAATTTTTTGATTCTGTTTTAATTCATTTTTATTTAATGGTATTTTCTTTTTGTTTTTTTTGGGGATTAAAACTTTATTATGATATTTATTAATTCCATAATAACCTTTATCTACATATATTCTACTTTTACAATCAAAATGTTCTGCTGTATTTTTATAGATATTGAAATCATGTTCGCTTCCTTTATCTAAAACAAAATCTATAATTTTTTTGCTATCAGCATTAATAGCAGTCTGAATTTTTATAGTATGGCACTTGTTTTTGCCAGAATAATATACATTTTGTACATATTTAGGTCTTTCTATTCTTATTTCCGTAACATCGATAATAATTCTTTTATCATTTTCTATTTGTATAGAATTTTTATTTTCTAGAATATTAGATAATAATTGTTCTATATAATTAATACTTCGACAAATAGTAGAAGCAGAAACATTAAAGTAAAAAGATAACTGTCTAAAAGTTATATATTGTTTAAAATATATAAAAGTGATAAAAAGCATAGTTTCCAAAGAAAGTTTTCTTGGTCTGCCATTATTAAAACCTTTATATACTTTTCTTAATTCTTCTAAAAGAAATAAATATGTTTTTTTAA
>NZ_SAXY01000102.1 GCF_008016535.1 Brachyspira pilosicoli
TGGGGCTGGCCCAGATAACTTAAATTTGTTAAAATTTAAGTATGAAACGCAGTAAATTAAGTGAAGAAAAACAATTAAAATTAATAGAGCATTTTGTAGCAGGAACTACAGCAAGGACTGCCTCAGCTCTTATTGGAATTAATCGTAAAACAGCAATATTATATTATCATCATTTACGAGAATTAATATTTGAATATGAGAAAGAAAAAGAAGAAGAAATTTTCAATGGAGAAATAGAAGTTGATGAGAGTTATTTTGGCGGTAAAAGAAAAGGAAAAAGAGGAAGAGAGGCTAAAGATAAAATACCAGTGTTTGGTTTGTTAAAAAGAGGAGGAAAAGTATATGTAAAAATGATAAATAATACCAAAATAAGCACTTTAATACCAATTATTAGGCAAAAAGTACAGCCTGATAGTATAGTTTATTCAGATTATTATCATAGTTATGATGTATTAGATGTATCAGAATTTAAGCACTTTAGAATTAATCATAGTGAAAAGTTTGCTGAAGAAAAGAACCATATTAATGGTATAGAGAATTTTTGGAATCAAGCGAAAAGACATCTTCGTAAATTTAATGGAATACCAAAAGCACATTTTCACTTATTTATTAAAGAATGTCAATTTAGATTTAATAATCCAAAAGTTGACAAACAATTGGAAATTATATATAAT
>NZ_SAXY01000103.1 GCF_008016535.1 Brachyspira pilosicoli
TATATAATTTCCAACTGTTTGTCAACTTTTGGATTATTAAATCTAAATTGACACTCTTTAATAAATAAGTGAAAATGTTCTTTTGGTATTCCATTAAATTTACGAAGATGTCTCTTTGCTTGATTCCAAAAGTTCTCTATACCATTAATATGGTTCTTTTCTTCAGCAAACTTTTCACTATGATTAATTCTAAAGTGTTTAAATTCAGAGACATCTAATACATCATAACTATGATAATAATCTGAATAAACTATACTATCTGGCTGTACTTTTTGCCTAATAATAGGCATTAAAGTGCTTATTTTAGTATTATTTATCATTTTTACATATACTTTTCCGCCTCTTTTTAACAAACCAAACACTGGTATCTTATCTTTAGCTCCTCTGCCTCTTTTTCCTTTTCTCTTACCGCCAAAATAACTTTCATCAACTTCTATTTCGCCGTTAAAAATTTCTTCTTCTTTTTCTTTCTCATATTCAAATATTAATTCTCTTAATCTTAAAAAATAATACGAAGCTGTAGTTTTATTAACACCAACTAAAACTGATGTAGTTCTTGCTGTGGTTCCTGCTACAAAATGTTCTATTAATTTTAATTGTTTATCTTGACTTAATTTACTGCGTTTCATACTTTAATTTTAACAAATTTAAGTTATCTAGGACAGCCCC
>NZ_SAXY01000104.1 GCF_008016535.1 Brachyspira pilosicoli
ATTTTTAATTTACCATAACCATATAATTTTCTTATTTCAATTATTCTTTTAATAATCTTTTTATTTTTCAATTTATTTTTATTAGTTTTAGGTGCAGTAGATTTAGGTTTTATAATAGAATAAGTTTCTAATTGGCTTTTCCAATAATAATATGTTCTAATACTAATCTTATATTTTAAAGCTAATACTTCTTTATTCTTAACTTTATTGATTTTTATAACTATCTTTTTTCTTTGATTTGAAGTATATTCTTTCATAGGTATTCCTTTAAATTTAAACTATATATATTATAAGGAATACCTGCTTTTTTTAAACTAAAAAACGTGCAATATCTGTGGCTCCTAAACATAAAATTGTTATAATAATGTCATGGAGCCATAGATATTGTACTTTTACTTGCTATAATATTTTTGATTCTTTCTTTGATTGTAATATACAATAACGAAGAAATCAATCTTTGATTGTTATAAAAAAGTGTATATTCTTTTAATTTTTCTCTTAATAATTCTGCAGTTATATTTTTATTTAATCGTGAATAAAATTCTCTTTCGTCTATGCCGTGTACTCTTTCTACTAAGCCGTTATATCTTGGTGTTGCTACAGGAATATATCTTCTCTCTAATTTATTTTT
>NZ_SAXY01000105.1 GCF_008016535.1 Brachyspira pilosicoli
CATGGAGCCATAGATATTGTACTTTTACTTGCTATAATATTTTTGATTCTTTCTTTGATTGTAATATACAATAACGAAGAAATCAATCTTTGATTGTTATAAAAATGTGTATATTCTTTTAATTTTTCTCTCAATAATTCTACTGTGATATTTTTATTTAATCGTGAATAAAATTCTCTTTCGTCTATGCCGTGTACTCTTTCTACTACACCGTTGTATCTTGGTGTTGCTACAGGAATATATCTTCTCTCTAATTTATTTTTAAGACAATATTCATCAAAAATATTTATTTTAGAGCTATTGATACAGCGATAAGTATATTCTATACCATTGTTACCACAGGCACTTCCTTCGGTCGCTGTTTGTATAGCCTGTATCTTAAAAGGTGAAGTTTTTAAGACATATTTTAAGAAAGATAAAGCACTATAAGGTGTTTTATCTTCATAGATTTGCCTCCAACTATAACGTGTAGCTAAATCTACAGCAGTGAATTGATAAACTGTTTTTCTGCCTAATTTGATATATTTAGTGTCTATTTGAACTATTTTGCCTTCTTTTTGTATTTTAGAGACAAATTTTCGTTTATCATATCGCTTCTTTTTCTTTTAC
>NZ_SAXY01000106.1 GCF_008016535.1 Brachyspira pilosicoli
AAAAAAGAAAAAGAAGCGATATGATAAGCGTAAATTTGTCTCTAAAATACAAAAAGAAGGCAAAATAGTTCAAATAGACACTAAATATATCAAATTAGGCAGAAAAAGAGTTTATCAATTCACTGCTGTAGATTTAGCTACTCGCTATAGTTGGAGGCAAATCTATGAAGATAAAACACCTTCTAGTGCTTTATCTTTCTTAAAATATGTATTGAAAACTTCACCTTTTAAGATACAAGCTATACAAACTGCGACCGAATGAAGTGCCTGTGGCAACAATGGTATAGAATATACTTATCGCTGTATTAATACTCCTAAAATAAATATTTTTGATGAATACTGCTTGAAAAATAAATTAGAGAGGAGATATATTCCTGTAGCAACACCGAGATACAATGGCGTAGTAGAAAGAGTACACGGCATAGACGAAAGAGAATTTTATTCACGATTAAATAAAAATATCACAGTAGAATTATTGAGAGAAAAATTAAAAGAATATACACATTTTTATAACAATCAAAGATTGATTTCTTCGTTAGGTTATATTACAATCAAAGAAAGAATCAAAAATATTATAGCAAGTAAAAGTACAATATCTATGGCTC
>NZ_SAXY01000107.1 GCF_008016535.1 Brachyspira pilosicoli
AAAACAAATAAAAAGGATGCTACTATGAAAAGAGATTATAGCACAGAATTTAAATTATTTATAGTGGATGAAGCATTAGAAACTAAAAATATTAAAAGATTTCTAAAGATAGAAGAAATACCCAAATCTACTTTTTATGCTTGGCTTAAAAAATATAAAGACACTGGAACTGTCGCTAATTTTAGTACTAAGCCAAAAACTTCTCCAAATATCTTTAATAATCAAAAAGCTATTAATTTAATTATTGAACTCTATACTAAAGAATATCGAGGTAAGCATTATATTAAAGCATATTTAAATCGTGAAGGCATTAAGATAGGGGTTACAGCTATAGAGAATGTACTAAAAAGAAATAATCTTTGGAGATATAAAACAAAAAAGAAAAAGAAGCGATATGATAAGCGTAAATTTGTCTCTAAAATACAAAAAGAAGGCAAAATAGTTCAAATAGACACTAAATATATCAAATTAGGCAGAAAAACAGTCTATCAGTTCACTGCTGTCGATTTAGCTACTCGCTATAGTTGGAGGCAAATCTATGAGGATAAAACACCTTATAGTGCTTTATCTTTCTTAAAATACGT
>NZ_SAXY01000108.1 GCF_008016535.1 Brachyspira pilosicoli
TGAGTATGGAGAGTTTGATTCTGGCTCAGAGCGAACGTTGGCGATGCGTCTTAAGCATGCAAGTCGAGCGGGCTTATTCGGGCAACTGGATAAGTTAGCGGCGAACTGGTGAGTAACACGTAGGTAATCTGCCGTGAAGTGGGGGATAACCCATGGAAACATGGACTAATACCGTATATACTCTTGCTACATAAGTAGAGTAGAGGAAAGTTTTTTCGCTTCACGATGAGCCTGCGGCCTATTAGCCTGTTGGTAGGGTAATGGCCTACCAAAGCTACGATAGGTAGCCGACCTGAGAGGGTGACCGGCCACATTGGGACTGAGATACGGCCCAGACTCCTACGGGAGGCAGCAGCTGAGAATCTTCCACAATGGACGAAAGTCTGATGGAGCGACATCGCGTGAGGGATGAAGGCCTTCGGGTTGTAAACCTCGGAAATTATCGAAGAATGAGTGACAGTAGATAATGTAAGCCTCGGCTAACTACGTGCCAGCAGCCGCGGTAATACGTAGGAGGCAAACGTTGCTCGGATTTACTGGGCGTAAAGGGTGAGTAGGCGGA
>NZ_SAXY01000109.1 GCF_008016535.1 Brachyspira pilosicoli
ATAGGTGTTACAGCTATAGAGAATGTACTAAAAAGAAATAATCTTTGGAGATACAAAATAAAAAAGAAAAAGAAGCGATATGATAAACGAAAATTTGTCTCTAAAATACAAAAAGAAGGCAAAATAGTTCAAATAGACACCGCCTTGCGTACCTTCGGTAAAATATATCAAATTAGGCAGAAAAACAGTTTATCAATTCACTGCTGTCGATTTAGCTACACGCTATAGTTGGAGGCAAATCTATGAGGATAAAACACCTTATAGTGCTTTATCTTTCTTAAAATATGTATTTAAAACTTCACCTTTTAGGATACAAGCTATACAAACAGACAATGGTATAGAATATACTTATCGCTGTATCAATACCTCTAAAATCAATATTTTTGATGAATACTGCTTGAAAAATAAATTAGAGAGAAGATATATTCCTGTAGCAACACCAAGATACAATGGCGTAGTAGAAAGAGTACACGGCATAGACGAAAGAGAATTGTATACACTTGAATAAAAATATCACAGTAGAATTATTGAGAGAAAAATTAAAAGAATATACACA
>NZ_SAXY01000011.1 GCF_008016535.1 Brachyspira pilosicoli
AAGAGTACACGGCATAGACGAAAGAGAATTTTATTCACGATTAAATAAAAATATAACTGTAGAATTATTAAGAGAAAAATTAAAAGAATATACACATTTTTATAACAATCAAAGATTGATTTCTTCGCTAGGTTATATTACAATCAAAGAAAGAATCAAAAATATTATAGCAAGTAAAAGTACAATATCTATGGCTCCATGACAATTATTTTCGGGGACTAGCCCCCGAACCCCAACTTCTTTTGCGACCAAAGGGAGTCCTTCAGGGCGACCGAAGGAAGTGCCCTTGGGCGTGCCACAAAGAAGCAAAAAGGCTATATTTTTAGTTTAAATATATATTTATATTTTATACCATTATAAATTATAATTCTATTCACAAATAATTAAAAAATTATAATATATATTAAATAAAATTAATTAGCAAAATAGTAAGCATCTTCACAAAATGAAACTATTGCACAAGTACTTAGTTCAGGCTCCATCATATAGCTTTCTGTAAGTATTACATTAAACTCTTCTGGTTTTAATTTATCAAATATTATTTTGTTGCCGTACATATTGCTAAGTGCCTTATAACCAAAAGAATATCTGCAGCCTACATGCTTTCTTTTACCTTTATTATTTAAATTAAGTAAATTGTCCATATGGCTTTGAAGTATATCAACGTAATTTTCTATAATATGTATTCCTAATGCATTATAAAAATAATATTCTTTATAATCATTATTATCATATAAACAATTTAAGAATTTATGATACTTCTCTCCAAGACTAACAAGAGTAAAACCAATAGTATCTTCATCTCTGTCAAAAAAATCAACTATAGAATTATAAGGCTCATTTTCCATACGCTCTAAAGGAATTTCTATTTTTTCATTTTTTAATTTATTAGTTTCAACATCATATATATAAAGTTTATCATTCTCTGTAACAGTTTTATAAAACCCATAAATCATTACAGGCTCAAGCAAATTATTTTCTATAATATTTTTCTTCATCTCTTCGTATTTTGGCTCTACTTTTGTTTTAATCATTTCATTATATTTTTCAATATCCTGATTTTTTGCAGAATAACCAAAACCAACCCTAAAAAGCCTAATTTTATTAATCATATCAAAGGCTTCCTGTTCTATTTGCTTATTAAACTCAAAAACTTTTCTTCCATAGAAAGGAGGTTTATTTATATGATGTTCATGATTTTTATGATTTATTTCTGGCATTGGTAGTTGGTATCCTTTAATTATTATTTTTATTTATCTCTGTCAGCTATTATCTCTTTTATAGCTACAATATCATCAAAACCGTCTTTACAGTAAAATATTTTGCCGCTATCTCCATAAACTTTTTTGCAAGTGTTTTCAACAAAATCTTTAGTTAAAGCAGCACCGCCTAAAAGTATAGGTATTTTTAAGCCCTTGTCTCTAATATATGCTAAATTATCTTTCATCACTTCTGTAGATTTTACCAAAAGCCCAGACATTCCTATGCAGTCAGCATTATGCTCATGATACGCCTCTATAAATTTTTCTATAGGCACTTTTGTACCAAGATTAACAGTTTCAAATCCATTGTTTTTTATTATTATTTCAACTAAATTTTTACCCACATCATGCACATCCCCTGCAACAGTGCCAAGTATTATTTTAGCAGTTTTCTCCTGTTTCTTTTTCTCTAAAAACCCAGATAAAAAATCCACACTCTTTTTCATCACCTCAGCAGAACCCAAAACAAAAGGAAGCTGTATACTGCCCTCCCCAAACTTTACACCAATATCTGCCATAGTAGGAAGAAGTATCTCATCAATTATAGCCTGTGCAAACTTTTTCTCTCCTCCAAACTCTTCACTATTTTCTTTAGCCTCAGTAAGTAAGTTTTGCATATCCTTCCATTCACCATCAAGCATAGCATCTCTTATAGCTTCCCTTATAGGCTTTTTTATTTTTTCTTCATCAGTTAATTCTTTCTTTTCTTTTTTGTCAGAGAAATAATTAATATAATTTATAAGAGGTTCTTTAGTTTTGTTTTTATTATAAATTAATTCTCTTGCTAATTCTATTTCTTTCTCACCTATCTTTGAAATAGGAAGAATTTGAGCCACATTAACAATAGCAGCACTAAGTCCATTATTGACAGCCTCATACAAAAACACAGAGTTCATAACCTTTCTTGCCTCTTCTTTAAGCCCAAAAGATATATTTGATACCCCCAAACTTATAGAGCTTTCAGGATACATTTTTGATAACTTTTTTATAGCATTTAAAGTTTCAACACCAGCTAAAAAACTATTTTCATCACCGCTTGCAAGTGTAAATGTTAAAGGGTCAAATATAATATCATGCGGAAGTATTTTATGCACATTAACAGCTCTATCATACATACGACCGCACATTCTTAATTTATCCTCACAAGTTAATGCCATAGCTTTTTCATCTATAGTAAGAAGCATAATAGAAGCTCCATATCTTTTTGCAAGTGAACATATAGCATCAAACTTCTCTTCCCCCTGCTCCATATTGGCAGAGTTTATTATTGGCTTTCCTCCATATACTTTTAAAGCCTCCTCTATAACATCAGGTTTTATTGCATCAATAACCAAAGGCAGAGAAATCTGTTTAACATAAGCAGAAATAATTTTTGTAATATCTTCTATTTCATTACGCCCCGCCCAAGCAGCATTAACATCTATAGCATGACTTCCTGACTTAACTTGCTTTATACCAACATCAAGCATACCGTCCATGTCACCCGATATCATAAGCTCTCTAAATATTTTACTTCCTGTTGCATTGCTTCTCTCCCCTATCATTAAAGGTGCCGGCTCTTGCTTAATGCTGACAGAATTAAATAAACTAGCTATATAAGCTCTTTGTTTTTCTAATGCAGGTTTTTTAGGTTTTACTCCTTTAACTTTTTTTGCTAATGCCTCTATATGTTTAGGAGTAGTTCCGCAACATCCTCCAATAAAAGTAAGCCCATTTAAATCAAAAAACTTACTGTTAATCTCAGCAAACTCTTCTGCAGTCATACTATAATATGCTTTTCCATCTCTATTTTCTGGAAGACCAGCATTGCTGTGTATGGATATTGGAAGGCATGATATTTCTGAAAGTTTTTTAATGTGCTGCATTGCCATATCCGGACCTGTACCGCAATTCATACCTATAGAAAATATATCCAAATTTGAAAGTATTGTGTATGCTGTTTCTATATCTGTACCCAAAAGCATAGTGCCTTCTTTTTCTATTGTTACAGAAACCATTATTGGAATATCTTTATTTAATTTTTTAGCCGTATCATTAACTGCTAATATCGCAGCTTTTAACTGCAAAACATCTTGTGCCGTTTCAAGAAGTATTATATCAACTCCGCCTTCTATTAAACCTCTTGCAGCTAAAGTATAACCGCTATACATCTCATCAAAACTAATCTGACCTAAACTAGGTAATTTTACTCCCGGTCCTAAACTGCCTGCAATAAATATATCTCTATTCAAATCCCCTTTAGAATTAGGATTTTTTAAATACTCTTCCTTTGCCTCATTTGCTATAACTGCCGCTTGTTTTGCTAGTTCATAAGCCTTATCAGCAATATCATATTCGCTTAAAACCCAAGGTATAGCCCCAAAACTATTAGTCTTTGTTATATTCGCATTGGCATTCAAATAATCTATATGTATCTCTTTCATTATATGTGGAGCTGTTATATTTAATATCTCATTACAGCCTTCTATATTATTGCCGTTTATAATCCAAGACTCTTTTTTAATTTCTTTCTTTTGAAGTTCCGTACCTGTGGCACCGTCTATTATTAAATACCTTTCTTTTATTAATTCTCTTAACCTATCCTTAACACCATTAAACATATAGAAAAAACTCCAATATTTTTATGAGTAGTATTTTAATATAAAAGCTCAAATAAGCAAGTATATGAAACATAATAATATTTTATTATATTATAGTAGAAAATATGCTTGAAGTTTAATATTATTGATATATAATTGTATAATATGAGTATAGATGATAAAACTAAAAGTGCCTTGATTAGAAAAGGTAATGAACTTTTTAATGAAAGAAAAATAGAAGAAGCGTATAGATGTTATCTTACAGCTTCATACTTCGGCGGAATAGAAAAGATTGCTGACTATTATAACTTTGAAACTAAAAATTTTATAAAAGCTATGCAATTATATAAGTTTATACTCAAAGAAGATTCAAACCTAGGCGGCAATATAAGAGCTAAGCAAAAATTAGATACTCTCTCGCAATCTGTAGCAAAAGTATTGCAAAAATGGTTAAACGATGATGAAACATTTAATAATTCTAAAACAAACAAATTATCCTTAGATTCAAAAAATACTTATCTTCCTAATAATTATTATAAAAAAAATAGCTTAGAAGATATTCTAAATGCCAAAGAAAAACTTGATAAAGAAAAATTGAGTAAAGAGCAATTAAATAATGAAAAAATAAATAATAAAATTATAAAAAAGCCTGTATTTGAACAAATCTATAAAAGTAAAAATAAATAAAGTATAAAAAATGAGGAGCTAGTTTATGACAAAAGGAGAAGAAGAAAATAATATCAAAAATATAGAAGAAAGATTAGAGCAATTATCATCTAAATTTTCTAAAAATGATAGTTTAGTAATAATATTAGCAGCAGGACATGGTAAAAGAATAAGAAGTTCAACATCAAAAATGCTTCATACTATTTGGGGAGTACCTAGCATAGAGAGAGTTAGACTTGCTGTAAAAAATGGTATAAATAAAAGTAATATTACTATAGTTGTTGGAATAAAGGCTTTAGAAGTGGCTAATGCAGTAGGAAAGCAGGCTAATACTAATTTTGCTTATCAGGAACAGCAATTAGGAACTGGGCATGCTGTAAAAGTGGGACTTGAAAAGAGTGATTTAAAAAATATTAAATATTGCTATGTTATATATGCTGATATGGGACTAATAGACTCTAACACTATGAAAGAGTTTCATGATGAGTTTATGAAAGCAAAAACTGATATGATATTGATGACTGCTATGTATGATGGTCCTAAGGGTAGTAATTATTATGGAAGGGTATTAAGAACAAGAGGATTAACTAAAGACCATAAAAAAAGTCAATATAGAGAAGGAAATAAGGGGCAGGTAATGGGAGTAATAGAATACAAAGATATACTTGCTCTTAAAGATGATGAGGATTTAGTAAAGGCTTATAAAGATGAAAAATTTGAATACGGAAAAGATGAGCTTTTAGACAGTATGCATGAATATGTTGCTGGTATATATGGTTTTAAAATAGAGCCTCTTTTAAATTTAATAAAAGAATTAAAAGCAAATAATGCTCAAAATGAACTTTATCTAACAGACTTAATAGAGATGTTTGTTAATAATAATTTATCAATATCAACATATATGCCGAAAGACAATAGAGTTGTTTTAGGCTTTAATGATAAAACTGTACTTAAAGAAATGGAGTCTATTGCTAGAAATAATGTTTACAATAAATTAAAAAACATTATTACAATATATGACGGAGAAGATTTCTTTATTGATAACAGTGTAGTTGAGCAGATATTAGAAATTGATAAAGATGAAAAGCCGCTTGATATATATATAGGAAAAGGTGCTTATATTGGTAAGGGTGTGAAAATTAATTATGGTGTTTATATAGACCATGGTGCAAGACTTGAAGGTAATATTGAACTTGGAGAGCATACTTATATAGGAGATAATGCATTAGTATCTTGCCTAGATAATCAAAAAATGGTACTTTCTAACAATGTACAAATATATGCTGGAAATCAAATAAGAGGAAATGTATATATTGGTGAGAACACTGTATTAGAGAGAGGTGTTAATGTTACAGGAAGTGATAAACATCCGCTTAGCATAGGTAAAAATGTACTTATTAAAGGAGTAAGCTATATATACGGCTCTATTGTAGATGATAATGCATATATAGAGCATTGTATATTCTACTACTCTCATATAAAAGCTGTTCTTGATGAAAATGGAAAAGTTATTAAGTGCAGATTTATAAGACCAAAAGAAGAAGGAATAGAATCTGTTGTTAAATTAAAAGATGAAAATACTAAAAAAACTAAAAAGAAATAAAATCTTTTTAATATTAATTGCTATTATTATTTTCTACTCGAATATAAATGCTCAATATGAAAAAGATATTAATAAAGATGCACCGCCATTATCAAAACAATATTATAGAATAAGCAGTTTTGAATCTATTTTAACTTGGTCGGTAGCATCTTTAAATAGCGAACCTTATATTAGTGAATTATTAATAGACCCAAATGATAATTTGCATATAGCTTACTATGATAATACAATTAATTCTCCTGTTTATATGTTTGGAAAAGATGGAAATTTCAAAAGAGAAATATTAGACAAAAACAGAGAACTAGGAAGTTTAATAAGCATAGCAAGTAATTCAGATAATATTCATATATCATATTTAAAAAATAATAAAATATGGTATGCAAATAATAATTCGGGTGCTTTTAATAATTATGCTATGGATTTAAGAAATAACAGCAAAATTATAGATTTAAAATTAGTAGTTTCTACATTTAATTCTCCTATATTATTTTTTATAAACAGCAAAGGTGTATTATCTGTATCAAGATTTTATAGAGATAATTTCTTTTCGGATTTAGTATATACAAATAAAATAATAGAAAAAGTATATCCAGTAGCAGAAAATGACGGATATGCCGTATATATGAAAGAATATTCTACAGGAAATTTATTTTATGCTTCAAGAAAAACAAATACAGCTTTTAGATTTTTTGACAATAATCCTATATTAAATAATGTAAATCAATATACAGTAGAGCACGAGGCACATAACAGATTTAATATTATATATAATATTAAAGACAATATAAAAGAAATAAGATACAAGAAGTTCTATGATGGCACTTTTATAGATGGAATAATATCTGCAGAAGACCAAAATATTATATCATTTGACTCTACTCTAGATTATGCATCGCAGCCTGTGGTGTTGTATACAAAAGAAGATGGAAACAAATATATATATATTGATGGTCAGATTATAGATTTATCAATTCTTGGGAAAAGTGTTGGGGAAGTGAGAATTAGTGCAGCAAGATATCCTGAATTTTATATAGCATATTATAATACTCTGTTTAAAGAGCTTAGAATAAGTAAGCTTAATATAAGTGATATTGAAAAATAAAAATAAACCGATAATTAATTTAACATTTGAAGTGTTTATAAAGTTATATAAATAGGAATTTTTATGGCTGAAGAATTAAAAATATCATACTTTGAAAAAAACCCAAGAACTTGTCCTGTATGTAATAAAGAGTTCTATCATGAGATGCTTCTTACTGGAGGCGGCAGGTTAATTGCCGGTAATTTAAGAGATGATTTAAGAAGGACTTATGAAAAGAGTAAGAAATATGGCACAGTGTACCCTCTTATATATGTTGTAGCTGTTTGTCCGCATTGTTTATATGCTGCTTTTCAAGATGAGTTTAGCTTAATTGATAATAAAAAAATTAATGAGGCACTTGATAGCTATGAGCAGAGATCAAAATATATGCATGAGTTTTTTGGCATAGATTTAGATTTTAAGAAAAATAGAGATTTGATTTCAGGTGCTGCAAGCTATTTTCTAGCATTAGACGGTTATCGTTATCATACAAAAGATTCTGCTCCCACTCTTAAAAAGGCTTTATGTTCTTTAAGGCTCAGTTGGACTTTAGAAGATTTGGCAAATGTTTATCCGAATAATAATTACGATAAATTAATACCATTCTTCCAATATAAAGCCAGCGAATTTTATACTGAGGCTATAGAATATATGCAAAATGGAAAAGAAAGTTTTGATAAATTAAAAAGCTTTGGTCCTGATATAGATAATAATTTCGGATATGAGGGAATGCTTTATATGGGGGCTTTACTTGGCACAGATGCTGCTAAATTTATTCCAGACCCTAATGTTAAAGCTAGAACATTAGTGCAGGCTAAAAGAAAAATCAGTAAAATATTTGGTTCTGGTAAAAGTAGTAAATCAAAACCTTCTGCATTGCTTGAAAAATTAAAAGAGTTGCATACTCGTATAAATGAAGAATTAGCTTATTTAAATGAAAACTATGGAATAAATGTGGATTAATTTACTTAAATGAAAAAACTTAACTTATATTTATTAAAAGAATTTTTATCTATGTTTATAGGTTCTCTAATACTATTTGTTATATTAGTTACTATAGCGGATTTAAGCAGTAAATTGTCTTATTATACAGAACATCCAGAAAATATGAAGTATTTTATTACATATCATTTAGCAAGAACGCCGCATAATTTATATTATTTATTTCCAATAGCTTTAATGTTTTCTTCTACTTATGTACTTGGTACTTTTGTAAAAAATAAAGAGATGCTTGCTGTACAAAATTCTGGTATAAGTTTGTTTAAATTTTCTTCTCCAATATTTATTATAGTAATAGCATTATGTTTAGGACTTATTGCATTTTGGCAGTTTGTAGCTGCTCCCATGAATAAAATATCTTTTGAAGCTAATGATTTAGGGCGAGGGAATAAAAAAGCAGAATATACTGGAGCATTAAATATATTCGGAGCTAATAATTATATATATTTTATAGAAAACTTTAATTTTAATGATAATTATCTTACAAATACTATTATTGTAAAATTAAAAAAAGACGGTGCTATAGATATGAGAATATCATCACCGAGTGTGAGATGGAATGATAACGAAAGAAAATGGTATGTTGAAAATGGAATATTGGCTGAGTTTGATGATGAAAAAAATATATCTGTCAAAGAAATAACTAATTATCCAATCAATGTTCTTGAAAGACCAGAACATTTTATGAATAGACCGCCATTGGATTCTATGAGTTTAAGTGAAGAGATGCATTGGATTAAATTAAGAAAAGAAGTAAATTTAAATACTAACACACTTGAAACAGATTTTCATTATAGAATATCATATTGTTTTTCTGGATTTATCATTGTTTTACTTGCTTCATTGTTTTCAAAATTTTCTACTCAAAGTGTATTGGTGGTAAGTTTGGTAATGGTTATAATGGTTGCTTTATTATATTATTCTATACTTATGATGTTTCGCTCTTTGGGAGATGGAGGAAACATGAACCCATTTATAGCTGCTTGGATGCCTAATATTATTTTTGCTGGACTTTGTTTCTTGGCATTTAAAAAATTCTATTAATTTTGTTTTTATAATTTTCTCTCTAAAATTAAAGCATTATATTTATTGTTATAATATTTTTTTCTAATGCCTATGCACTCAAAACCATGCTTTGTATAAAACTCTTTTGCATTAATATTGTTCTCATGCAAATCTAATTTGATGCTATCTACATTATTTTTTTTAGCATCATCAAATAAATATGATAATAATTTTTTTCCGTAACCTTTATTATTAGGATATGTTGCTATAAATAAAATATCAATCTCTGGAGGAAGTAAAAAATATATGATAAACCCTACTATTTTTTCATTATCTTTTATTATAACTACTTTATGATTTTTATCTTCTATATACTCTTTTATATAATTTTTAGATAAAGTAATATATTCGCTTTTTGATGATATAAAAAAAATATTTTCAATTATATTTTCATTGATATTATTTACAATTTCTATATTTTCCATATTAAAAATAAACAATAATTTATATATACTAAAAATTTTGCATTTTATCAAAATATTATTTAATTTTTTTGTGGTGGCTTTGCCCCCACACCCCCACTTCTTTTATTGATATAAAAGAAGCAAAAAAACTGCATTTTTAAACAAAATATAAGTATTATCTTATATTTTATAGATATTTTTTAAATATAAAATTTTAGTAATTGCGTTTTTAATGAAACGTATCCAAAGGATATCAACTTTTTTATGTGAAAAAAGTTGATAATATTTTTATACAAATATAAAAAATTACAAAACATAGTTGTTTAGGTATATACTTATAATATTCATAATTTAGAGTTTATCTCATCGAATAATTCTTTCTTTTTTGCCTTTACATATTCAACTATATCTTCAAGCTTAACTTCAACACTCTCTGAATCTCTTCTTAACTTAAACTCAACAACCCCGCGTTCAAGAGATTTCTTTCCTACTATTATTCTCATAGGCACACCAATCAAATCGCAGTCATTAAGTTTAACACCAAGTCTTGCCTTTCTGTCATCAAACATAGTTTCAACACCAATAGAGCTTAAAGCATTATATATCTCTTCTGCTTTTTTGAATGACTCTTCAGTTTCTTTATCAATAGCAACAACTATAGCTTCATAAGGAGCAACACTTATAGGAAATATGATACCCTTGTCATCATAATTCTGCTCTATTACAGAAGCTAAAGCCCTATTAACACCAATACCATAACATCCCATTATAGGTGTAACTGCTTTATTGTTTTCATCTAATACAGTGAAATTAAATGCCTGAGTATATTTGTCTCCTAGCTTAAATATGTGCCCAAGCTCTAAACCTTTTTTCTGATACAACTTCTCACCGCATTCTGGACATCTATCACCCTCTTTGGCAACTCTAAAATCTCCCCAAACATCAACATTAAAATCTCTGTTTATATTGACATTTTTTATATGCGTGTCATCTTTATTTCCGCCTACTATTGCATCAGCTACTGTTTTTATAGACTTATCTGCAAATATTCTTATCTTTTTCTTTAATCCAACAGGAGAAGCAAAACCAACCCTAGCCCCAGTAACTTCTTTTATAATATCCTCAGAAGCTAGCTCAATATCAAGACCTCCTAAAGCATTTGAAAGTTTTGTTTCGTTTATCTCTAAATCGCCTCTAATAGCAACTAATATTACCTCATCTTCTTCTGTTTTGTATATTATGCTTTTAATAAAATTCTTTGAAGAAGTATTAAAGAATTTCTCTAAATCTTCGATTGTTTTTATATCTGGAGTATACACTTCTTCTAATGGCTTATCAGTATAAGATTTAGCCTCTTCATCTTCCATTACATTAGCCTTTTCAACATTAGCCCTATAATTACACTTTGAGCAGAAAATAATAGTTTCTTCCCCTACTTCACTGAGCACCATAAACTCTTCGCTTCCTTCTCCACCCATTGCTCCGCTGTCTGCCTTTACGCTTACAGTATCAAGCCCCATTCTTTTAAATATTTTTGTATAAGCACCGCTCATATCATTATAAGTTTTGTCAAGACATTCTTTAGTGATATGAAATGAATAAGCATCTTTCATTGTAAACTCTTTAGAGCGAATCACCCCAAATCTTGGACGAATCTCATCTCTAAATTTTGTATGTATTTGATATAATGTAACAGGCAAATCTTTATAAGACTGTATTTCATTTTGAGCTGTAATAGTGAAAGCCTCTTCGTGAGTAGGCCCCATTGCCATATCAACATCATTTCTGTCTTTTAATATAAATAATTCTTTTTTAAATCTCTCCCATCTTCCAGAAGGAGTTAATAATTCTTTTGAAACAAGTATAGGCATTATGCATTCATTAGAGCCTATTGCATCCATCTCTTCGCGTATTATGTTGGATATTTTATTTAATACCCTCACACCTAAAGGCAAATAAGAATAAAGACCGTTTGATATTTTTCTTGCAAGTGCTGCTCTTATCATTAATTTATTAGAAGCTATTATAGCATCATTTGGAGCTTCTTTTAGTGTTGGCATAAATAATTTCGATAAACGCATAATTTGTTTTCCTTAAAAAAATTTGTATTAATGATGTATTAAAAAATTTGCTTTTTATGTAAGTCTTATTTTATTCAACTTTTTCCCGCAGCAAAAAGTTGCAAAAAGTACAAGTATATTAGCTTTAATAGTTGGGTATTGCAAAGCATGTACAATGTGGTAAAGTCCCAGATATCAAAACAAAATATAATTTTATTTTTTACAAAAAATTACGCTTTCAGTATATACTAAAAATATAAATTATCAACCGTTATTAAAAGACTCCAAAATTATTTTTAATATTTTTTCTCTCAATATATCTATATTTATATTGTTTTTGGCACTAATAAAAATTGCATCATCATACATAGTAAGTATTTTGTTTTTTTGATTTTCTTCCAAACTGTCAACTTTGTTAAATACCATTATACGTTTTATATTTGAGGCTTCTATCTCTTTTATTGTAGCTTCAACATTGATAAGTTTCTCTTCAATATATTCATCTGTAGAATCAACCAAATGCAAAAGCAAATCAGCCTCTACCACTTCAGATAATGTAGACTTAAAAGAAGCTATTAAAGTATGCGGAAGCCTATCTATAAAACCAACAGTGTCGCTAATAATAGCCTCTACAGGTGCATCATCAGATAAATAAAGTTTTCTTGTATGAGTGTCTAATGTGGCAAAAAGTTTATCTTCTACATAAGTGTCTTCCTTACATAAAAGATTAAATAAAGTGCTTTTTCCAGCATTTGTATAACCTACAATAGCTATTCTAAAAGTAGCCCCTCTTCCCTTTCTTTCTGTGCTTGCAGATTTTTCTACTTTGCTTAATTGAGTTTTAAGTTTATGTATTCTCTCTCTTGCTCTTCTTCTGTCGTACTCAAGTTGTTTCTCTCCTGCTCCACCTCTTAAACCTATTACACCTCTCACTTGGCTTAAATTGCTTCTCTTACCTTTTAATCTTGGATATTCAAACTCCAAAAATGCTAATTCTACCTGCATTCTAGCTGTAAGAGTTTTGGCACGCATTGCAAATATCTCTAATATAATCTCTGTTCTAGTTAATGCTTTTATATTAGAGCCTTCTTCTATAGCATTCACCTGCGAACCGCTAAGCTCATTGTCAAAAACAAAATATTCTACATTGTCAGCTATAGCACTCTCTTTTAAAGATTCAAGTTTACCTGTACCTATATAAGTGCCTGCTACTATTTTCTGCTGTATAAAAGAAAATCTATCAGCTACCTCATAACCCGCAGTATCACATAGCATTGATAACTCTGTTAAAATATTGTCTATATTAATCTTTTTGCTTCTATATTCTCTGGAATCTGCTACAAATATTATATACGCTCTTTTCATAAATACCTTAATTATTTAATCACTAATGAATTATATAGCTCTATAGTTTTATCAGATAAATACTGTTTTTTTGAAAGTACAAAATATATTGATTCTAACACAACTTTCAAAAATGCTTCATCAAAATTAATAAAAATCTCTTCTCTTAATTTATCAGCAGTTTCTAATTTACGCGTAGGTTCAAGATAATCTGATGCATATATAATCTTTTCAAGCATACTCATATTAGCATGCCCCACTGTATGGCTTTCTATGGCAGATATTATATCATCATCTTTTATATGAAACTCTTCTATTGTTATTATGGCACTTACCCTCGCATGAAGTAAAGCAGAAGTGATATGTTTAGGGTATTCTATTTTATCATACTCTAATAATATTTTTCTAATCTCTTCTTCTTTGTATCTCTTGCCCAAATCATGACACAATGCTGCAATAGATGCCTTACTAACATCAATATTATAATGCTTTGCAAGTTCTACAGATAAATCTCTAGTTGAAAGTATATGCTCTTCTCTAAATGGAAGATATTTTTTTATATAATCTAATATAGGCTTTTCATCAAAATTATTATTCATAATGCAAATATTATGATATATTTTTAAATAATGTCAATTATCTGTATATAGATTTATGGTTAAATACAGGTTTATAGCGTTTTTCTTTGTCTAAAAAAGACTCTTTATATTGATCATAAAGTTCAACGCTCCCATCTTCATTAACATGTCCTACAGGGTCATACATATAAAAAGGCATAAAATCTTTTCCAGCAGTCATATTAGTATCAGCCGCTCCCCATTCTAAAGGTAAATCAACACCAAAAGTACTTTTCTCTCTTATAGGCATACCATATATATAAACGTATTTTGAATAAGTATCAATTGCAACAAGTGAATTATCTAATGAAATTAATCCAGCACCCTTGCCACTAAATCTGTAAAAATAAAAACGTTTAAGCATCTTAGAATATTTACTATTTAGTTGTTTTGTATAAAGCGGATTATATCCTCTATATTGATAATATCTCATGTTATATATAGCAAATATTCCAGCTTTACTATTAGCACCTTTATAAGAATATTCTTTTTTGCTTGAATCTAAACTCTCCCAATCTTTATCATCATATTTATCTACAAACTTAAAAGAAGGAACATTATCAGAATTAAAAGCAGCAATTAAAAGCCAATCATTAAATTTAGAAGAACTAAAAGAACCCTCTCTATCAATATCTCTAAATCCAAACAATGCTGTTGAATATGTTAATAATATTATATAAAACAATAGTCTTTTCATAATAATTCCAAAATAAACACTTTTAAATATTTGTAGATATTATATAAAAAAAAGACAAAAAGTAAATAATGTCTTTTTGAAAAAATGTTAAGGAGTGTGAGATATTGGACATTTTTTAGTATAAAAAAAGCAGTATCCTTGTTATAATATTTTGAACATAAAACAAATAAAAAGGATGCTACTATGAAAAAAGATTATAGCACAGAATTTAAATTATTTATAGTGGATGAAGCATTAAAAACTAAAAATATTAAAAGATTTTTAAAGATAGAAGAAATACCCAAATCCACTTTTTATGCTTGGCTTAAAAAATATAAAGAAACTGGAACTGTCGACAATTTTAGCACTAGACCGAAAACTTCTCCCAATATCTTTGATAATCAAGAAGCGATTAATTTAATTATTAAACTCTATACTAAAGAATATCGAGGTAAGCATTATATTAAAGCATATTTAAATCGTGAAGGCATTAAGATAGGTGTTACAGCTATAGAGAATGTACTAAAAAGAAATAATCTTTGGAGATATAAAATAAAAAAGAAAAAGAAGCGATATGATAAGCGTAAATTTGTCTCTAAAATACAAAAAGAAGGCAAAATAGTTCAAATAGACACTAAATATATCAAATTAGGCAGAAAAACAGTTTATCAATTCACAGCTGTAGATTTAGCTACTCGTTATAGTTGGAGGCAAATCTATGAGGATAAAACACCTTATAGTGCTTTATCTTTCTTAAAATATGTCTTAAAAACTTCACCTTTTAAGATACAATCTATACAGACCGATAATGGTATGGAATATACTTATCGCTGTATTAATACTCCTAAAATCAATATTTTTGATGAATACTGCTTAAAAAATAAATTAGAGAGGAGATATATTCCTATAGCAACACCAAGATACAATGGCGTAGTAGAAAGAGTACACGGCATAGACGAAAGAGAATTTTATTCACGATTAAATAAAAATATCACAGTAGAATTATTAAGAGAAAAATTAAAAGAATATACACATTTTTATAACAATCAAAGATTGATTTCTTCTTTATTGTATATTACAATCAAAGAAAGAATCAAAAATATTATAGCAAGTAAAAGTACAATATCTATGGCTCCATGACAGTCTTTTTGAAAAACCCTTCTAAATATTCATAAAAATAGAAATAAATATAAAAATATCAATTATTAATATACATTTTATACATTTTTTAGGACATTAATTATAATATGTCTTAATAAAAATAGAGTTATTGATTATCTTCTTTATTTTGAGCATCTAATGAAATGTTGTTTGTATCTTCATCGTTTTTAGTTTCTTCATTAGTTTCAATGTTTTTAATTTCTAAAGTTTTATCATCATTTTTAATATTTTTATTTTTCACTATGCGTCCATAAAATAAAGCAAATAAAACATAGTATATAAAAGACATTAAAACAGAACTTGAAGCATAAGGAATTAAAGCAATTTTTGTGTTGTAAGCTGTGTTAAAAAAATAATTATAAAAATAAGGCAAAGCTAAATATATAATAAAAATTAAAGGAATAATTAGTAAAAGCCATATTTTCTTTTTGGCAACTTTATTAGCAAAACCATAAGAAACTATTATAGTTAATATTAATATAGCAGTTAAATATGAAATAGTTTCTTTGTCTAATTTAATATTCATATAATCAATTTCTAAAAAATTTATTATAATTAGTCCAGAAACAGAAGTTAAAAATATTCCAAATAATGCAAAAATTAGAGAGAAAATTATTTTTAATAAGAATAGCCTATTAGAAAAGTCTTTATTTTTATGTGGAAATAGTTCTAAAGCCCATAGTAAAATAGAGAAAGTTAATGTTTGAAGTAAAAGCTCTGGAAGTGATATAAGATGATATTCAAGAGGAAGCTGAGTATATATTATGCCTTCCAAAGATGAAGGAGAAGCTGCTGGGGTTGCTATAATTCCAATGAATACTAATATTATCCATAATTTCAAAAAACCCAATTTGGTAGCAATAGTATTTCTTATAGGGTATAAAGCAATAGCAATAAATATAGCCCTTATAGGCTGTAAAAAAGGACCTAATAATATTAAAGGCGAATCAAAATTACGCATAAAATTATTGACAACATTATAACTATAAACTGTAGAATAATCGAAAATATTTGAAAATAATAATCCAAAGATAAAATATGTTAATGTGTGTATTAGAGCTACTTTTATATAAAAGATGAAAAAATGTCTAAAAAAAATGCTAGTATTAGGCATAATATTATTTACTTCTCAAGTCTTTCAACTTGATCATTATTATATACTATATTAATTCTTTTAATAGAAGCAGCTTTTCCAGTTTGAGTATCCACCTGCACTATTATACCATTAATCATAGGGTTGGTAGTTTCAACTTCAAATCTATGAGGTATTTTAGTAACAAACCTTGCAATAGCTGCCTCTTTTTTCATACCAATAACAGAATCATAGCTTCCGCACATACCAATATCAGATATATAAGCAGTATGAGAAGAAATTATTTTTTCATCAGCAGTTTGAACATGAGTATGAGTGCCAAAAATACAAGTTACTTGTCCTTCAAGATAATAAGAGAAGGCAATTTTTTCAGCAGTAGCCTCGGCATGAAAATCTATAAATATAACATTAGTTTTTTCTTTTAGATGTTTAATAGCAATATTAGCTTTTTTGAAAGGACAATCCAAAGGGTCTAAAAAAGTTCTGCCCATGAGGTTAAGAACACCTATTTTACAATCATCACAGTCATATATATAATAACCAAGCCCGGGAGATTCATTAGGATAATTGTATGGACGAAGAAGTCTGTTCTCATTACCAATCAATGCAAATACATCTCTATTATTCCAAACATGGTTTCCAGTAGTAAGTACATCTATACCAGAATTAAACAGCTCTGCGGCAGTATCTCTAGTGATACCAACCCCATTAGCCGCGTTTTCTCCATTCGCTATAACAAAATCTATATTATGCTCTAATTTAATCTCTTCCAAATGCCTTCTTACAGCATATCTGCCCGTAACTCCAACAATATCCCCAAGACATAATATATTTTTAATAGCCATAAAATAAACCTTTATTATTATCTAGCAACTTCTACTGCCCTAGTTTCTCTAATAACAGTAACTCTAATAATACCCGGATATTTAAGTTCATCTTCTATTCTTTTAGCAATATCTCTTGCAATCTGTTTAGCCTTAACATCATCAACCACATCACTCTTAGTCATAACTCTAATCTCTCTTCCAGCCTGTATAGCGAAAGATTTCTCAACACCCTCAACACTATCAGCAATCTTTTCCAAATCATCAAGTCTTTTAATATAATTTTCAAAAGATTCCATTCTAGCACCCGGACGAGCAGCACTAATAGCATCAGCCGCCTTCACTATAACAGCCTCAACAGTTTGAGTTTCTACATCATTATGATGTGCCCTTATAGCATTAACAATTTCCTCTCTCTCACCGCATCTTTTAGCTAAATCAGCCCCGCTAATAGCATGAGAATCTTCACCCTCAATCTCTATAGCCTTTCCAACATCATGCAAAAACGCACTTCTCTTAGCCATTTCAACATTTGCACCAATTTCTGCCGCAATCATACCAGCAATATTTGCTACTTCCTTACTATGAAGAAGCATATTCTGCCCATAACTAGTTCTATATTGAAGCCTACCCATATGTCTAATAAGCTCATGATGCATAGTAGTGAGATTTAAATCAGCAATAGCATTCTCTCCAGCAGTCATAATAGAATCTTCCACTTCTCTTCTAGTTTTTTCAACAATTTCTTCTATTCTTGCAGGATGAATACGTCCGTCTAATATAAGTTTTTCTAATGAAACTTTAGCAATATGCTTTCTTACAGGATCAAAACAAGATATAACAACAGCCTCAGGAGTATCATCTATAATAATATCAACTCCAGTGAGTGTTTCAAGCATTCTTATATTTCTTCCCTCTCTGCCTATAATTCTTCCTTTCATCTCTTCACTAGGCAAAGAAACAGAAGTAACTGAAGATTCTTGAGTTACATCGCTAGATATTCTCTGTATAGTTTGAACAATTATCTCTCTAGCTTTTTTCTCCCCTGCTTCTATAGCATTCTTTTCTATATTATCTACTATCTTTGAAGCTGCTTTTTTAGCATCTTCTTCTATTTCTATCATTAGAGCATTTTTAGCCTCTTCACGAGTAAAGCCTGCAATTTTTTCAAGCTCTTTTTTCTCTTCTTCCAATAAGGAATCTAATTTTTCTTCCTGCTCTTTTATTTTTTTCAGTTTATTTTCAATATTATGTTCTTTATTTTCTAAATATTGAGTTTTTTTGTCTAAATTCGCCTCTCGTTGTAGTACTCTATTCTCTAATTTTTGAACTTCTAATCTTCTTTCTTTATTTTCATTTTCTAATCTATTACGTTCTTTTTGTAATTCTAAATTAGCTTCTGAAATAATATTTTTTCTTTCATTTTCCGCCTGCTCTTTAGCATCGCGAAGCATATTTTGTCTTATTATCTCCGCTGAATTAAGATTAATTTTAGCTATTACCCAGCGGGTTATATATCCAAAAACAAACGCAACTACAACAGAGGTGATTATTATAACTACATTCATACCTTCACCTCATTTATTTTTTATACTTTAATTCTTATTTTCTATCTATCAACGGTTATAAAATAACATAATTTCAGTATAAAGTCAATATTATCTTTTACAATAAAATATTTATTTTACAGAAAATTGAAAAAATTATTATTATTACATATTTGAATAAGATATTTATTAATATTAATTCTTATTTTTTAGATTGCAGTAAATGCAAAGAAAATTCACATTATTAATATAATAATTTTATAAAATATATTTTTAAAAATTATAAAAAATTATTTGTTTTTAGAGAATTCTTTTAAAGAATTATGACTTAATCTATAAGTATACCAATCTTCCATTTTAAGTGCATTGATAGATAAATAAAAATCAATACTCCCCTTATTCCAATCCAAACACTGCCAATCAAGCCTCTCGCACCCTCTATCAACAGCAATCTTAGCAAGCTCTTTTAATAATCTCTTACCATATCCTAAACCTCTAAAACTCTCTCTAATATACAAATCCTCTAAATATATACCAGCCTTACCCAAAAAAGTAGAAAAATTGTGAAAAAATAAAGCATATCCAATAGGAGCATCATTCTCTAAAGCAATCAAAACTTCAGCCTTCTTTTTCTCAAATATCCATTCTTTTAATATATCCTCAGTAGCTACAACCTCATTTTCAAGCTTTTCATAAGAAGCTAACTCTCTAATAAACTTTAATATAGTAGAAACATCGTCCACATTGGCAAATCTAATACTAAAATCTTTCATAAAAAACACTCCCAAAAACTCCATATAAAAAATAAAGCCCAAGCGACTAACAAATAATCGCTAAGGCTTTTATATTTAAAAAAATTATTTTTTAAGCTAATGGTAATTATTAATACATACCGCCCATTCCGCCGCCAGGCATTGGAGGCATTGGTTTTTCAGGTTCAGGTATATCAGTAATAATAACTTCAGCAGTTAATACTTGAGAAGCAATAGAAGCAGCATTTTGTAAAGCACTTCTTGAAACTTTAGCAGGGTCAATAATACCAGCTTTAAGCATATCAACCCACTCATTAGTAAGAGCATTGAAACCCATATTGCCTTTTTGTTTTTTAGCCTCAATAGCAACAACAGAACCGTCTAAACCAGCATTTTGTGCTATCATTCTTATAGGCTCTTCTATAGCTCTTTTTACTATATTAACACCAACTTGCTCATCAGGATTTTCTAATTTAATAGCATCAAGTTTAGATTGAGCATGTAAGTAAGTGATACCGCCGCCAGGAATAACTCCCTCTTCAACAGCAGCACGAGTTGCAGATAAAGCATCTTCAACACGAGCTTTTTTCTCTTTCATTTCTACTTCAGTAGCAGCACCAATATTAATAACAGCAACTCCTCCTGATAGTTTAGCTAATCTCTCTTGTAATTTCTCTCTGTCATAATCACTGTCAGTTTCTTCTATTTGTTTTTTAATAGCAGCAACTCTTGACTGAACATCTGCTTTTTTACCAGCACCTTCAACTATAGTAGTGTTTTCTTTATCAACAGTGATTTTCTTAGCTTTACCAAGATGCTCTAAACCAGTATTTTCAAGCTTCATACCTAAATCTTCACTGATAACTTGTCCGCCTGTTAATATAGCAATATCTTCAAGCATAGCTTTTCTTCTGTCGCCAAAACCAGGAGCCTTAACTGCACATACATTTAATACTCCTCTCATTTTGTTTAATACTAAAGTAGCTAAAGCTTCAGATTCTATATCTTCAGCAATAATAATGAAAGGTTTTCCTGTTTGAGCAATTTTTTCAAGTACAGGAAGAAGTTCTTTCATGTTAGATATTTTTTTGTCATAAATAAGAACTAAAGCATCTTCTAATTCAGCAGTCATACTATCTCCATTAGTTACAAAATACGGAGAAATATAACCTCTATCAAATTGCATACCTTCAACTAATGAAAGGCTAGTTTCTAATGATTTAGCCTCTTCAACAGTGATAACACCCTCTTTACCAACTTTTTCCATAGCATCGCTGATTAAAGCACCTATTTCTTTATCGTTGTTAGCAGAAATTGTAGCAACTTGAGCAATCTCTTCTTTTCCTTTAATTTGTTTAGCTTCAGATTTAATATGAGCAACTATCTCGCTAACTGCTTTTTCTATACCTCTTTTAATAAGCATAGGATTAGCACCGCTAGTTACATTTTTTAAACCTTCTTTAACCATAGCTTGTGCTAAAACTGTAGCTGTAGTAGTACCATCGCCAGCAACATCATTAGTTTTAGTAGCTACTTCTTTAACTATTTGAGCCCCCATATTTTCAAAAGGGTCTTCTAATTCTATTTCTTTAGCAATAGTAACACCATCATTTATTATGGTAGGGGGACCAAATTTTTTGTCTATTACAACATTACGTCCACGCGGTCCTAAAGTTACTTTTACTGCATTAGCTAAAGCATCTACTCCACGCATAAGGGAGCGTCTAGCTTCTTCATCAAATAACAACTGTTTTGCTGCCATAAATCTTTCTCCTTACAAATATTTTAATTTTAATTATTTTCTTAATTTTTATTGAAAACATTATACAATCAATATATTTTTTTTCAAGTATTAATAATAAATATTGTAAAGTTATTTTATTTATAAAAAAACCACTAAATACAGTTGTAAAAATTTTATATTTATATTATTTTACAAACACAATAACAAAACATTATTTTTAAAAATAAAATAATTAAATACTCAATTATTTTTTATTTTTTTAACATTAAATTAAAAATAATGTTCAAATTATCTTGAATATATGTATTTTTTTTATATACTAATAGTTATATTAAACAAAAAAAGTTTGGGGAGATATAGTAATATGAG
Source organism: Brachyspira pilosicoli (assembly GCF_008016535.1). Classification (GTDB taxonomy): domain Bacteria; phylum Spirochaetota; class Brachyspiria; order Brachyspirales; family Brachyspiraceae; genus Brachyspira; species Brachyspira pilosicoli_A. The sequence continues at coordinate 21,847 of NZ_SAXY01000011.1, forward strand.
TAAATACAAAGATTTTTCAAAAGTTTTTAAAAAACAATATGAAAATTATATAGGAGGAGAATGGGTACCACCTAAAAGCGGAAAATATATTGATAATATTAGCCCTATAAACGGTGTAGTTATCAATAAAGTACCTTTTTCTAACGATGAAGATATTGATTTTGCTCTTGATGCCGCTCACGCCGCAAAGGATGCTTGGGCTAAAACTTCGCCTACAGAAAGAGCTAATATTCTTATAAAAATAGCTGAAAGAATTGAAGAAAACCTAGAATTATTAGCATATGCTGAAACTTGGGATAATGGAAAACCTATAAGAGAGACTTTGAATGCGGATATACCTTTATCTGCAGATAATTTTAGATATTTTGCCGGTGCGATTAGAACACAAGAGGGAACTATAAGCGAAATAGATGATGATACTATAGCTTACCACTTTCATGAACCATTAGGCGTTGTAGGACAAATTATACCTTGGAATTTCCCTTTGCTTATGGCAGCTTGGAAAATAGCACCTGCAATGGCTGCTGGAAACTGTATAGTATTAAAACCTGCAAGCCCTACTTCTGCAAGCATACTTGTACTTATGGAAGTAATAGGAGATTTGATACCTAAAGGAGTATTAAATGTTATTAATGGAAGCGGCGGAAGAATAGGTAAAAAATTGGCAACTAGCCCTAGAATTTCTAAAGTGGCATTTACAGGATCAACAAGCGTAGGAAGACAGATAATGCAATTTGCTACAGAGAACATTATACCTGTAACATTGGAGCTTGGAGGAAAATCCCCTAATATATTCTTTGAAGATATTATGGATGCTGATGATGACTTTTTGGATAAAGCTATTGAAGGACTTGTTTTGTTTGCATTCAATCAGGGAGAGGTTTGTACTTGCCCTTCAAGAGCATTAATACATGAGAAAATATATGATAAGTTTATGGCTAGGGTTTTAGAAAGAGTAAAAGCTATAAAGATAGGAAATCCTCTTGATATAGAAACTATGATGGGAGCTCAGGCTAGTGAAGATCAAATAAATAAAATTACAGAATATTTAAAAATAGGAAAAGAGGAAGGTGCTGAAGTATTAATAGGAGGAGAAAGAAACATATTAGAAGGCAAATTAGCTAATGGATTCTATGTACAGCCTACAATATTTAAAGGCAATAACAGTATGAGAATCTTTAGAGAAGAGATATTCGGACCTGTTTTATCTGTAACTACATTTAAAAATGATGAAGAGGCTTTAGAAATAGCTAATGACACTATGTATGGACTTGGTGCTGGTGTTTGGACTCGCAATATAAATAAAGCATATCGTTTTGGAAGAGGCATTAAAGCTGGAAGAGTTTGGACTAATTGCTATCATGCTTATCCTGCTCATGCTGCATTCGGAGGATATAAGCAATCAGGCATAGGAAGAGAAACTCATAAAATGATGCTTGATCATTATCAGCAGACAAAAAATATTTTGGTAAGTTATTCTCCTAAAAAACTAGGCTTCTTTTAATATATATTAATCATCATAGGGATTGCATTATAAAAATGCAGTCCCTTAATTAAATGGGAGTATATTTATGAATAATAATAAAATTATAGCAGATGATAATGCTATAGAATTAATAAAAGAACTTCAAGAAGAGAATGGAAATATAATATTTCATATATCATGCGGATGCTGTGACGGCACTATGCTTTTATGTGCTGAAGAAAAAGATTTTCAGATTGGGGAAAATGATGTTTTTTTGGGTGTTATAGAAAATGCTAAAATATATACCCATAAAAACAATTACAGCAACTTTGAAAACTCAGAAATTTTTATAAAAGCTCTCAATGGAAATGGAAGCGAATTTTCTTTAGAATATGGAAGCGTCAAAAAATTCGTACTTGAATCCACTTTAAAATGCAGCAATAATATTTAATATTTTTTTAAAACATATTATTAATCATTATTTCTCATAAGTATAGTATCTCTATGTTTTATAATAGTATTTCCACGCGGTATAATAGTGCCGCCGTCTCTTTTTATCATTACTATTAAATTATCCTTTGGCAATTTCAAATCTTTTAATTCTTTATTTTTCCAAGGATGATTCATATTAATATTTATTTCTTTTAATGTTATATCATAATATTTTGTTCTTTTAGCATTAAGTATAATTGTGTCGCCGCTATTTATAACAGTGCTTCCATTTGGAATAATAGTTTCATCACCACGCTCTATTGTTATAATAATTGAATTTTCTGGAAGCTCTATATCTTTAATTTCTCTGCCAACCCAATGATGATTTTTAGTAATGTTAACTTGTATAAGTTCCATATCATCATCATCCACATAATCGTTGAAAGTTTTTAATACATTTTCTTCAGAATCGACAAGGTCAAATTTTTTAGCAATAATAGGAAGCAAAGTACCCTGAAAAGATACAGATATAATCGCTAAGAAAAATACAATATGAAATATATCATAACTAATAGCTTCACCATTTACTATAACAAATATAGCAAAAACGATGGAAGCAGCCCCTCTAAGCCCCGCCCACATAATTAAAAGCTGTTTTTTTAAAGATACCTTAAAAGGAGTTAATATTGCTAACACTGCTATAGGTCTAGATACAAATGTTATAAATAATGCTGCAAATATCGCAGTAGGAGCCACATTAGATATTCTTGAAGGGAAAGAAAGAAGCCCTAACAAGAAAAACAACACCATCTGCATAAGCCCTGTAACACCATCAAAGAAATTAACCAAAGCAACTTTATTTTTAATATTAGTGTTTCCAAGAACTATACCAACCAAATAAACAGCTAAATATCCATTGCCCCCAACTATAGAAGATAATGAATATGAAAGCAAAGCAACAGCAAGCACAAATATAGTATCAAGTCCGCTTACAGGAAACTTAAATTTTCTTAAAACATTATAAGCCATAAAAGATATTAAAGCTGCCACTGCAACAGCAAATACTATCTGAGCAAATACCATATAAACTATTGAAAGAGGACTGTTTAATGTTTTTCCAACAAGCCCCAAAAATATAACCGTAAGCATATAAGACATAGGGTCATTACTTCCGCTTTCAAGCTCTAAAAGAGAAGCAAGCCCATCTTTTAAGTTTAAATTCTTTGAACGAAGTATAGAAAACACAGAAGCAGCATCCGTAGAACCAATAACCGAAGCTATTAAAAAACTCTCAAATAACTCAAACTTTAATACAAAATAGCATAACACCCCCGTAACCATAGAAGTGATAAAAGTACCAACAAATGATAGTAAAAAAGCTTTTTTTGCTACTGGTTTAGCAACTTTCCAATTAGTACCAAAACCACCGTAAAACATTATAAATATTAAGGTTATAGTGCATATCTGCTCTGCCACAACATAATTATCAAACTCTATTTTTAAAATGCCGTCAGAGCCAAATAACATTCCCAAAACTAAAAAAAGCAAAAGCGAAGGCACTCCCACTTTCATAGATATTTTACTAGCTACTATACAAATTATAATTATTAAAGATGATATTAATATATATGTATTCATATTAAAGTATTACAATCCTTATTAATTTTCTTATTATTTATTTTTTTATTTATTTTTCTTTAGGTTTAAATATTAATGAAATAGAGTTTACACAGTGCCTTGTATTTTTATCTGTTAAACGCTCACCCTCAAACACATGCCCCAAATGAGCCCCGCAATTATTACATGTAATTTCTATTCTATAACCGTCTTCATCTAATGATCTTCTAACAGCTCCTTTTATTTCATCATCAAATGAAGGCCAACCGCATTTTGATTTAAACTTATCTTCAGAGCGGTATAATTCAGCCCCGCATTGTTTGCAGCAATAAACGCCCTCCTCAAAAAAATCATTATATTCGCCTGTAAAAGGATATTCAGTACCCTTAAATATTATTACATTTCTTTCTTCTTCTGTTAATTTTCTTAACTCCATAAAAACCTCAATACAATAATAGTATAATAAAAGATTGTATATTAAAACTTTAAATAAAACTATACTTTTATTATTTTTTTATAATTAAAAAAATATTTATAATAAATTTATATAAAAAATATTTTTAATACTTGACAAAAATAAAATAATATAGTAATATAGCGAAACATTAATTGATAAATAAAAGAAACGGGCCAATAGCTCAGTCGGTAGAGCATCGCCCTTTTAAGGCGGTTGTCGAAGGTTCGAACCCTTCTTGGCTCATATAGGTTTTATATTACCTACAATTACATTATATACGCCGGTGTGGTGAAGAGGTTTAACACACAGGATTTTCATTCCTGCATTCGCGGGTTCGAAACCCGTCACCGGTTCATCTGCTTGCCATATCTGTAAATGATATGGTTTTTTTATAGCTATAATATTTTTATGAAAATTAAAAAAAACGATAATAATACTAAAGCACTAAAAACTATAAGCAATGCCAATAAAAAAGCTGTAATTATATTAATATCTTCATTTGCTTTCATTATTATTCTAGTAGCTTTTATCTTATATTATTTTCTATATAGCAAAATAGATTCAGCAATAAAAAATGATGAAGAATTATATTTTTCTATACTATTTATAGATGAAAAAGAGGAGCCTTATGGGGCATATGTGGGAGTATTATCAAGTTTACACAATAGAATCGGTTTAATAGGGCTTCCCAGAAATGCAGCTCTTTGGAAAAACAAAAAAGATGACTCTATACCTCTAAAAGAATTATATAAAGAAGGAGGCGATTCTGCGGTATTTAATGCTATAGAAAACACTGTTAATAAAAAAATAACATATAAAATAACATTAGACAATAACAGCATATCAGACATAATAGATTTGATTGGCGGAGTGAAGATGTATGTAGAAGAGCCTATTCATTATGTAGAAAATAACAGTATTTATAATATTAATTTTGATATTGGAGAATGGATTTTTCAGGGAAATAAAGTAGTATCATATCTACATTATATCACTATGAAGCAATATGAGGATATAGAAACATTATATAGACTTGAAGATGTTATTATTAATTTAATGATTAGTTTTATACAAAGTCCTGAGCTTAAATCTATGATAGTTAGAAAAGATATGAGAAATGCTATATATTCTAAGATAAAAAGCAATTTAAGACCTCCTGATATTAAAGCTATATTAAAAATAATATCAAACAGCAATGAAAAAAGCTTAATAGTACAAAATATTGATGGAAGAGTTGATGATAATGGAATAATTAATCCGTTACTTGGAGGAAGTGCTTTTGTAAAACAGATGGAAGATTTGTCATTATATGTGGGATTAAAAACAGAGAGAAGCGAATTAAATAATGAAGATGTTAGTTTAATAATTTTGAATGGCACTGATGTTTCTGGGCTTGCGGATAGGATAAATATTAGGATGCGTTATAGGGGCTTTGCGGCTGGGGAATATGGAAATTTTCCTGCTAAAGTGTATAATAGCATTATTCTTATAAGAAACGGAGAGATAGAAAAGTCTTTTATGGTTGCTAATGAATGTAGAATTAGCAGAATATATGCCAAAACCGATAGAAGGCTTTTAAATAATGCAGTATTAATTTTGGGGTATGATTACTATGAAATTCAATGATTCAAACAAAACAAAAAAAATGATAGACAGAGAAATGGCTAAAAGCCTAACTCTAAAAGCAGCAAAAGCCTTAGACGATAAAAAACTTGAAGACATAGTAATATTAGATTTAGACGGTGTTACTACCCTTTCAGATTTTTTTATTATAGCAACAGCTTCTTCTGCTCCGCAAATGAAGGCTGGTTCTGATGCTGTTTATAAAGAATTAAAGGAAGAGGGTATTACTCCTTATGCAGAAAATGATAACAATTCTGATTCTTTGTGGTATTTAACGGATTACGGATTTTTGGTGATACATTTGTTTACACAAGAAGGAAGAGAGTATTATGATTTGGATAAATTATGGCATGAAGCTAAAAAAATAGATATGAATTAAATTTTTTAAAAATAAAGTTATTTTATGGAGAGTGTTATGAAAAAAATTGTTATTTTATCTTTTTTATTTTTATTTGCTAAATTATCATTTGCAGAAAGCGGCTGGCAATTTGGTGCTACTATACCTATTGGGGCTAGTTTTAGCTTTTATAATGTTTATTTTTCTCAAGATGCTCCGCAAAGCTACAAAGATGCTTATAAAAAAAATAGCGGTACTGTTGGATTTGATGCGGGTATAAGTTTTCAGGCTGGTTATTTAGTAACTGATGAAGATAAAGGAATAAGTTTATTAGTAGATATAGGTTATTCTCATGACTCTTTTGGACTTAAAAGCTCTTACAAAGACGGAGTTACTCAGCAAGATGTAAATGTAAGAGAGTATTATACTTTTGAAAATATGCAAATTGGCATACTTCCTAAGTTCCATTATAATAATTTTGCTTTAGGACTTGGTATTGGAGTAAAAGTGCCTTTATACCTTACACATTCTGCAGAGTTTTTTAGCGGAAATACAAGCACTAAAACTTTTAGTTATTATGATGCATTAAAAATAGATGATGTAATGAAAAATGCAGTTATGACATATATTAAACTTACTTTTGATTATTCTTTTAACATTAAAGATAATGTTGCATTATTAGTTGGTGCATATGTCGGCACTGATTTTGGGATAGATTTAAGAGGTGCAGAAAAAGTTCTTGTTGAAAGCAGAAACTTAGCTTCTTTGGATATAGGTGCACAAGTGGGAATGAAATTCGGCACTACTATAGGCTATTAAAAATAATATGATATTTATAATAATATTATTACTTTTAGTTATTATTATTATTATTATTATATCAAATTATTATGTGCAGCTAGTTTTAATTAAAGGCAAAAAAAGAGTACTTGAAATCAAAAAAAACAGTAAAGAAGAAACTGAAGAAGAACTATTAGAAAAAGAAAAAAGAAGAGAATGGTTTGAAAAATCTCAAATAGATGTATATACCAAAACTTCTGATAATTTAAAACTGCATGCTCATTTTATAGAGAATAAAAACTCTAATATTTACACCATAATAGTTCACGGATACGAGAGTAAAGGCTCTAATATGAGATATTATGCTGAGAAGTTTTTTAATATGGGGTATAATGCTCTTCTTGTAGATTTGAGAACTCATGGATTAAGCGAGGGTAATTCTTATGGTATGGGTTATTTAGAAAAAGAGGATATTCTCTCTTGGATTAAATACATATTATCAATTAATAGTAATGCTGATATTATTTTATTTGGCATTTCTATGGGAGCAGAGGCTATAATGATTGCTTTAGCTGAAAATCTCCCTTCAAATGTTAAACTTGCTATAGAAGATTCTGGATTTACTAATGCTAATGAACAGCTTGGAAATAGATTAAAAATAAGCTATCATCTGCCCTATTTTCCTTTTATACCCATAATATCATTAATAACAAAATTAAGAATAGGATATTTCTTTTCACAGGCTAATGCTTTAAAATCTGTATCAAAAACAAAAACTCCTATACTATTTATTCACGGCAGTAAAGATGATTTAGTGCCTTTAGAAATGATGGATAGGCTATATAATGCTTGTTCATCAAAAAAGGATAAATTAATTGTAGAAGGTGCTTATCATATAAGTTCTGCAAAACATAATGAAAAATTATATTGGGAAAAAATAAAAGAGTTTACAGCACAGTATTTATAATTTTATTACTAATAGAAAATCATATATTAATTTGTTGCTGTATTAGTCTCTACAATATGGTTTGTATAGAGAGAATATAATCTATACGAAGCTCTATCTGTAGTATATGCCTTATTATTCATCTCAAAAGCGTATAGCTCCCAATTATAATGGTCAAGTATTTTAAATTGAAAAATATATTTATTTGTATCTATTGTACCTATGATATCTACATAACGCATATAATCATCTTCTGCTATAAAATCTTCCCATTCAACAGTATTAAAAGATGATATCAAATCCTCTATTTTTATATCAGGGTACATTGTAAAAGAACTTTTTTTTATTAAGCCTATAGCATCAAATTTTCTGCTTCTAACATCTATATCATTGGTATATACATTATTTGTCATATTAGCAGTATATTGTTTACTTTCATAAACTATATTTTTTTCACAAGATATGATAAAAACAAACAATAATGAAATAATTAATAATTTATTCATTACTTAAAAACCCTACCATTTTTAATATATAATTAAAACAATAAATTTCAATTATATTTTTTTACTAAATAATATAATTTAACTATGTCGGAAAATAAAACAAATAAAATTATGTTAGATAAAATTAAAAATATTAAATTATCCTTGACTTAAATTTTTATTTATGATAGCATAGATTTTATATGTTCGTATATAGAATATTATTTTAATTAAGGAGTAATTTTATGGCTGTAAAAGTAGCAATAAATGGTTTTGGACGTATCGGTCGTCTAGTTTTTCAGGCATTAGTAGAACGCGGTTTATTAGGAAAAGAAATAGATGTAGTAGGTGTTGTTGATGTTAGTACTGATGCTAAATATTTTGCTTATCAATTAAAATATGACTCTGTTCATGGCAGAATGAAAGCTGACATTACAACAGAAGGTGAAGATGTATTAGTAGTTAACGGCAACAAAATTAAATGTATCGGTGCTACTAAAGAATTAAAAGACCTTCCTTGGAAAGATTTAGGTGTTGAATATGTAATAGAATCTACTGGTCTTTTCACTGACAAAGAAAAAGCTGAAGGTCATATAGCTGCAGGTGCTAAAAAAGTTATCATTTCAGCTCCTGGTAAAGGTGATTTAAGAACTTTCGTTTATGGTGTTAACCATGAAGAATATGACCCTTCTAAACATCATGTAGTATCAAATGCTTCTTGTACTACTAACTGTTTAGCTCCGCTAGTACATGTACTTCTTAAAGAAGGTATCGGTATAGAAACAGGTCTTATGACTACTATTCACTCTTATACTGCTACTCAAAAAACAGTAGATGGTCCTTCTAAAAAAGACTGGAGAGGCGGACGTGCTGCTGCTGTAAACACAATACCATCTACTACTGGTGCTGCTAAAGCTGTTGGTGAAGTTTTACCAGTTACTAAAGGTAAATTAACAGGTATGAGTTTCAGAGTTGCTACTCCTGACGTATCTGTTGTAGACTTAACTTTCAGAAGTGAAAAAGATACTTCTATTGAAGAAATCGATGCTTTAATGAAAAAAGCTTCTGAATCTTATATGAAAAATGTTTTAGGTTTCTGCAATGAAGAATTAGTATCTAGCGACTTCATACATGATAACAGAAGCTCTATTTACGATTCTTTAGCTACAGTTCAAAACAACTTAAAAGGTGAGAAAAGATTCTTCAAAATCGTTTCTTGGTATGATAATGAATGGGGTTATTCTAACAGAGTAATTGATTTATTATTATATATGTATGGCAAAAAATAATAATAAGTTATAATAATTAATTTATTAGGCTATAATAAGGGTGCATAATATTATAAATTATAGCACCCTTTAAATTTTTAATAAGTATAAAAAATTTAAAGGATATAAAAATGAAAAAATCAGTAAAAGATATAGACATTAAAGGTAAAAAAGTCATAATGAGAGTTGATTTCAATGTACCTCTTGATAAAGAAACAAGCTCTAAAATTACAGATACTACAAGAGTAGATGCTGCTATGCCTACTATAGAATACATTCTCTCTCAGGGTGCTTCTCTCATACTTATGAGCCATTTAGGAAGACCAAAAGGTGAAGCTAATCCTAAATATTCTTTGAAACCTGTTTATGATTATTTGAAAACTAAACTTCCTAACAATAAAGTTATTTTTGCTAATGATTGTATAGGTGAAGAAGTAAAAAAACTTGCTGCTGAATTAAAGTCAGGAGACGTACTTTTACTTGAAAACTTAAGATATCATGCTGAAGAAGAGAAAAATGATGCAGCATTCTCTAAACAATTAGCTGATTTAGCTGATGTTTATGTTAATGATGCTTTCGGTACTGCTCACAGAGCACATGCTTCTACTGCTGGAATAGTATCTGCTAAAGCTGGAATGCCTGCTGTTGCTGGTTTCTTGATGGAGAAAGAGATACAATATTTAGGAGATGCTGTTGCTAACCCTGCTCGTCCTTTTGTTGCTATAATCGGCGGAGCTAAAGTTTCTTCTAAAATATCTGTACTTAAAAACTTGCTTAACAAAGTTGATACTTTAATTGTTGTAGGCGGTATGGCTTATACTTTCTTTAAGGCTAAAGGATTAGAAATAGGTACTTCTTTATGTGAAGATGATTATATTGCTACTGCTAAAGAGATTATGGATAAAGCTAAAGAATTAAATAAAACTTTATATTTACCTGTTGACAATGTTATAGCTGACAAATTTGATAATGATGCTGCTATAAAAGTTGTAGATTCTAATGCTATACCTGCTGGTTGGATGGGTATGGATGTTGGTCCTAAAACTTTAACAGAAATTGAAAACATACTAAAAAATGCTAAAACTGTTGTTTGGAATGGACCATTAGGTGTATTTGAAATGGCTAATTTTGCTAAGGGTACTTTCGAGGTAGCTAAATTTATTGCTAATTCTGGTGCTGTAAGCATTATCGGAGGCGGAGACAGTGTATCTGCTGTTAATAAATCTGGTGTTGCTGACAAGATGACTCACGTATCTACAGGTGGTGGTGCTTCTTTAGAGTTCCTTGAAGGAATAGAATTACCTGGTATAGCTGTATTACAAGATAAGTAATATATTTATTTAGTTTTCAATAAACAAAAAGCCTTTGGTAGTTTTTAGCTATCAAAGGCTTTTTTATTATTAATATAATTAATCTAAATCTATATCATCATCATCTTCTTCATTTAAAGATGGTTCTAAAATTGCATCTTTACCTGTACTAATTATATCATTTACTAATTCATTAATATCTTCTTTATCAGAAGAAAAATATTCTAATAACATAGCAAAATTCATTCCTGCTATTAATCTTATATTAAAATTATCTTTTTCTTTTTTTGAAAATATATTTCCTATATTAAAAGGAGTTCCGCCGTATAAATCCGCTAATATTATAATATCTTTTACATCATTCATTTCATTCAAACAGCTTTGTAATTTTTTAGAAGTTCCTTCAAATCCGTCATCAGCAGTCATACATACTGTATGATATCCTGAAACTTCTCCTAATATCATTTTGGCAGATTCCATTATTTCATGAGCAAAATTACCATGACTCATAAGTATTAAACTAGGTTTCATTTATTACTCCATAAATATTTTATTAATTTCTTCTCTTAATTCTAAATAAGTATTATTATCTCTATTTGGATGAATTCTGTTTGTAAGAATTATCATAGCCTCTTTAGAGTTTAAATTTATTAATATAGAAGTTCCTGTAAAACCTGTATGATATAAAGTATATTTTCCATATCTTTTATCCCAACCTAAAGTTCTCTCTCCAAAATTAATATCTATTAATTTTTTTATTGAATTATGAGATAAAATTTTTTCATCATCATTTGATATAGAACAAACAAAAATATTTAAATCTTCAAGCGTAGAAAATAACCCCGCACTTCCTATCTCTCCTAAAGCATAAGATTTAGAATCATGAACCTCTCCGCAAATTATTCCTCTCTTATCTGTAATTTCAGTTGGTATGCAGCAATCTTTATTTAAAGGATGATATGAAGTATTATTCATATTAGCAGAATTAAAAATATAATCTTTAAATGATTTATCTAAATTTGAATTTGTAATATTTTCTATTATAAATCCAAGTATAATAAAACCTATATCAGAATATATTGTTTTATGATAGTTTTCTTTATTTATAATAGTGCTATCAAATATTTTATTTTTATCTATATTAGTTTTATTATCTAAATCTGCTTTAACTCCTGAATTATGAAGCAGAAGTTCTTCTATAGTAATATTTTCATCTTTAAAATTACTGCAAAATTTGACAGCTTTATCATCTAAATTGATTTTACCAAAATCTAATAATTTGAGCATCATTGAAGTAGTACCTATCACTTTTGTAAGAGAAGCTAAATCATAAATACTGTTATTATCAACTCTCTTTAAATTATTAGTTCCATAAATACCTATATAATTATTTTTAACATCATTATCTTTAATAAAACTATATGAAACATTATATATAATGTTGTTTTCTATAGCTTTATTTAATATAGATGATATAGTATCAAATTTATTCACAGTAATTTCCTTAAGTATAAATTATAATTTTTTAGGCACTTTTAGCTTTTTCTATAGCTATTCTTACCATATTATTAGATTCTTTTAAAAGTTTCTGAGCTTTATCCTTATCTATGGAAGCCTTATTCATTATAATTGATACAGCAACAGATTTTCCTGATTCTTCAAATAATTTAGAAGATTTTTCTATATCAACTCCTGTTATTGAAGATATCATTCTTATAGCTCTAGTTTCCAACTTTTTATTTGTAGGAAGCACATTAACCATATAGTTTCCATATACCATTCCTGATTTTATCATAACCCCTGTTGAAATACTGTTTACAACCATCTTAGCAGCTGTTCCTGATTTCATTCTAGTAGAACCTGATATTACTTCAGCCCCCACTATAGGAGTAATTACTATATCAGCAGATTTTTCAACATTTTCATTTCTGTTTGATGATATCATCACAGTTAATGCCCCTATTTCTTTTGCATAATCCAATCCTCCTAATACATAAGGAGTTCTTCCGCTTGCAGCTATACCTACAACACAATCCAAATTAGAAAGTTTGCAATTTACTAAATCTTCTCTTCCTAATTCTCTTGAATCTTCCGCACCTTCTACAGCTCTATACATAGCTTCTTTGCCTCCTGCTATTAGTCCGAAAGCTCTTTCAGGTGAAACATTATATGTAGGAGTAAGCTCTACTGCATCTAAAGTACCCATTCTTCCAGATGAACCAGCACCTATATATATCAATCTCCCACCTTTTATATATCTTTTTGCTATTTCATCTATAGCTTTTGCAATATTTTCACTTTCTTTTCCTACAGCATCAGCAACTTTAGAATCTTCTGTATTAATTATTTTAACCATTTCTATAGTACTTAAAGCATCTATATTCTTGGAATTTTCATTTACAGATTCTGTTACAAGATTATCTAAATTTTCCATAATTTTATAACTCCATATATCTTTATTCTTCATCATCTAATTTTAATTCTCTAGTCAGAATGCTAGTCTTTATAAGATTTTCTTTTATATTTTCAAAATCTTTTTGTATAGCTCCGAAATATAAAAGATCACTCACGATAAGAGATGAATACTTAGAAGTAATAGCTCCAATTCTAGTAAGTTCTTCATTATTAGGTACCGTAATTAGAACATCAGCCATTTTAGAGAGATAATTCGTTTTTTTTCTTGTTACAGCTATTATCGAAGCATTTTTTGAAGAAGCTATTTTTACAGGATAAATTACTTCATTGCTTCTTCCGCTATATGAAAAAGCTATAACTACATCTTCTTCTGTAAGATAATTAAAAAACTCAGCATTTAAATGGGCATCTTCATAAAAGAAAGCATTAAAATTTGCTCTCTTAAGTTTATGAAATAAATCATAAGCAGATAAAGAAGAAGCACCTATACCAAGCATATATATATTTCTTGCTTTTCTTATTAATTTAAAAGCCCTCTCCAAAGCATCTTTATCTAGCTGATAGAAAAAATCTTCATTAGATGATTTAATCAAAAGCATAATTTTATCGCATAATTCTTCTACATTATCATCAGCTGATATTATAGTATTAATATTATATTTATTATCATCATCGCTATTTTTACTTGCTATTGATATTTTAAGCTCATCTAATCCCTTAAATCCAATATCCTTTGCAAATCTTACCACAGAAGCTGAAGATACCCCGCAATTTTTTGAAATATCCAAAGCAGTTAATTTAATAACCTCTTTGGGATTGGACAAGATATAATTAGATATTTTCTTGTATGCTTTACTAAAATCTTCGTATTTATCTCTTATTACTAAATATGCATTCATTTAATTACTCTGCTCATTATTTTAAATATGCTTCTATAGATTGATCAGATTCATTAGGAAGCATTTGAGCTGTTATATTTATACCATCAGCTATCATACTTTTTATTAATGCAATATCATCTTCTGTAAGATTCACAGATTTCTTTATTTGCACAGAACCTTCCTTTTTTGCTACATTACCAATATTAACTGTTTTTATAGGTACTCCATTTTTTATTATCTCATTCATATCTTCTATATTTTTAGTTATTAAAAATATTTTATCTTCATCATAAGTTCCTTCTTTGAACTTTTCTGCTGCTTTAGCTTTTGATAATATTGATAATTTTACTCCAGCAGGCTTTGATATTTTTAAAGCAGCTATTATAGTTTCATCTTTTACAGCCTGATCATTAACCACAGCTATTCTTGTAGCTCCTACAGTATTTGTCCATACCATAGCAACCTGTCCATGTATTAATCTTTCATCTACTCTAGCATTTACTATACTCATATTATTGCCTCCTTATATGTATTTTTAAATTATTTACTGAATAAACTAATAATAAAGTCAAGCATTCCTTGAGAATTACCCAATACCATTCCTATTGCTATTATTACTATAATCAAATGTGTAGAGTTAAATTTTTTCTTACCTAACAACCAATATGAAAATAATACTACAACAAGAGGTATCAAAGAAGGCATTATTTTATCAAGCATTGACTGTATATCTAAAGAAACTTCTCCTAAATTAAAAGTAAGATTTAATTTATAAGTTATAACAGATGCTATTAATCCACCTACAACTGTTAATCCTAAAATTGCAGCTCCTTCTGTTATAGGTGCTATAGAATTGGCAAAACCTACGGCTAATTTCTTACTTTCATTATATCCCACATAAGTAAATTTATATCTTACGAAAAGTACGGCTAAACATGCCAATACAGGAACTATTAATCCTACAGCATTACCATCTAATGCTATATAAGAAGCAATAGAGAACACTATAGCTCTGTATATTGCAATAAATAAAGTATCACCTACACCAGCAAAAGGTCCCATTAATCCAGTTTTTAAACTAGATACAGCCTCTTCAGATTTTTCACCTAAACTCTCTTCCAAAGCCATATCAGCACCTATTATAAGATGAGACATTGCTGGAGTAGTATTAAAATATCCTAATTGCATTTTTAAAGCTTTTTTCATTCCTTCAGGATTATTTTTATATATTCTTTTTAAAGCAGGCATTATTACCCAAGCATATCCTAACCCCTGCATTTTCTCATAATTCCAACCCCATTGAAATCCGAATAAATTTCTAACATATACTTTATTAATATCACTTTTAGTTAATTTATTATTTTCCATTTATTAACTCCTATATAATTAAAATAAATTATTATCCATCTATTTCTATTTCATCATCATCAGAAACAGAAGTTCCAGCAGTTTCTTTTACAGTTCCTTTCTCCATTGTTCTGTAATAATTAAGAGAGGCAAAAGCAAATCCTAATAAAGCTACAGCTAATACACTCATGTTTCCACCGCTGAATGCTATAGCAACAAATCCTATGATAAAATAATAAAAATATTTTTTAAGTGGTAAATATCTCATAAGTATAGCAATACCCATTGCAGGAAGTAAAGCCCCAGCTGCTTTTAATCCGTTCATAAACCAGTCTGGTATGAAATTATTGATAGTTTGTATCACTGTTTCTCCAAAAAACAATCCTATAAATACGGGTATAACCCTTGATAATACCCATGGCAAAGTACCAAGTACATTGCACATCTCTACGCCTTTATAATTACCTTCCTCGGCATATCTATCTGCTTTATGCTGGAATATTACATTTGTCATTCTTCCTAAAATATCTAACTGTGTTAATAAAAGCCCTATAGGAACCGCTATAGCAATTCCATATTCAGCACCCATTTGAGATAATATAGCATAAGAAGTACCTATTATTGCCCCAGATAAATAATCAGGAACTGTAGCTCCTCCATAAGTGGCTACACCTAATGTAGCTAATTGCAAAGTTGCACCTATAAATAGACCAGATTTTATATCTCCCAATAAAAAACCTGTAAAAGTGGCAGCAAATAATGGTGTATATACCCCAATTTGTATGGAAATTTGATCTAATACGCCTATGACTGTGTATACACATAGTATTAGAATTACTATAGAAGATAATTCTTGCATAAAACATACTCCTAAAAATATTTTTTTGTAATTTTATTACATTTATTATTTTTATTTTATTTTAAAATGTAATTTCATTACATTTTAATAGTATATATAAAAAATTTGCTATTGCAAGTTTTTTTATAAAAAATTCTCAAGTTATTAGTATAATTTTTATAATTTATTATATATTCCCCCACCTTTTATATTTTATGTTTAATTTTAAATTATTATTTTAATTTATTTTACTGCCAAATAAAAAATTATAGTCCCACACAAGTATTAATCAAATTTACACATCAATTAACGCACGATAAATAAAATTTTGTTTTTTTATAAAATTTAAATAGTAATTTATTATTATTTGTTAGCTTCACACTGCGTGCGTTAAAAGATATAAAAAATATAAAAAAATAATATATGTAAATTAAAATTAATTCTAATTTACATAGATTTTGGAGTAAAGTATGAATAAAAAAACTAAGTAGTTATTAAAAGTTATTTGCTAGGTTTAAAAAAGTTTAATCTTAAAGCATTAGTAACAACAGAAACAGAACTTAAACTCATAGCAAGAGCAGCAAATATAGGATTGAGAAGTAAATCCTTACCCATAATAGCAGTCAAAAATCCTCCCATAGAAGAAGCTATTAAAGGCTCTCTAAATACATGCAAAACTCCTGCCGCAATTGGTATGCCTATTACATTATAGCAAAAAGCCCAAAACAAGTTCTGTTTTATATCTCTCATAGTAGCTTTGCTTAATTCTATGGCAGTAACAACATCATTAGTGTTTGATTTTACTAATACTATATCAGCACTTTCAATAGCAACATCAGTACCGCTCCCAATGGCAATACCAACATTAGCTTGAGTTAAAGCAGGGGCATCATTTATACCATCGCCTACCATAGCAACAGTAAAACCTTCATCTTGAAGTTTTTTCACTTCATTAGATTTTTCTTCAGGCAGTACCTCAGCAAATACAATATCAATACCCGCTTCTTTTGCAACTGAGTTAGCTGTGTTTTTATTGTCACCTGTAATCATTGCAGTTTTTATTCCAAGTTTATGAAGTCTATTTATTGCTTCTATGCTTTCTTTTTTTAATTTATCAGCAACTGCTATTATTCCTAAAAGTTTATTATCGTATACAACATACATAGGAGTCTTACCTTCTTTTGAAAGTTTATCCATATCAGAATTATAATTTTCTATATTGATATTTTCTTTATTCATTAGTTTGTCATTGCCCATTAAAACTTTTTTATTATCAATATATGTTTCTATACCAAAACCTGCTATTGCTTTGAAATTTTCTATATTTAGAAGTTTAATATTTTTTTCTTTAGCCTCTCTTACTATAGCTTCACCTAATGGGTGCTCACTTCCATTTTCAGCACTTGCTGCTATTAAAAGAAGTTTATCTTTATCATCAGAAATAATATCTGTAACATAAGGCTTGCCCTCAGTAAGAGTTCCTGTTTTGTCAAACATTACAGCATTTATTTTTTGAGAAATCTCTAAAGCCTCAGCATTTTTAAAAAGTATTCCAAGCTCAGCACCTTTTCCAGTACCAACCATTATTGCAGTAGGTGTAGCAAGCCCTAAAGCACAAGGACAAGCTATAACAAGCACAGATACAAATACTGTTAAAGAAAATACAAAATTATGAAGAGCTATAAACCAAATTATACCAGATATCAAAGCTATAGTTATTACAGCAGGCACAAAGTATGAAGAAACCACATCGGCAATATGTGCTATTGGAGCTTTTGAACCCTGAGCATCTTCTACAAGTTTTATAATTTGTGCTAATGCAGTGTCAGCTCCTACTTTTTGAGCTTTAAATTTGAAACTTCCTGTTTTATTTATAGAAGCCCCAACTACTTTATCTCCTACGCTCTTTTCAACAGGTATACTCTCCCCTGTAAGCATTGATTCATCAACACTGCTGTATCCTTCTATAATTTCTCCGTCAACAGGAATCTTCTCTCCCGGACGAACTAATACTATATCATCAACTTTTACATCTGAAATCTTTATCTCTTTTTCTTCACCGTCTTTTATTATAGTTGCAGTTTTAGGCTGAAGTCCCATAAGTTTCTTTATAGCCTCTCCTGTTTTTCCTTTGCTTCTAGCCTCTAAATATTTTCCAAACTGTACTAATGTTATTATAACTGCAGCTGACTCATAATAGAGATTATCTCCATGAGGATTAAGTCCCATAAATGATAAAACAGTAGAATAAATACTATAACTAAATGCCGCTGTTGTTCCTATTGCCACAAGTGAATCCATATTAGGACTTCCTCTAAAAAGTGCAGGAAAACCTAATGTATAAAAT
Organism: Brachyspira pilosicoli; assembly: GCF_008016535.1. Taxonomy (GTDB): domain Bacteria; phylum Spirochaetota; class Brachyspiria; order Brachyspirales; family Brachyspiraceae; genus Brachyspira; species Brachyspira pilosicoli_A. The sequence goes on from NZ_SAXY01000011.1 coordinate 40,395, forward strand.
TTATAGCCTGATATCATAACAGGTACACATAAAAATATTGCTACTATAGAAAAAATTTGCGGATTTAAATGATGCACTAAAAAACTAGGTATTGGAAACTTAACAAAACTTACCATAGGTGCCATTGATATATAAAATAAAGGTATGGAAAATATTGCTGATACTATGAGTCTTATTTTCTGCTCTTTTATTTCTCTTGCTTTTACTAAGGCAGGGTCTTCTTCTTTACCCAAAACTTGATACCCCGCCTTTACAACAACATTAACTATATCATCATATTTAAGCTTTTTTTCATCATAGTTAAATACAGCTTTTTCTGTAGCTATATTAACATTAGCCTCTTCAATACCTTCTGTTTTTTTCAAAGCTCTCTCTACTGCTCTTGAACATGCCGCACAGTGCATGCCTCCTATTTTTAAAGTCATTTTCATATATATAAACCCCTGTATAAAAAGTATTTTACTATTTTTTATAAAATGTTACAATAGTCTAACAATGTTATTATAATATATTTTCAATAAAATTCAAGTAGGGGGTATAGGTATACTAAAGAAAATTGATTTGAATTTATTTTTTATAGCAAATAATATGTTTCCAAACTAAAAAGATTTAAATTACTAAAATATGTCAATGTATATATTCATTGACTTTTTAATAAAAACATAATAAAATACGTTACTAATAATAAAAACAATATTTATTAATTTTGCAAATATATTTCCGATAATCTAATAACTGCAAAAATTATATGGAGGCATTATATATGGCTGAAATAGAGCAACAACCTATTGAAAATAAGGTTGATGTAGAAAATAGTATTAACCTAGTTACTTTTAAATTAGGAAACAATGAATATGCTATAGACATTATGCAGGCTAAAGAAATTATTAAAATGGAAAAAATTACGCTCATACCTAATGCTCCAGATTATGTTGAAGGCGTTATTAATCTTAGAGGAAATATTATTCCAATAGTTGATCTTAAAAAAAGATTTAATTTAGAAGAAAATGACGGTGAAAAAAATACAGGTATCATTATTGTAAAAATAGATGATGTAGATATGGGTATTATTATAGATGCTATTTCTAAAGTAGTATCCATTGTCACTTCTAATATACAGCCACCTCCACCTATGTTATCTGGAATAGGTCAAAAATATATTAAAGGTGTTGCTAAATTAGAAGATAAATTATTAGTTGTTCTTGACTTAGAAAAATTGATAGTCGGCGATGATGACGATATAGAAGAAAATATAGAAAATTAAAATATTGCTGTTATTACTTTATTTTCACTTATTATAATATCTAATATTTCATCATTATCATCTTTAGGTAGTATTGGAAGTATCTGATAATCATATGAAATCCCTATTCTTAAAGCATTTTTATTTTCTTTTAGAATATTATCATAATAACCTCTTCCAAAGCCTATTCTATTGCAATGTTCATCAAAACCTAAAGCTGGTATTATAAACATTGTTATATTTTCTACATTACAATCTTTGCAATGTTCAAATGGTTCACCATTACCAAACTTAGTATTAAAATTAATATCCTTGTCATAATCTTCTATATATTTTAATATCATATTATGATCATCTATTATATATGGAGCAGATACTTTAATGTTTTTATTTAAAAGTTTCTCTATGATATTTTTTGTAGGAACTTCATTAGCAAAATCTATATATAAACAAACTTCTCTAAATTTATTTATGTCTACTATATTAAAGAATTTATTAGTAATTATACTAGCCCTACTCTCTATAAAATTACTATCTAACTTACTTCGTATAAGTTTTAATGATTTTCTTAAAATTTGTTTCTCTTCTTTTGTATGCACTTTAATTTTAATTATTATGATGAGAAATTTTCATCTTCATATTCTATCAATATTTCTTGTAATAACTTATCTCTTATAATCTGATCAATAATCTTTTGAGAAGCCACACCTATATCAATAAATTGCACCGCAAAACCTTTAGGAAAATTAGGTCTTTCTGAGCCATTATTTATAAAAACAACTTTAGCTTCTGTAAATAATTTAAAATCTCTAAAAGAAATAGTAAGCCCAAGCATCTCACCCTTGTTTGGAATATTAATATCAGAGCGAATATAAGCACCATTACCGCTAATAGATAATATATTTCTTTCCATAGTGCCACGCATTTTATCTTTATAAGCTATTATAACATTCAAAGGCCAATTTACTCTTGAATATTGTCTTCTCTGAGAACTTTCATTATTATTAACATACTGTAAAAGCATATTATTGATATAACTCATATCAGATTTCTTATTAAATATTATAGCATAAGGATATTTATCATTATTAAAATCATCTTCTGCTTCTATAATAACTAATTTTATTTGCGGATTTATATCTTTTATTTTATCAGCAAAAAAACTAATACTATTTTCATCTTTTTCATTATATCTAATCATATAAAAATAAACGTCTATATTATTTTTTATAATAAATGACATAGATGAATGAGTGTCTTTAAAAGTAGTTATATCAAAAGATGCTGAAAGTCCATTTTTATATTTTCCTATAATATTAGAGTCATTTTCTATTAATACGGCCTTTACTTTATCCATTAATTTCTCCTTATATATAACTGCATTAACTATAACATATTTAAATATTTATACAATACTATTATAGTAAAATATTGTTTAGGAGTATGAGATATTGGACATTTTTTAGTATAAAAAAAGCAGTATACTTGTTATAATATTTTGATATAGAAAATAAATAAAGGATACTACTATGAAAAAAGATTATAGCACAGAATTTAAATTATTTATAGTGGATGAAGCATTAGAAACTAAAAATATTAAAAGATTTTTAAAGATAGAAGAAATACCCAAATCTACTTTTTATGCTTGGCTTAAGAAATATAAAGACACTGGAACTGTCGCTAATTTTAGCACTAAACCAAAAACTTCTCCAAATATCTTTAATAATCAAGAAGCTATTAATTTAATTATTGAACTCTATACTAAAGAATATCGAGGTAAGCATTATATTAAAGCATATTTAAATCGTGAAGGCATTAAGATAGGTGTTACAGCTATAGAGAATGTACTAAAAAGAAATAATCTTTGGAGATATAAAACAAAAAAGAAAAAGAAGCGATATGATAAGCGTAAATTTGTCTCTAAAATACAAAAAGAAGGCAAAATAGTTCAAATAGACACTAAATATATCAAATTAGGCAGAAAAACAGTTTATCAATTTACTGCTGTAGATTTAGCTACTCGTTATAGTTGGAGGCAAATCTATGAGGATAAAACACCTTCTAGTGCTTTATCTTTCTTAAAATATGTCTTAAAAACTTCACCTTTTAGGATACAAGCTATAC
>NZ_SAXY01000110.1 GCF_008016535.1 Brachyspira pilosicoli
ATTATATTTTTGTATATTTTTATTTGCTTTCTCTAAAGTTAATTCTTGTGTACAAAAATCATAAAATTCTTTTTGGTCTCGGTTGTGTGTACTTTCTACTACACCATCGCTGTGCGTGCCTGCGGCAATACCAAGGTGAGGCTACTGGACTATAAACTCTCTTAATATAGTTTTTCTTGCAAAATATATCTAATGGATGTACTGTATCAAATAAATGTTTGCGATAAGTAAATTCTGTACCATTATCACTTTGAATACAATGTATTCTAAAAGGAAAATAATCTAACATTCGTTTTACAAAATCAATAGTACTGTTAGGACTTTTTTCATCGTATAAATATCTAAAGCTCATTCTCATTGCTAAATCGACAGCAGTAAATTGATAATAGCGTATTTCACCAAAAAAAGCATATTTGACATCTATTTGTACTTTTTCCCCTGCTTCCTTGATATAAATAGCATGCTTTCCTTTATGTTTTCTCTTAATTTTTTTCTTTTTGCTCCTATACAAATTATTTTCTTTTAGGACAGTTTCTATAGCTGTTGTTCC
>NZ_SAXY01000111.1 GCF_008016535.1 Brachyspira pilosicoli
AAAACAAATAAAAAGGATGCTACTATGAAAAGAGATTATAGCACAGAATTTAAATTATTTATAGTGGATGAAGCATTAGAAACTAAAAATATTAAAAGATTTCTAAAGATAGAAGAAATACCCAAATCTACTTTTTATGCTTGGCTTAAAAAATATAAAGACACTGGAACTGTCGCTAATTTTAGTACTAAGCCAAAAACTTCTCCAAATATCTTTAATAATCAAAAAGCTATTAATTTAATTATTGAACTCTATACTAAAGAATATCGAGGTAAGCATTATATTAAAGCATATTTAAATCGTGAAGGCATTAAGATAGGTGTTACAGCTATAGAGAATGTACTAAAAAGAAATAATCTTTGGAGATATAAAACAAAAAAGAAAAAGAAGCGATATGATAAACGAAAATTTGTCTCTAAAATACAAAAAGAGGGCAAAATAGTTCAAATAGACACTAAATATATCAAATTAGGCAGAAAAACAGTTTATCAATTCACTGCTGTAGATTTAGCTACACG
>NZ_SAXY01000112.1 GCF_008016535.1 Brachyspira pilosicoli
GAGCCACAGATATTGCACGTTTTTTTAGTTTAAAAAAGTAGGTATTCCTTATAATTTAATTAATTAAAATAAAACAAAAGGAATACCTATGAAAGAATATACTTCAAATCAAAGAAAAAAGATAGTTCTAAAAATCAATAAAGTTAAGAATAAAGAAGTATTAGCTTTAAAATATAAGATTAGTATTAGAACATATTATTATTGGAAAAGCCAATTAGAAACTTATTCTATTATAAAACCTAAATCTACTAAACCTAAGAATAATAAAAATAAATTGAAAAATAAAAAGATTATTAAAAGAATAATTGAAATAAGAAAATTATATGGTTATGGTAAATTAAAAATAAAAAAACAATTAGAGTTAGAAGACATTAAAGTAGGAACAACAGCTATAGAAACTGTCCTAAAAGAAAATAATTTGTATAGGAGCAAAAAGAAAAAAATTAAGAGAAAACATAAAGGAAAGCATGCTATTTATATCAAGGAAGCAGGGGAAAAAGTACAAA
>NZ_SAXY01000113.1 GCF_008016535.1 Brachyspira pilosicoli
TTTGTACTTTTTCCCCTGCTTCCTTGATATAAATAGCATGCTTTCCTTTATGTTTTCTCTTAATTTTTTTCTTTTTGCTCCTATACAAATTATTTTCTTTTAGGACAGTTTCTATAGCTGTTGTTCCAACTTTAATGTTTTCTAACTCTAATTGTTTTTTTATTTTTAATTTACCATAACCATATAATTTTCTTATTTCAATTATTCTTTTAATAATCTTTTTATTTTTCAATTTATTTTTATTATTCTTAGGTTTAGTAGATTTAGGTTTTATAATAGAATAAGTTTCTAATTGGCTTTTCCAATAATAATATGTTCTAATACTAATCTTATATTTTAAAGCTAATACTTCTTTATTCTTAACTTTATTGATTTTTATAACTATCTTTTTTCTTTGATTTGAAGTATATTCTTTCATAGGTATTCCTTTTGTTTTATTTTAATTAATTAAATTATAAGGAATACCTACTTTTTTAAACTAAAAAAACGTGCAATATCTGTGGCTC
>NZ_SAXY01000012.1 GCF_008016535.1 Brachyspira pilosicoli
AGTTCTCAAACGATATAAAATACTTTCTACTCGATATCGAAATCATTTACAAAAGTTAAATACAAGATTTTTTATATTAGCATCAATATATAATTATCAGTTAAAAAATGACTTTTGAAACAAGTCTAATATATCCAAGACAATATCTTGAGGTTTTTTATTAGTCTTTATAGATGTTTGATATATTAGTGTTGCATAAGCATTCAATATATCATCATAATTGCCTTTTATTCGTACAGTGCATTTATCATCTTTGGTATTATCAAATAAAATAATTGTATCTTTCATTTATAGCCTTAATCATCAAAAAGCAGTTTATTGCCCTCTTCATCTGCTTTATCCCCATCATTATCAAAATCCCACCTATTTATATCGCTATCTGAACTCAATGGATCTTCATCTATTTTATAATGTGCTTCTTCTTCTTCTTCACTAAAAGAGATTATTGAGTTATCTTTTTGTAATTGTTCTTCAAATGATTCTTTTTTTCTTTTATCAATTTCTTTTTCTATATCTTCTTTATATCTATCAAGCATTGTTACTTCTTTTAACTTTTCCAATTCTTCAAGAGTAAGTTCTGAAAGTCTTCTTCCTTTGGTTATATTATCTTCAAGTTTACGGCTTTTATTAAACTTCCTGCCTTGTAAAATATGTTTTGCTGTTTCAGAATATTTATATATAGCTGCTAATTGACTTTCCAATAAGGCTATTTTTTCAAGCTCTTCATCAGTAAGTACCATTATATCTCTACCGTTTTTTATCTCTTCTATTTTCTTATGAAACTCATGTTCTCTATAGTCATCTTGTTTATTATTTGAAGTTTTTTCTTTAATCTCTTTTTTAGATTTTTTTGTTTCTTTTACAGGAAGTGATAAATCAAATATTTCTCTTTTATTTAATAGATTTTTTATATCCTTGTTCTAACTCATCATTATTATAACATTCTATTAATCTTTCATTAGAAAATAAATCAAGATATACATTTTTGCTTGCACCTTCAAGCGGGTATCTTGAATAATCTTTTTTATTATTTAATATATTGTCTCTCGTTAATATAAATCTCTGTATAGCTTTCATAACGGTATTAGCTTCTTCTTTATCATCAGACTTAAAAGTTATACCAAAAAGTCCTTTGTCTTCTATAATGTTTAGTTCTCTCATTTTTCCATCTTTTTATTTAATTTATATTTTTTACAGATATTATTTATATTTGCTATAATATCTTTTTTATGCTTACAGAAATAAGATGATTTTATTTCTAAACAATATATGCAATCTTTACAGTTCTTTTTTATCATCATTCTTTTCTAACGCATATTTTTTATATATAGTTTTAACTATAGTCTCTACTATTTGTGTAGTATTCTTCTTTTTTCTTTTACAAAAAGTAATTAAAAGCTCTGCTAATAATAAGATGAACATAGAAGTATTAATTTTAAAATCTTCTATTCTTATCCTATTAGCAGCTTTATCTATTTCTAAATAGATATATGGATTTTGAGAATTATTTCTTTTCATAATAAACTCCTTTTATTATGTATATAAACTTTATTTTTTAGCATTACCAAAACCTCCGTCTTCTTTTGCGGTTTTTCTGGAATGGCATCTTTTGCATAATGCCTGCAAATTACTTTCATCATAAAATAATTTATCATCTTCACTTTCTATTCTTTTTATATGATCCACATGTTCTGCAAAACTATGGCATTCATTAAAGTTTTTACAAAGAGGATTTTTATCTAAAAACTCTTTTCTAAATGCACGCCATTTTTTGCTTTTGTATCTTTTATATGCTTTTTCATCACTTCTCATTTTATAAACATCTTATTAACAAGTTATCAACATTGTTGACAAGTTATTAACATACTATTATTCATTAGCAGCTATTTGCTCTCCAATATCTACTAATACAGATTCAAGGTCTTCATAGCAATATGGAGTTTGCCCATCAATACATATCTTGAATGTTTCATTTTCTATATCTATATAACAACAGCATAAATTACTATTAATTTCTAATCTGTTTCTTTTAATACCCATAGTATCTTTTAACTCTGGATATTCGGAGGCTATTTTATTTGACACTCCTTCTAAAATAGCCAATTTAGTTTGATTGTAATGTGTTAGCATTTGTTCTAAAAATGACATTTTTATTCTCCCTTTTTATTAATTTTATTTTTTAATTGCTCTATATATTGTTTTCTTATATCATCCATAACTTTATAATCTGTAATCCAACCATCGTACATACATAAATAATCTCCCACTTCCAAACTTTTTAACCAGTTAGAAAACTTTACATCCCAATTAGATTCTTTATAATCTGGATCATAACTTTTTAGCAGCTCTTTTAATTCCTTTGTTATTAAATTAGAATAAGACGGTTCGCCAAGATGTTTCAAAAACTTCTCTAATTCAAAACATCCCAATACAAAATACTTTTTAGTATTAATACTGAAAACCATTAATTTTAGCATACATATACCTTATTAATAAAATCTTATAAAAATAGTCATTATGTTATTTTGACTATTTAAGCTGTTATTAATTCTTTAACCTTTTGCATTTTAAGTTCTATAATATTTAAGTTTAATAATCTGCTTGTCAGTCTTCCTTTGATTTCCTCAATGTTATCTTTTCTTGTTTTTATATTTAAGCTATTCATCAAACTGCAGTAATTTTTATTTGATGTAATAATAACAGTTTTTTCTAATGCTCTTATTTTATCAAATAATTTATAATAGCCTTCTGCTGCATAATGAAAGCCTACACTGTCAACATCATCAATCATTATAATGTCTGCAAACTTTACATTTTCTATTTTTGAATCTATGCTTAATTTTAAATCTCTGTCCTGAGCATTTTTATTAAATAGGTTTTTATGCATATCTTCAAAATTAGATGCTTCTATATACAATACCTTGATATTATTAATGGCATATATTTGCCATAACATTTTAAGCATTGTTGTTTTACCTGTTCCGCTTTTCCCTTCAAGATATAGAGAACTCATACTTCCTAATTCTAAATATTTTTTAATTGTATCTACTAGCTTTTGATTGTTAAACCTATTTGCAAAAATATCTAATGTCATGTCCATATCTAAAGAATTAAATATCTCGTTATATTTAATTCTAATTTTTTCAAGCTCATCTAATTTATTAGATATTTCAGTTTTTTCATTTTTAACACAATCGCACATCTCAGGTAAAAAAACTTTTCTTCCTGAAAATATTGATGACTGAGAAACTTTTTTAAATCCATCTTCATCACATTTTTTGCAATTTGGGTCTTTTCCATCTCTTGCTATTTTTTTCAATTCTTCTAAATATTTCTTATAGTTTTGCAAACAGTAGCTGCTATCCGCAATTTGCAATTTTAGAATACGCTTCATCAATACTTCCTCCTCTTTCTATTTCTTTTAATAAAAACTCTAATTTTTCAATTCCGCTTGGTATTGTATATTTTTTATCTTCTTCCGATTTTTGATTTCCTTTGTTGGTATTATTGTTATTACTTTCATTTTTTTGACACAAAGCCATTCTTAATAAATCCTGAAGTTTTAATGAGTATCTTTTATTTAATGGTAATTTTAAGAAGTTAAACTTTACAATTGACAAGGCTTCATCAAAGTTATCATGCACACGATTTTTAAATATATCAATTAAAAACTTGGTATATGTAATATGAACTCCATATCTTATTCTACAACCTAATAATTCTTTATGAAGCTCGTTATATTTTTCTAAAAACTCATTTTTCTTTTTGTCTTCTTCTTTTTCTTCTGGAGTTTTTTCTTCTTCAGGTTTTTCTTTTTCCTCTTTGATTAATTTATGCGGCTGCAATGGTTCTGTGTTTATATCATCTCCGAATAAGCTAGGCTCATCATATTTCTGCTCTACAGGAGCATCCATATTTCTTATAGCTCTATCTTCTTCAACAAGCATCTCTATAGCTTTTTTTAATCCTGATAAATTATATACAGTTCCTGTTCCTGCAAATTTACCTTCTTTATAAACATTTCTGCTTGAAAAAGTTAGATACCCCTTAGCATATAGGCTTTGTCTTTGTCTTGTATAAATAGTTGATGTTGGGTTAATTTCTTTATCTCTGATTTCTTTTTCTTTCTTCCAGCTTAAACTTATTATAGCTATTATAAACTCAAACTCACTTGCTGTAAGTCCTAATCTTTTTCTATAATAAATTAATGTATTAGGTATCGATGTAAAACCTCTCTCAAGCATAGCATCGCCAAACGTTGCTATTAAGTATTCATTTTTCACTTCTGTTTTATTGTTCTCAGTTTGCATTTTTTTCTACCTCTGGAAATAATTTTTTTGCTAATTCATACAAGTTATTAATATGACTTGTGTTGTTATTCTTATCAAGCTCAATCGCCATTTCTATAGTTTTTATGTTTCTATTTTTTGCCATTTTTTGAAGATTAATTTTTTTTATTCTTGAATATTCTGTATATAAAATCTCATATCTTAATTTTATTAATTTTATGTTTCCAAAACTTGTATTATGAATATGCTCATAAAGTTTTCTTCTGATGATATTATTTGATGCATGCTCTTCTTCAAAGTGTAATAAATCTTTTTTATTAAATATTTTTTTTATTATATATTTTAATAATTCTTTTATTCCTCTTTTTTGAACTATCATTTTAAACTTCCCCCCATAACCATATTATTTAAAAATACTCCTCCTTCTGCAGTAATAAATATTATGACATCAAAGAGTGATGTTAAAGATTTAAATAAATTTCTACTGCATTTGTTTTTGATATTTTTTAGCAGGAATGCTAATTGATAAAATATATTCTGTTTTTTATTATAAAAGTTGATGCCAAACTTTTTATCTGATTTTATTTTCGAGATTTTTAATGATTGTTTTTGATTAAAATCTAAAATGTTTTTAAGACATCTTAGATTTTTTAATTTGTTGATAAATAAGATTTTTGAACCTTGTACCGCTTCCCATACTCTTTTTAAATTCGTTGAAATAAATATTTATGTTGTTTTAATTTATGTTCTTATTTTTATTCAACTTTTTCCCGCCGCAAAAAGTTGCAAAAAGTGCAAATACTACAACTTTATATTTTACAATATATCTTTGATGTAATATAACATCTAAAATTTAACCTACACCTAAATGTAGATTTTATAAAATGCAGCCTTTTTGCTTCTTTGTGGCAACAAAAGAAGTGGGGTGCTACCCTACGGGCACGCTTCGCAGGGGGCAAAGCCCTGCAAATATATTAATTTAAACAAATAATTTTTTTATATTAATATATGTTTTATTCAACTTTTTCCCGCCTTCGCACCCACAGGCACTTCCTTCGGTCGCTGTGCGGACTTCGTCAAAGTTGCAAAAAGTGCAAGTTAAGAAAGTAATACTAATCATATTTTACATACTAAATATTAAATCAAAAACAATACAAATATTTATTAATTTTCTTTATAAAAACTATAGTTAATTATTGGATATTTGGCTATATCTTTTTATTTTAAATGATATATAATCATTTTATATTATTATATTAAAAAGGTATAAATGTTTAGGTTTATTTATTTTTTTCTTATTTTGTTAAGCATACTTTCATGCAATAAAAATAATCATCGCTTAGAAGATAAAAATGGTAATAATAATACTTTTGAAAATTCTCAGCTCATATCCAAAGATGGTATAAAAGGAAGTATTGTTAGAGGTCAAAAGGATTATTATTATTTCAATGTTAATAAAGAAGAGATTATTGATTTTGATATATCTAATCTAGGCGATAAAGCTATTACTATGACTTTATGCAACTATAAAACTAATATTGTTAAAGTGATAAGTGAGTTTGAGAATACAAATGAAAACACTAGAGTTTATACTATTCAAACTAATGATAAAGGTGAAGTATATTCTTCTCAGGTTATGAAAGGTATTTATTTTAGACCATCAGAAAATACTGAAGAAAACAAATATTATATAGTTATAGAATCAAAAAATGATGACACTGAATATAGCTTTGTTCTTAAAAAAAGAGAATATAATGAAACTGATGAAAAAGAGCCTAATGATATAATATCTAGGTCGCAGATAATAGATGTTAATAGTGAAAATAGACTCTATACTATAGATGGATATTATAGCCAAATTTTTAACCCTAAGTTATATTCTGGAGATTTAAAAAACATGGAAATAGATTCTTATAAAGTTACAAACAGTTCTTTTAATGCTTATTCTATATCTATAGAGCTTTCTGGAGTTCCTTCTGTTGATGCTAGTATAAGATTATATGACAATATGGGAAACTTTATTGCCAATTATGACCTTAATAATGTTGGTGATGGAGAAACTGTGGATAAGTTAGTGTTATATCCTTATATGTCATATTATTTTGTTTTGGTGTCTGAGAGGGCTGTATTAAATATACCATATAGGGTAAGTGTATTAGCTAAACCTTATGATAAATATACTGAAGATGAACCTAATAATAAATATACACAAGCACAAAATTTAGAGTTTAATAAAACTTATAAGGGTGCTATAGATTATTCTTATGACAGAGATTATTATACATTTAATGTTCCGATACAATCAAGTATAAAATTATCTTATTTTTTGATAGATTCTCAGGCTATTAATTTAAGAATATCTAATGAAAATGAAGGAATAATAGCTACTATGCCTCAAAATGATGATGAGTATATTACTAGCTTAAAACAAGGAAAATATTATTTGATTTTTGAGAGAGATACCACTAAAGAGAAATGGGTGAAGGGCAGTTCTAATATTAGAAATTATGAGTTTAGTATGGCTATATCCAATGAAATTAGCGGCTATTATGAGGATTTAAATTACCTTAATGATTATTATAGCAATGATTATGATGATAGTTTCTATAATAATAGTGACGGCTTTTACAATAATGGATATAGCGGCAGTGTTAATAATGATAATCAAACAGAATATAAAAATGAAGAAACTAATAATTATATTATACTAAAAGATGAAGATTATAATGCAGAGTATTATCATTATAATAGTGAAGATAATGATATAATACAAGAATATACTAATTATGGTGAATATTAATTATGGGTATAAAGGATATTTTTAAGAAAAAAAATATAAAAAAAGATTCATCTGAAAATAAAGAATCATATTTAGAAAATAATACTAAAGAAAATAATTCTAAAAAAAGAAGATTTAAAAAGAGATATATTCCTTTAATAATAATTTGTGTTTTAATTATAGCTTTAATTGGGGTTAGGATATATTTAAATAATGATAGGGTAAAGACTATAGTAGAGAATGTAGTATATTCTTCTCTAAACAGAAAATTAGTAATAGAAAAATTTAGTTATGGACTGCTCTTTCCTAAGATAGAAGCAAGCAATGTAATTCTTTATAATTCTACAAATTTTAATGAAGCAGAAAATATAAGTTTAGATAATTTAAGATTAAGGTTTTCATTATTTCAATTATTTTTTTTAAGGCTTCATATAAAAGAATTAAGCATAGACAATTTGTATGTTAATATGTTTACCGATGAGGCAGGAAATTGGAATCTTCCAGATATGCCGCCTTCAGAGCCAAAGATTGAAGACACAAACAAAGAGCCTTTTGATTTTACTAAATTAGATTTTCTAAAATTAAAAGCTGATATAGAAAATATTAGAATTAATAATTTATCATTTAGTGCTGATAGTTTATCTTATGTTACAAATAACAGCGGACTTTTTGCAAGTTTAAATAATTTTAATTTGCATTTAGATTTAAATACTAAAAGATTTTCTTTGTCTAAAGTAATGGGAGTTTCTGCTCCTGAGGTTCTAAAAAAACTTAATATAAAAAGTTTTATAAGTAATGATTTAGTTTATAATAATTCTGCTTTAAATTTCAAAGATGAACCATTATTTAATTTGGATATATCTTATCTTAATGAAGATGAGATAAAAATTGTATTTGATTTTGAAGTGAGCGAGCCAAATTTAAGATATAATGGAATTAAAAAAGATGATATGCAATTAGCATTTAATTTGCTTGCAAGATATAACATAAAAACTCAAAGCGTATTTATAGATAATATTTCATCAGAGCTTTTGAATGATGAAATATTAAAAGTAATAGCATCTGCAGCAAATATATTTAATGACAATATAGGAATTGATTTAAATACTTTTTATGCAAGGCTTGATTTAGGAAAATTAAATAGTTTAACTTCTATGTTTGTTCCAGCATTAGGTATAAACATGAATGGGCTTTTGAATGTTGATGCTGATAAAACTACAGGCACTATTAATAATCTTAACAATAAACTTACTATAGCTATGAAGAATATCAATTTTGATATGCAAAAAACTATATCTATAAATAATCTTAATTCTACAACTGTAGTAGATTTAATTATTAATCCAGAAATACAAGTAGCTGTTGATAATAAACTCACAATAGAGAGAGCAACTGCTTTAAGAAGATATAGATTTAATAATGCTAATGCGGCATTGAGGGTGGATTCTTCATTAAACGGACTTACTTCTATAGCTACTGTAATAAATGACCCTAATAAAAAAAGCGATGCTGTTGTTTATATAGATGATATTTCTGCTAAATATGGAAACTCTAGTATTTTACTTAAAGGGATTGTACGTTTTGATGAGCCTACAGATTTAAAATTGAATGTTACATCTCTTCCAGTAGCTGATTTTAGCGGAGGTATTGCGAGAGGTTCATTAAACTTAGATGCTAATATTTTTGGTAAGCTATTAAGCGATATAGACCTTAATTTGAAAGGAATAATAAATAATTTCTCTTACAATTTAAATGGTGAGGTTTCTTCTACTACAAAGGCTAATATTAATATGCTTGCTAATGCCAATATTATTTCACAGGATATTAATGTTTCTGAGTTTAATATTGATTTGGGTAATTTCTTTAATTTTAAGTCTTATTTAAATTTACAAGGTATGGGGTTAAAAAGCGGTTTTGTTAATGTGCATACTTTAAGAATTGCTCCTTATGCTATGAAAAATTGGCTTTCTACAAAGTTTGCTGAGTTAGTAGACGGACTTCCTTTTGAAGATGATGTTAAGCTAACAAGTGCTATTGCTTATAATTTGTCTTTAGAAGATACATTTGCGAGCGTTACAAATTATACAACTGTTTATGTAACAGAAAAGCAGTATAAGCTTCAAGATGTTACTATGAAAGTTGATGCTGATGTTAATTTTGGTGAGAACTTATATGCTAATATAAGAAAGTTTAATATAGATAGTCCTACTAATAATTTGAAGGTGAGAGTTGATGGATATTTTTCACCTGTGCTAAAAAATGCTAATTTAAATTATGAGGTTGGTTTAGATACTGATAGTTTATATTTGCCTTTTGGAATTGAGATTGGAGGGCTTTTAAGCATAATAGGAAATTTAAAAAATAATATTGCTGATGGAGATTTGATTGCTGATAATTTCTTTGCTAATATGGATTCCCCAGATAAAATGTCTATATTATTAAAAGGTTTGGATTCTAATATAGATTATCATTTTGATTTAACTCCTAATAAAAATCAGACGGTTTCAACTGCTGCAAGATATAACCCTCTAACAAGCCAAGTACCAAATTTATTTATTGACCAGCTTAGAGTATATTTAAAAATACCTCCTTTTATAGATGACAGTATTAGGATAATGGATTTTTCTTCTTCTGTGAGAGTACAAGGACATGGACTTACAATACAAGATTTGAAATCATCACTATACATTGGTGGAGAGAAGTTTGATGATAATTTATTTTTAGCATCTATATCAAATAACACAGCACCTAGAAGGGGGGCTATAAACTTGCCTTGGCTTAATGTTGATTTGGGAAGCTTTGATACTAGCACTATAAAATATGATATGAGAATGCTTGCAAGTGATATTAACTTTAAATATTTGCTTCCTCCAGAAAATAGAGATAAAATTAATGATGAAAAATTGTTGGTTAATTTAACAGCAGATATTGCAGGAGTTGGAATTAGCCCTCTTAATAATATAAGACCTACTACATTCTTTGTAGGTATTAGTAAAATGTCTACAGAGTTTTCTAAATTCTTAATAGAAATGATACGACCTATTAACCCCGGCATATCTACAGTTGAAAATATTGTTCAATTTGGTTATGACCCTAATTCTGTAGAGTTTAGTATATCTGCAAATAAAGTGTTTACAACATTCTACTTTAGAGACCAAAATTTAGATAAACCTAGTCAGCAAAAACAGCAACTAATAGCATTTGAAGGCGATAAATTTGGTCTTGAGCCTATGCCTTTTTCTGATGTTATATCTTACTTAGAAGGCGGAAATTAAGGAGATTTTATGAAAAAGCATTTAATATTTTGTATTTTTATATCAATGATTTTTACTAGCTGTTCTAAACTAATATTAGTTCAAGAGCCTGAGATGAGAGTTTTGGGAGGAAAAACTTTGATAGAGGCACAGGTTTTAGGAAGATATAGACAGATTGATGAGAGTGCTTATCAGATTTCTACTCTTTCAACTGATAAAGATTTAAGCCTAATAATGGTGAGTACAAATGTTTCTGATGAAGTAGCTGCAGAATATAAAGAAGCTTTAATTAGAAGTATGTTTAATCAAGATGAGATTAACCTTTATAAAACCAATGCCTATATTGGTGAGAACAATAGCGGATATTTATCATATATAGCTTTTGATGTTACAGAGCCTGAAGTTCAATATGGAGAAACTAGAATAGAATATATAAAAGAGATAATGGAAAAAGAAAATGCTGATAGAAAGATTATAGCGGAATATTTAATATTATCAGACCCAAAACTTACAATGTCTAATATAAAAGAAGTAGAAGCTGCACTTTATAAGAGAAATATAGAGCGTCTTGTAAATAACAGCTACTATCAGCTGCCAGATAATAGTTGGACTTTATACACAAACTCTAATTAATATTAGCTAAAAAATTAAGTTTATAAAAATTCTATTGTTCTTTTTCCTGCAGCTCGCGGTGCGGACTTCGTCAAAAGAACTAAAAAGTGCAAGTTAAGAAAGTAATACTAATCATATTTTATATACTAAATATTAAATCAAAAACAATACAAATATTTATTAATTTAGTTTTTAAACAACTCTATTTACTTTTCACAAGGATATTTTATCTTCCAACTTCTCCTTAAAGTATCCATTATATTCATAACTCTTATAATATCTTCATGCGGCATCTCTTTACATTCTAACTTTTTATTTCTAATAGCATCTGCACAAGAAATAACTTCATATTCATAACCGCTTATTTGTTTTGGAATTTTAATAGTTTTTATAATTTTTCTGTCTAATGAATAAACTGTTATACTTTCTGGGTTATTGATATTTTTTACAACAATATAACCTTTATCTCCATTAATAACACCTTCCCTATTTGTTAGTGCTGACATAGTGCTGTTTAATACAGCCATTTTGCCGTCATCAAAAGTAAGCGTAATAGAGTTTTGTTCATCTACTCCTTTTTTAGTTTTCACGCAAGTAGAATCTATTTTTTTTATTTTATTTCCAAATACCATAAGAGCGAAATTGATAGTATAAACTCCAACATCAAGCAAAGCCCCTCCTGCTAATTCCGGCTCTATCAATCTTTCTTTTTTATTTACAACATAGCCTAAATTTGCTGTTAGAGAACTTACTTTACCTATGATACCACTTTTTATAGTTTCGTTAATTATTTCTCTGCTTGGCATATATCTAGTACAAATAGCCTCAGCAAGTAAAAGTTTTTTCTTTTTGGCAAGTAAAATAACATCTCTAGCTTGTTTTGTATTGACAGTAAAAGCCTTTTCGCATAAAACATTTTTATTATTATTAAGACACAATTTTATATGCTCATAATGATGAGAATGAGGTGTTGCTATATAAACTAAATCTACATTTTCATCTTTAACCATCTCTTCATAAGAACCATAAAACTTTTTAAATCCATATTCCTTAGCAAATAGCTTACTTCTTTTTATATCTCTTGCACTCACGGCATAAGATTCTACATCTTTAATTTTTGCAATAGTCTTAGCCATTTTTTTAGCTATAGAACCTGCCCCTATAAAACCTATATTAATTTTTTTCATTATAAAAACCTCTTATAAAATGCTTATAGAAAGATAATATTATTATTTATTATATTGTCAAGAAAATTATTTTTATAAGTTTTTTAATCATATTATAATTTTTAAATTTATTCATATAATATACTTAATCAATATTCAAAAATATAAATAAAAAATAATTTAATTACAATTATTAAACTATTTATATACAAAAAAGATGCACCTAAAAAGATGCACCTCTATATTTATGTGTACTATAACTTATAGCTGTACTTTTTTAATTAAGCTTGTAGAAAGTTCAGGTATATATATAACATTATTAACCAAATCTATATCAGCAACACCAGACAAAGAACCTTCAATTTTTTCAACTTGTTCTTTAGTATTTAAATCAAACACATAAATACAAGCATTATTATTAGCACCATTTTCACCCCAATCAGAAACATATAATTTACCATTAGCAATAGCTATACCATCTAAAGCCCCAGCACCCAATCTCGAAGCTGTCCATTTAGTTAAGCCTGTAGCATCTATATTTAAAGTATAAATATCTCCTCCGTTAGCATCTCCTCCAAATGTGCTGCCTGCTATATATAATACTCCATTGTCTAATAATATACCATTAGCACCAACTACTCCTGTTACTGATGAAGCAATAGATAAAGCTGAGTTATTATCTACTTTTACAAAATGAACTGTAGAAGCACCTGTATCAGTTAAAGCTACTGTTGTAGGGTCTATAACTACTGTATCATTTAAGAATTTAGAACCTTATATAGGAAGTTTAGTAATTATTTTATTTTCTTTAACATTAGCTAATACTAAATTACCTGTCATAGAGCTATCATTAACTTGATCAGGAATAATAATAATATCATCAGTTAAGAAAGAAAAACCTTTAGGACTATCTAACTCACCTTCAAAAAGTTTTTGAGGATTAGAACCATCTTCATTAGCAACAATAATAAATCCGTCTTTAGGAGCATTAGGGTCACCTAAATTTGCTATGTATAATTTACCATTTCTAAACTTAACACTCTCAGGGCTGCTAATCCTTCGACATTAATACCAACAGCTTTTTTTACATATTGAGCCCCTGAAGTGCTGCTGTTAGCTTTACTTGTACCATCTCCAGAATTATTTAAACAAGAAATTGCAAATACTGCTAGTGATAAAATTAAAAAAAGTTTATTCATTTTTTCTCCTCTTTATTTATTCATTTTAAAAAATTTATACAGCACTTTCAATATTATATCAATAGTTTTTAAACAAAAGATTGTTACCAAAATAGTTACAATGCTAAAAATAAAAAACTATTGACTATTATGCTTATTAAATTTATTATAATATTATGAAGATTAACACTAAATTATCAGTTGCAACACATATAGTTTTATGCATAGCCTTTTTTGAAAATGAAGGCACTACTTCTCATCTGCTTGCTAAAAGCGTAAAAACGAATCCCTCTCTAACAAGAAGAATTCTATTAAAACTTCAAGATGCTAAAATAGTTGAAACCATTAAAAATGGAAGCAAACTTATAAAAGATGAAAAAGATATAACATTGCTATCAATATATAAAGCAGTATTCACGGAAGAAGAGAGAGGACTATTTAGCTTTCATCATCCTAATCATGTTTGCCCGGTGGGTTGTGCTACGTTTGATGTACTTGGAGAAGAGTTTAATAGCGTAAAAGAAGACTTTGAAAAATCATTATCCAAAATCACTATCAAAAAAATAGTTGATGAAGTAAGAAAAAGAAAGAAGCATTCAGACTTTATGAATAAATAATCCTTTAATGTTTTAAAATTGTTATTTTGTTGCCTTCTAATTTTATTATTTTTTCCTTTGATAGTCTGTTTAATTCTCTTGATAATGCACTTCTGTCTGAAGATATAAACTCTGCTAATTTATCTCTATTATATGGTATTACTATGTTGTTAGATTTTTGTATATTAGACATATATTTTAAATAAAGCATTATTTTGCTTCTTAAACTTTTTTGACTTAATATATCATTTTTTATAGAGAGAAATATATTTTTATCAGATAAAACTTTTATGAGATTTTGCAAAAAAATTGCATTATTAAAAATATTATTGGTATTGATTTTTAATATTTTAGTATTGGTAAAAGATAATGCTTGTATTGTAGAAATTTTATTTGTAGATAATGCAAAAGATTCAGCAAAAATATCTCCTGCATTTAATATATTAACTATATTTTTTCTAGCATCATCATATTCTTTGGAAACTTCTACCATACCATCTAATATTAAATAAATATGCTCTATATAATCTCCTATATCTATAATTGTATTTCCTTTTTTATATGATTTATTTTGATACCCAAAACTATTAATTATATTAAGAATATTATCTCTATTTATATTATTAAATAAACTTGATTTTAATATTATATCTATATATTCTTCCATAAGATAATTCCTAAAATAAACTCTCAATTATATAGTAACTAATATAGTATTTTTTATTAAAAAAATCAATATTAGTTAGTTGCCATAGCAACTGAGTTTTTTATAAAAAATAGTATTATAAAAACAATTAATAACTTTTATAAATAGGAGTTTAAGTAAAATGAAAAGAAGAATAATAAAAATAGATGAAGATAAATGCACAGGCTGCGGAGAATGCATACCTGATTGTCCTGAGGGAGCTTTGCAGATAATAGACGGAAAAGCAAGACTTATAAGCGATTTGTTTTGTGATGGGCTTGGAGCTTGCATAAAAAAATGTCCGGAAAATGCCATGACTATAGAAGAGAGAGAAGCAGAAGAATATAATGAAGAAAAAGTAATGGCAAATATTGTTAAAGGTGGTGCTAATGTAATAAAGGCTCATCTTAAACATTTAAAAGAGCATGGAGAAGATACACTTTTTAATGAAGCTATAAAATATTTAAAAGATAATAATTTGGAGGTACCTAACATGGAAGAAAACAAACCTTGCGGATGTCCCGGAAGTATGCAAAGAGATATGAGAGATAAAATGCCTACATCCAACAACAATATAGAAATGTATTCCGAGTTAAGAAATTGGCCTATACAATTAAAACTTATGAATCCAAATGCTTCCTATCTTAATGATATAGATTTGCTTATTAGTGCAGATTGTGTTCCTTTTACTTATGCGAATTTCCATTCAAAATTCTTAAAAGGCAAAGTGCTTATGATGTTATGTCCTAAACTTGACAGCGACATAGATTCATATATAGAAAAACTTGCTAATATATTTAAAACAAAAAATATAAAATCTATTACAATAGTACGTATGGAAGTGCCTTGCTGCGGAGGTGTTGAAATGATAGTGGAAGCGGCTCTTAAAAAAGCAAATAAAAATATCATCATCAAAGAATATACTATATCCATAGACGGAGAAATAATTTAAAATAAATCTATAAAGATAATTAAATGGTTATTATACCTAAACAATTATAATTTGTCAAAAATTAAAATTGTATTTTGTTTTATATCTGGGGCTTTGCCCCAGACCCCACTTCTTTTGTTGCCACAAAGAAGCAAAAAGGCTATTTTTTAGTTAAAATATATATTTTATCCTATATTTTAAGGATTATTAGTATGATTTAATACTAATTTTATATTTGCACTTTTTGGTTCTTTTTGCGGCGGGAAAAAGAACAACAAAAAAAATTGACAAACTTAAGAATTTTTAGTATATACTGCCAATAGCCATTTAATTATAAAACACTTGAAATAATAACAAAATATTATATTATTATATTGTTTATAATGCAGAATTATTTTTTGGGGTAGCTATGATAAATATAGAGAATATCACTAAAAAATATAAAAACAATATAGTTTTAAAATCTGTTTCTTTAAACATAGAACAAGGCGAATTTGTATCAATAATAGGTTCAAGCGGCTGCGGCAAAACTACTCTCCTAAAAATGATAAATAGATTAATAAAACCTACAAGCGGTAAGATATATATAAATAACGAAAACATATACGATAAAGATCCAATAAAACTTAGAAGAAATATAGGTTATGTTATACAACAAACAGGCTTATTTCCTCATATGACTATAAAAGAAAACATAGAAATCATACCAAAAATTGAAAAAATAAAAACAGATGATATATACAAAAAAACTTTAGAATTAATGGAGATGGTTTCATTAAATCCTGAAGAGTATTTAGATAGATATCCTTATGAATTAAGCGGCGGACAACAGCAAAGAGTTGGAGTTGCTAGGGCATTTGCAAATAATCCAGATATTATACTTATGGATGAACCTTTTAGTGCTTTAGATCCTATTACAAGAAATGATTTACAAAATGAACTTTTGAATATGCAATCTAAACTAAAAAAAACTATAGTATTTGTTACACATGATATGGATGAAGCTATAAAATTATCAGATAAAATATGCTTAATGAAAGATGGTGAAATATTACAATATGATATACCTGAAAAAATATTAAAAGAACCTGCAAATGAATATGTAGAATCTTTTGTTGGTAAAAACAAGATTTGGGATAATCCTGAATATATAAGAGCTAAAAATATAATGCTTGCTATAGAAGATAATATAAAAGATAATGATAGTAATATAACTAAAATATTTAAACATATCACTAATGCTTATAAATATAGAGATTCTATAAAAATTAAAGAAGAAGAAAATATATCAACAATATTACAAATATTTGATGAAACTAAAAAAGAGAGTTTATATGTAATAGATGATAAAAATAAAGTAATAGGGATAATCACTAAAGATGAATTAGTTTATATTTTAAACAAAAAGTTCCTTTATGATAAAGAAAAAAGTGAGGTATAATATTGAAAATAGTATTTGAATTTTTAAATTACATACTAGAACAAAGAAATGAAATATTAACTTTACTAATACAGCATATTAGATTAACTGTATTTTCTGTATTACTTGCAATAGTTTTAGGGGTACCATTAGGAATATTAGTTAAATATGTGCAAAAGTTAAACAAGCCAATTTTAGGTTTTGCTAATATAGTTCAAGCTATACCTAGCATGGCATTATTAGGAATAGCTATACCATTGTTAGGTATAGGTTCTGCCCCTGCTATAGCTATGGTAATACTCTATTCACTTCTGCCTATAATAAAAAATACATACACTGGCCTTTCAAACATAAGCCCGCAAATAATGGAAGCTGCTAAAGGAATTGGACTCACAAAAATGCAAAGACTATTTAAAATACAAATACCTTTATCACTTCCTGTAATAATGGCAGGTATAAGAGTATCAGCTGTTACTGCTGTCGGACTAATGACTATAGCGGCATATATCGGTGCTGGAGGTTTAGGTTATTTGGTATTTTCTGGAATAAGAACTATAAACAATTTTCAAATACTTGCCGGAGCTATTCCTGCATGTTTATTAGCTTTATTTGTAGATTATATATTTTCTATTATAGAGAGATTAGTAACACCTATTAGCTTGCAAACTAATACTTTAATCAATACAAGAGAAATATATTTACAAAGAAAAAAAGAGAAAAAAATAATATATACTGTCGTTCTTGTAATAATATTAATTGCATCATTACAGATAATAAATAATAACAAAAAAAATATCAAAACTATAACTGTAGGTTCATTAATGTTTACAGAACAGCTTATTTTGGGCAATATGATATCTGATTTAATAGAAAGTAATACCGATATAAAAGTTAACCGAAAATTAGCTTTAGGAGGAACACAGATAGTATTTGGGGCATTAGAAAGAGGAGATATAGATTTATATGTAGATTATACTGGAACTATGTATTCTAGTGTGCTTAAATATACTCCAACAAATGATGTTCAATTTGTTTATGATACTGTAAAAAAAGAATTAAAAGAGAAGAATAAAATAGAAGTATTAGAGCCTTTTTATTTCAATAATACTTATGTGCTTGCCATAAGAGAAGATACAAAAAAAAGGTATAATCTCAAAAATATAAGTGACTTAAGAATAGCTGATAACAGATTAAATTTTTGCGGTACTATAGAGTTTATGAATAGAAAAGACGGAATTATAGGCCTTACTAATCTTTATTCATTAAACTTTAAATCATATACAGCAATAGATGATGCTCCTAGATACATAGCCATTAATAATAAAGAAGTAGATATAATAACTGCATTCTCTACTGACGGATTACTTAAAAAGTTTTCTCTTGTTACATTAAAAGATGATAAAAACTTATTCCCGCCATATTATCCTGTACCATTAATGCGTGAAAGCACATTAAAAAAATATAAAGAATTAAGAGGGTTATTAAATAGATTGGGCGTATTATTAAATGAAAATATTATGATAGAATTAAACTATCAAGTAGATGAGTTACAAAAAGACCCTAGAATAGTTGCTAGAGAGTTTCTTATAAAAAATAATCTAATAAAGGAATAATAAAATCAATGAAAAAAAGAGTTCTTATACTTGGTGCTACAGGTTCTATAGGAGTAAATACTTGCTCGGTAATAGAACATTTTTATAATGACTTTGAAATAGTAGGAATTACTACAAATACAAAAATTGATGTTTTAAAAGAAGAATGTATAAAATTCAAGCCAAAATATGTGCATATATCTTCTCAGGAAGCATTAGAGAATTTCAAAAAATTTAATATCAATGTTAACATTCATGAAGGAAGCATAGCTGATTTCGTAAAAGATATTGATTTTGATATACTAGTAAATGCTTTAGTAGGATATTCTGGTTTTCTTCCAACAATAGAAGCAATAAAAAAATCTAAAGTTGTAGCATTAGCAAATAAAGAAACATTAGTTGTAGGGGGAGATATAATTAATGATTTATTAAAAAAACATAATGCTAAATTAGTACCTATAGACAGCGAACATTCTGCAATCTTTCAAATATTAAATCATTTTAAAAATGTACCAATATCCAAAGTAATAATAACAGCATCTGGAGGACCTTTCTTTAGAACTCCAAAAGAAGAGTTAAAAAATGTTACAGTAGAAATGGCATTAAAACACCCAACTTGGAATATGGGCGGAAAAATTACAATAGATAGTGCCACTATGATGAATAAGGGTTTTGAAGTAATAGAAGCCCATCATTTATTTAATTTAGATTATGAGAAAATAGAAACTATAATACACCCTCAAAGTTTGATACATTCTATGGTTGAGTTTGTAGATGGAGAGATTTATGCTCAGATTGGTAAAAATGATATGCGTCTTCCCATACAACATGCCCTCACCTACCCAGAAGTAAAAAATACACCTTTTGAAAAATTAAAACTTTATGAACATAGCGAGATTAATTTTTATAAGATGGATTTTAATAAATTTATTATGCTTAAACTTGCATATGAGTGCGGTAAAAAAGGAGGCTTATATCCTTGCATATTAAACGCTGCTAATGAAGTATGCGTGTATTCTTTTTTGGAGAGAAAAATAAGATTTACAGAAATATTTGATATAGTAGAAAGAATGGTAAAAATAAATGTTGATCACATACCGCTTACTGTAGAAAATATTATAAAAATTGACAATGAAACAAGAAAAGAAACTTTAAAATTAATAGAAACTATAAAACATATGTGAGCAAATTATGAAAGAAAAAATAATAATTGGGTTTTCAAAATTAATAATATTTAGAGAAATATTGAAAACAAAAACTATAAAAAAATTAATAAAGTTATTAAAATATAATTCTAATGATTATACAGAAACAACATATTTGTATTATGATTTTTTAAATGAACTTTATAATAACAATGATAATATAGGGGACTATTTATTAGAATATATATTTAGAGATGATAACATATATATAAAAAAGATTTTATTAAAACAAAATATAAATAAAAATATAGAAAATGCTTTAAAAGAAGAATTAGATTTTTTTAGTTATTTATCTGAAATTAATTTTTCTGATATTTATAATAATTTAGCAGAGTTAGAAACAAAAAAAATTGATTTTTATAATATATATTCTACTCATATAAAAGAAATTAACAAAAAAGGATACGGCATATTTTATAATAGCAATATGTTCACACTTGATGAAAGAAACAATATAATAAAAGCAGAACATCAAGACAATCAAAATATCAAACAACTATATGGCTATGATAGAGAAAGAGAGAAAGTAATACAAAATACTAGAGTCTTATTAGAAGGCAAGAAGGCAAATAACATACTTCTTTATGGAGATGCTGGTACTGGTAAAAGCAGCACTATAAAAGCAGTTGCAAATATGTTTAGAGATGAAGGTTTAAGGCTTATTGAAGTTAAAAAAACTCAATTATCATTTATCACAGATATAATACAAAAATTGAGTTTAAGTCCTCTTAAATTTATAATATTCATAGATGATTTAACTTTTTCTTCAAATGATGATAGTTTCTCATATTTAAAAGCTGTACTTGAAGGCGGAGTAAACTCTTTTCCGCAGAATATAGTAGTCTATGTTACTTCAAATTACAGGCATTTAATAAAAGAAAACTTTAATGACAGAACAGGCGATGATATACATTTGGAAGACACCATTCAGCAGATAATGAGTTTAACAAATAGATTTGGTATAGTTATAACCTTCCAAAGACCAGATAGGGATTTATTTATAGATATAGTATTATCGTATGCCAAAGACAATAATATACAAATAGATAAAGAAGAGCTTATAAAACAAGCTGAAAGCTATGCTATAAGAAGTGCTGGAAGAAGCCCAAGAGCGGCAAAGCAGTTTATAGAAACATTAATATTATAAAACTATTTTTCTATATATCTATAAACTTTTAATTTGTCATTGCCTACAATGAGTTTAGCATCATTAGGTAAATTATTTAATATATCATCATAAGGTTTTGATTTGCCTGTAGTTTTTAGCCTCACATTATCTATTTCATAATATATAAAGTAAGTTAATTTTGAATTATCATCTCTACTCCAATCCAAATTTGGAAAATAAGCTAACCGCATATTATCAAAATAATTTTCATCATATGGTAGTATTTTAAATGGTTTTCCTCCAGCATCTTTGGATATAGCAGTTAATATACTTCTAAATCTTGTTTCTGTATATGGAGCTTCAAATAAATTATAATATCTTGTCATATGTAAAAAACCCATATTGATACTATTTAATGTAAGAAGTATTATAGAAATCAATAATAATTTATTTTTATTATTTAATAATTCATTAAATAATATTATTATAGTTATAAAAGAAAAAGCAAATATACCATATAAATATCTAAATGTACCAGGCACTGATTTAAATGCCACAAATGTCAAACAAGTAACTGGTATAAATAATAAATAAAATATAAAACCTTCTTTTTCAATAATCTTGGCTGTATTTTTAAACTCCATTTTTTTCGACTTAATAAGAAATATTATAGAATATATAAATGCTGATAAAGAAATAACTGCTGTAATTGCTAAAAATACCATACCAATAAAAAAAGTATTTTCAGTAAACCAAAAATATTTTACTGGTGTTGAATTAGTACCATATAAAACAGAAATTTCATTAGTAGGAAAAATAAATATTGAATAAACTTGTGGAAGTCCTTTAAAATAAGAAGATCTTTGCATATTAAGCATTAAATTCATATTAAAGAAACCATTTTTTATCTCTGAAACTAAATAAGGCAAATATGTTAAAAATGCAATAAATACTCCAAGCAAATGAGCCTTAATATATTTAAACGTTCTTTTATATCTAATTATAAGATAAACAATAGTAGTAGGAACAACCGAGAAAAATACTGCTATATGTCCTTGAGCCATTAAAGCCTCTATTGGGAAAATAAACATTGCAGATATAAAAGCTAACTTTTCATCATTATTTGAAACATACTCTGAAAAAACTATCAGTAATATAAAAGAAAGCATTAATGGTATATTAGGATTCCAAAAATCATTAGAAGAAAATATAACATAACCATTTGTAAGAATTAATGCCGATAAAACCGCACAAATATAAAGCGAAAATCTTTTATATATCCAAAATAAAAATAATATTAATATTAAAGCACAAATTATTATGTAAATAATTCTAGCACCAACAATAGATGCCCCACCCAAAGTATAACATAATAAATATAGTATATAATAAAATCCCCCCGGTATTCTGGCATAAGTAGTATTATCACTAACAGATTGAGGATTCATAAGTCTATTACCTACAACAGGTATAGTCTTTGTCTCATAATATTGTTTCATATCATATAAATGATATATTGGGTCTATATAAATAGCAGTTCTATTAAAAGCATAAAAATGTATAAATATCGTAGATATAAATGATACTACAATAGATAAAATTAGTATTTTTTTCATGAAAGCTCTTATAATTTAAACTAAATGGCAAGCACAATAATGACCATTTTCAATCTCTCTAAACTCAGGCACTTTCTCAGCACAAATAGCCTCTGCCTTAGGACATCTTGTTCTAAACTTGCAGCCTGATGGAGGATTGATTGGAGAAGGTATTTCCCCAGAAAGTATTATACGTTGTTTGTTTTTTGCCACTGAAGGCTCTGATATAGGTATAGCAGAAATTAAAGACTGAGTATAAGGGTGAAGCGATTTTGTATATAATGATTCACTGTCTGTAAGCTCAACAATATTACCCAAATACATAACAGCTATTCTTTTGGATATTTGACGAACTACTGCTAAATCATGAGCAATAAATAAGTAAGTAAGCTTCATATCCTGCTGCATATCATAAAGCATATTTATAATCTGAGCCTGAATAGAAACATCTAAAGCAGATACTGGTTCATCGCAAACTATAAACTCTGGATCAACAGCCAAAGCACGAGCTATACCTATACGTTGTCTTTGCCCGCCAGAAAACTCATGCGGATATCTCTGTGCCTGTTCAGCATTAAGCCCAACAAGTTTAAGGAGATTTATTACTTTCTCTCTTCTCTCTGCCTTTGTAGAATAAAGTTTATGTACATCAAGAGCCTCCCCTATTATATCTTCAACAGTCATACGAGGATTAAGTGAAGCATAAGGGTCTTGGAAAATAATTTGCATTCTTTTAGCATACTGCCTATAATTATTTTCATTAACTTCTTCGCCATTAAAAAATATTTTACCGCCTGTAGGTTTATATAGATGAAGTAAAGTTCTTCCAAGTGTAGTTTTACCGCTTCCAGATTCTCCCACAAGTCCAAAAGTTTCTCCTTTATTTATGGTAAAAGATACTCCATCAACGGCTTTCACAGTTTGTATATTTCTTCCAAACAAACCGCCCTTTATTTTAAAATGTTGTTTTAAGTCTTGTATTTCTATTAAAGGTGTCATAATAAACTACTCTCTTTTTTTAATTAGTATTTTAATTAGGCATTTGATGAAGCCAGCAAGCAGAAAAATGCCCTTTCTCAAACTCGGTTCTAGGAGGTTTATTATCTATACAAACCTTCATACATTCTTCGCATCTTGTGCTAAAAGGACAGCCTGCCTTCATATTAAGTAAATCTATAGGAGTTCCTTCTATAGGTATAAGTCTGTCTTGCTTAATATCAATACGAGGCAAAGATTTTAGAAGCCCTAAAGTATAAGGGTGTTTAGGTCTTTCAAATATATCAAATACAGTACCCCTCTCTACTATACTGCCGCCGTACATAACTATAATATCATCAGCCATATCAGCAACAATTCCAAAGTCATGCGTAATGAGTATAACAGCCATATGTATTTTTTTCTGTATATCTTTTATAAGCTCGAGTATCTGTGCCTGTATTGTAACATCTAATGCAGTTGTAGGCTCATCAGCAATAAGTATTTTAGGATCTCCTGCAAGAGCCATAGCTATCATTATACGCTGACGCATACCGCCTGAAAGCTCATGCGGATATTGTTTTATTCTTCTTCTTGGCTCATTAATACCAACTAATGTTAAAAGCTCTACAATTCTTTCTACTGCATCTGTTGTACTTATTTTTTTATGAGTAGTTAAAGCCTCCATAAGCTGATTGCCTATAGTATATACTGGATTTAAACATGTCATGGGGTCTTGGAAAATCATTGATATAGAATCGCCCCTTATTTTCTTTTTTTCATGTTCAGAAAGCTTTATTAAATCAGTACCTTCAAAAAGTATCTCTCCATTAATAATTTTACCGGGCTCTTCTATAAGCCCCATAATAGAATAAGCTGATACACTTTTACCGCTTCCAGACTCCCCAACTATTCCTAACACTTTAGATTTATCTAATTTATAAGAAATATTATTAACAGCCTTAACCTCTCCAAGCGGTGTAAAAAAAGATACGCTTAAATTTTTAACTTCTAGTAAACTTTCCATTAAATACCACCTTTATAGCTTTTTATCTGTTTTTCATTCTAGGATCCAAAGCATCTCTAAGTCCGTCACCCACCAAATTAAAACAAAGTATTATCACACTTATTAAAGCAGCAGGGAAAAGCAACTGATAAGGATAAGAATAAACCCCGCTAACAGCATTTGAAGTTAAAGAGCCAAGTGAAACCATAGGAGCACTTACACCCAAACCTAAGAAACTTAAAAAAGCCTCAACAAATATCGCATTAGGTATCTGAACCATAGCTGATACTATTATTGCACCCATAGCATTAGGTATTAAGTGCTTAAAAATTATTCTGCCATGTGAAGTACCTAAAGCCCTCGCAGCAGTTACAAACTCCTGATTTTTTAATGCTAAAATCTGTCCCCTAGTCATTCTAGCCATATTAGTCCAATAAAGCAAAGATATAACTATAAATATACTAAAAAGTCCGGGACCTAAAAGTCCGATTCCTCTCAAAGATTCGCTTTGTAAAAATAACTTATCCATAGGAGCTTTAAGAACTACAGATAATAATACAACAATCAAAAGTGTAGGCACAGCACTGATAATATCTACTATACGCATCATGATATTATCAAGCATGCCACCAAAATATCCAGATATAGAACCATAAACTATACCTATTATTACAACCAAAGTAGCAGACACTATACCTATTAAAAGAGATATTCTAGCCCCTATCATACAACGCACAAGTAAGTCCCTCCCTAAAGTATCTGTACCAAAAGGGTGTTCTAATGTAGGCAAACTATTTTCTACCCCTCTGTTTATTTGAGCATATTCATATTCTGATATCATAGGTATAAATATAGCAAGAAGTGCTATAATACCTATTATTATAATAGAAACTAAAGCCACTTTATTTTTTTTGAATCTTCTATACGCATCCTGCCAATAAGTTACACTCTCTCTCTTTACCTCTGCAGAAGCCTTTTCTTCTTCGCTTGCCTTTACAAATAATGATTTATCTAAACTATTTTCCATTTATTATTCCTTTTATTAATCTTGAATCTTTATTCTAGGGTCTATAATACCATAAGATAAATCAACTAAAAAATTCATTGCTATTAAAAAAGCACCATAAAATATAGTAACTCCTAATATTGTAGGATAATCTCTTTGTGTTATGCTTTCAACAAAATATCTTCCAAGCCCAGGTATATTAAAAATTTTCTCTACAACAAAAGAACCTGTAAGTATAGCCGCAGCAAGTGGTCCTATATATGTAACAATCGGTATAATAGCATTTCTTAAAGCATGCTTAAATATAATGATGCTTCTTGATATCCCCTTTGCCCTAGCTGTTTTAATATAATCTTGGTGAATAACATCAAGCATAGAACTTCTCATAAGTCTAGCCATAAAACTAAGCGAACTAAAAGATAAAGCAAAACCAGGCATTAAATACTGTCTAAAAGAATCAAACCCATAAGCAGGAAGTATTTTTAATTTAACAGAAAAAATAATTATAGAAACAGTAGCAACAACAAAACTAGGTACTGCTATACCTAAAGTAGCCGCAACCATAACAGCCCTGTCTATTACTTTACCTTGTCTAAGAGCAGCAATTATACCAAATAAAACTCCTATAGTAGTAGATATAAACATACTAAATATTCCAAGTCTAAAAGATACAGGAAAAGCCCTTACTATAGTACCTGATACAGATTGACCTATTTTAGTAAGGGAAGTACCTAAATCTCCTCTAATTGCATTTTTTAGATAGTTTGCATATTGAACTACGAGAGGTTTATCTAAACCATATTTTTTATTTAAATTCTCTAAAGCAACTTTACTAAGCGGCTTCTCTCCAACAAATGGTCCCCCCGGTACCGTATGCATTAAGAAAAAAGTGATAGTTACTATAATAAACAAAGTTAAAATTGATATAAACAATCTCTTTAAAACATAATCAAGCATAAAGTATACCCCAAAATTAATAATACAATTATTAAAGATACGCAATTATATAATAAAAATTTTGTTTAGTCAATTAAAAAAACTGAATAAAATTACATATAAAAAGAGTCATGCATATTCTATTTCTATTAGAGACCTTAAAGCACTTTTAGTTTCATTTAAAAATTTCTGATTAGGATCAACTTTGTAGTTTTCACCTATCTTAAATACTTCAGTACCGCTTTCTGATTTTAGTTTTAAGAAAATAGTATAATCACCTGGGTTTGATGATATAGCATTTTGCAAGCATAATAAATCCATATCATCAAATATATTTTTATTAACATAAAGTGCTAATTGTTTTTTGCCTGTATTAGTATTTTTTATAATATTGTTATTATTTTCTTTTTTTATTATAGGGGAAGCTTTAGTATTTTCATTAGACGGTTTAGGTATTTTATTTTCTGTTACTAAAGTTTCTGCATTGTCTCCTCTTTTTATTTCCCTTTTTACTTCTTTTAAAACATTCTTTTTATCATTAAGAACACTATCTAAATCTTCTATCTCTAATATGTTATTATATATCTTGCCAGAAAACTTATTTTTATCTCTTTTACCTCTTATAAGTATGCCCATATTTTCATCAAGTAAATCTCTATACTTATCTACTTTTGTAGTAATATAAAAAGTATTCTCTGTAAACAAATCCATAACTTTTAATATAAGCATAGGGCTATTTTTCTTTGTAGTACCCTCTGATATATTCATCAAAATTGCTGGTATAGAAAACTCATATTTATCTTCAAGTTCTTCTAATTCAAGTAAATTATTAAAATACTTATAATCAATCTTTGTAATATATCTTGCAAAAGGATGATATCTCAAAGAAAAACCTAAAACTTCTTTTTCATTTTCCATTAAAATATTATTAGCATATTCAACTTGCTTTTCTATCACCAAAGAAGCACTTCCTGTGTCATCTTCAGACATAGAATCAAAAAGCATAGTTTGTCCTGATAATGTTTCTTTTTGATAATTAGAAGCATGAGCAAGTATTGCATCAAGCGAAGCAAGTAATGCACTTTCAGTATGTCCGAACTCAGAGAAGGCTCCGCATTTTATGAGTGTTTCATATACTTTTCTATTAACCAAATGAACATCTACACGTTTTACAAAATCTTCTAAATTTTTAAATTGTCCATTATTTTCTCTCTCTTCCTGTATAGCTAAAGCAGCCTGAAGACCTACACCTTTAACAGCATGTAAAGCATAAACTATCTTTCCATTTTTTTGAGAGAATAAAGCATCACTTTCAAAAACACTAGCAGTAACGACCTCTATATTTTTTTGTTTGATTTCGTTTAAATATAATGCTATCTTATCAGTATCAGCTATCACAGTATTAAGCAAAGCTACATAATATTCCATTGGGTAATGAGCTTTAATATAAGCTTCCTGATAAGCTATTAAAGCATAACAAACAGAGTGAGATTTATTAAAACCATACTCAGCAAAACCTTTCATTGTATCAAAAAGATAATTTAACAATTCTTCATCATATCCTCTTTCAAGTCCGCCTTTAATGAATTTCTCTTCCATAGAGTTCATTTTATCTGCTATTTTTTTACCCATAGCCTTTCTTAAATCATCAGCTTCAGCAGCAGTAAAACCTCCTATAACTCTGCTTATAGCCATAATCTGCTCTTGATATATGAGTACGCCCTGACTTTCTTTAAGTATAGGCTCTAAATCTGGGTGTTTGTATACTATCTCTTTTCTTTTGTTTTTTCTGTCTGCATAATCTTTATCCATTCCAGAGTTTAAAGGACCAGGACGATATAATGCCACACTTGATACTAAGTCATCAAACCCCGTAGGCTGAATATTTATAAGCATCTGACGCATACCTGGACTTTCAAACTGAAAAACTCCTCCTGTATCAGCTTTTCTAAATATATCATAAACAGCTTCATCATCTAAAGGAAGTTTGTCTATATCTATTTCAACGCCATATCTCTCTTTTATATCTTTTATAGCATCTTTTATGAGTCTTAAGTTTTTAATACCCAAAAAGTCCATCTTTATAAGACCAGCACTTTCAACATAAGTCATCTCATATTGACAAGCTCTAGTACCTGTTTTTGAGTCCTGATAAACTGGTGCTAAATCAGCTATAGGATGAGAAGATATAATAACACCCGCAGCATGGAGCCCAACATTGCGAACTAATCCATCAAGCCTCA
Source organism: Brachyspira pilosicoli (assembly GCF_008016535.1). GTDB lineage: Bacteria > Spirochaetota > Brachyspiria > Brachyspirales > Brachyspiraceae > Brachyspira > Brachyspira pilosicoli_A. Next base: position 28,577 of record NZ_SAXY01000012.1, read on the forward strand.
TAGATATTTCATACATATTCTTTAATTCTCTGTTTCCTTCTATTTCTTTCACTAAAGCAGCACAATCAGGATGATCATATATATCTACAACTCTCTTTATATCATTAGGTATACCTTTAGCAAGTCTATCAGCAGTAGCTAAATCTATACCCATTACGCGGCATACATCTCTTATAACAGAACGTCCACCCAAAGCTCCAAAAGTAGCTATTTGAGAAACATTATCCTTACCATATTTTTTTGTTACATAATCTATGACAACTTCTCTTTTATCATCTTGAAAGTCAACGTCTATATCAGGCATGCTTTTTCTTTCTGGATTTAAAAATCTCTCAAAAAGCAAATTATAATCAAGCGGATTAACTTTAGTAATCCCTGTAGCAAATGCAACTATTGAACCTGCCGCACTTCCACGACCAGGTCCTACCGCAACATCATTATTTCTTGCATAGTTAATAAAGTCTTGAACTACTAAAAAATATCCTTCAAAACCCATCTTAGCTATAACACCAAGCTCCATCTCAAGTCTGTCCATAGCCTCTTTTGGTATATTGTTATTATAATACTTATTAAGACCATCTATACACATTTTTCTTAATGCTGTAGTTTCTGTTTCTCCATTAGGAAGCTCATAATTTGGCATATAATAAGTTTTTGTCATTATATTTAAATCTTTGCATTGCTCTGCAATTTTTACTGTGTTTTCAAAAGCTTTTGGAAGTTTTGCAAAAGATTTTTTCATTTCTTCTTCTGTTTTTAAATGAAACTCGTTACTTGGAAACTTATATCTTCTTGGCATGTCTAAAGTAGCTTTAGTTTGTATTGCTAAAAGTATTTCATGAGCCTTAGCATCTTCTTTAGATACGTAATGAACATCATTTGTAACTACTAATTCTATATTATGATGATTTGCTAATTTATATAATGCACTATTTAATGTTTTCTCTTCTGCTAAACCATGATCTTGTAATTCTATATAAAAATCTTCTCCAAATATAGATTTATAATATTCAGCTAATTTTGAAGCTTGTTTATAATCTTTTTTTCTTATAGCAATAGGAATCTCTCCGCCCATACAAGCAGACAAACAAATTAAGCCTTTATTGTATTTTTCTATTAATTCATGATCAACTCTTGGTCTATAATAAAAACCTTCAGTATATCCAAAAGTTACTAATTTGCATAAATTGTTATAACCCTCTTTATCCTTAGCAAGAAGCACTAAATGCATAGCACTTTTTTCTTCAGAGTTATCTAATTTTTTGTCAAATCTTGTTTTTGGAGCAACATATACTTCGCATCCTATTATAGGTATAATTCCTTTATCTTTAGCCTCAGAAAAAAACTCCATAGCTCCAAACATATTACCATGGTCTGTCATAGCTATAGCAGGCATATCTAATTCTTTTGCCCTATCTATTAAACCGGGTATAAGCCTTTTAGTTTTATCCTTTTTAGAATATAATGATTTAATACGAGCAGCTCCGTCAAGTATAGAATACTGAGTATGTACATGCAAGTGAACAAATGACATAAAATTATACCTCTAATTTTCTAAATCTTATTTTATACCTAATTATGTTAAATATCAAGTTAAAAATCGATTTAAAAACAATATTATATACACTATAAATATTTACGGTAAAATATACAATAAATTTAATATATAGTATATAAAAAAACTGTTATTTAAACTTATATACTTAAATATATTTTGCTATACTAGTTTTTTTATTGTTTCAGCTACCCTATTTAATTTACAAAACTATAAATTTATTAAAAAACACCTCCCCCGCACGGTGAGCGTATTTACACAAATATAACATTTTTTATCACACATTTTTTCTCTAATATTTGATTAGTTTAACGTGCGGCTGATTATATATATTTTATTTTTCATTTAATCTTTACTATATTTTTATATTGATAATTTTACAGTAAATGTTATAATTATTTGAATATATTTCTATAAGGATAAAAATCTATGGCTTTAAAAAAGAATAATGAGAATAGTGAAGAGAGAAAATATTCTACACTAACAAAAGATATTTTAAAAAGAGTTGATCATATTTCTATAGAAAATGAATTAAAAGAGTCTTATTTAAATTACGCTATGAGTGTTATAGTGTCAAGGGCTTTGCCTGATGTAAGAGATGGACTTAAGCCTGTGCATAGAAGAATACTTTATGCAATGTATGATGCTAATTTAACACATGATAAACCATATAAGAAATCTGCTGCTACCGTGGGTGAAGTGTTGGCACGTTATCACCCTCACGGAGATGCTGCTGTTTATGGCACTATGGTGAGAATGGCACAAGATTTTTCTATGCGTTATTTGCTTGTAGACGGACAAGGTAACTTTGGTTCTGTGGACGATGACCCTCCTGCTGCTATGCGTTATACTGAAGCGAGAATGACTAAATTCGCAGAAGAGATGCTAAACGACATAGAAAAAGAAACTGTTAAATTTGTACCAAACTTTGATGATTCTAGAACAGAGCCTTCTGTGCTTCCTGCAACAGTGCCTCAGCTTTTAGTTAATGGTAGTATGGGTATTGCTATTGGTATGGCTACTAATATGCCTCCTCATAACTTGAAAGAGGTTGTTAATGCTGTTATTTACTATATAGACCATCAAGACGCTGAAATTAAAGATTTGATGCGTTATATACAAGGTCCTGACTTCCCTACTGCTGGAATTATATACGGCAAAGAGGGCATTAAAGAGGCTTATACTACTGGTAAAGGAAGAATAAAATTAAGAGCAAGGCTTGAAATAGAAGAGACAAAAAAAGACAGAGAGGCTATTGTTGTAAAAGAGCTTCCTTATGGTGTTGTAAAGACCACTTTGCATGAGAAGATTGCTGAATTAGTAAAACAAGGCAAAATTGAGGGAGTTGCTGATATTAGAGATGAATCAAGCAATAGATCTGGAATTAGGCTTATAATAGAGCTTAAAAAGGGTGTTGCTACTCAGATAGTATTAAATCAGCTTTGGAAGCATACAGATTTAGAAATTACTTTTGGTATTATAAACCTTGCTTTGGTTAATGGCGAGCCTAAAGTATTAAACTTAAAAGAGCTTATAAAATATTTTGTTGATCATAGAGTTGAAGTAATAACAAAAAGAACAGAATATGATTTAAATCAAGCTAAAGCGAAGGCACATATATTAGAAGGGTTATTAATAGCTCAGGCTAATATTGAAGAGGTTATAAGAATTATTAGGCAGAGCGAAAACACAGAAGCTGCAAGAAACACTTTAATGAGTAAGTTTAAGCTATCAGAAAAACAGGCTCAAGCTATACTCGATATGCCTCTTAAACGTTTAACTGCTTTAGAAAAACTCAAAATAGAACAAGAATTACAACAGTTAAGAGAGTTTATTGCTTATTGTGAAGACTTGCTTGCTCATCCGGAAAAAATACTTGCTGTTATTAAAGATGAACTTAAAAACATAGCAGAAAAATACGGAGATGACAGAAGAAGCGAGATAATAGGCAAAACTAATGATACTGAAATTGATGAAGAAGATTTGATTCATGATGAAGATGTGGCAGTATCTATCACTACTCAAGGCTTTATTAAAAGAGTACCTGCTTCAAGCTATCGTACGCAAGGAAGAGGCGGAGTAGGAGTACAGGGCGGTAAATCTCAAGGCGAACATTATATAGAACATTTATTCGTTGCTTCTACCAAAGATTATTTATTTATATTCACAGACAGAGGTAAGGCTTTCTGGATGAAGGTGCATGAGATTCCTGCTCTCACAAAAACTTCACAGGGTAAGAGCATAAAGTTTATACTCAATTTGGCACCAGATGAAAAGATTACAAGCTACTTTACAGTATCTGAGTTTAACCCTAAACAATCAATTATAATGGTTACTAAGATGGGTACTATTAAGAAGATGGAGCTTAAACATTTGGAGAATGCTAAGAAGAGGGGTATACTTGCTTTAACATTAGAGAATAATGATGAGCTTATAGGGGTATCTGCTGTTGAAAGCGGCGATGACTTTATTATGACTACTGCTTCTGGGCTTGCTTTGAGGATAAATGAACAGAAAGTGAGAAATATGGGACGTGCTGCTTCCGGAGTTAAGGGTATTAGTTTAGACGACAATGATGTTTGTGTATCTGGAAACGGCATACATAAAGGTGAATCATTAATAGTGATTACAGAAAACGGCATAGGCAAAAGACTTTCTTCTAAGCAGTTTAATGCTAAAGGAAGAGGCGGTAAAGGACAGATTTATATTAAGCCAGACAACAAAACAGGAAATGTAGTCAGCGTAAAAACTGTAGGCGACAAAGATGAGATAATGGTTGTTACTACAGATGACATGACTATAAAGATAAAGGCTGATTCTATACCAGAGTTAGGAAGAAACGCTAAGGGTGTAAAAATAGTTAATATTTCTGACGGTGCTAAGGTAAGCGATTTGGCAGTAGTGCCTGCATATACCGAAAACAAATAAATAAAAATTATATTATTAAGCCTGTATTTTTAATACAGGCTTTTTTATGTTTGATGATTACTCTAAAAAGTAAATATAAGTAAAAAATATAAAAATATAGTAAAAAAAGAGAAAATTTATAAAAAATTAGTAAAAAAACATTAATTTTTTATAAAAAATAGTAAAATAAACTTTACAAATAGTATTCTTTTGTGTTATAATATATATAAACAACAATGAAAGGGGAGAAAATCCTATGAAAAAATTTTTATTAATAATATCTATTATATCAATGGCAGCAATTTCTTGTGCTAATAAAGATAATGCTGGCGGTGCTACAGAGAGTTTAGTTACTAAAAATATACCTAGTTTAAACAAATCTCAGAAAACTGGTACAGCTAATACTCAAAGTAGTGTTTCTCTTTCAGTATCAGCTCAGGCAACTGCTCCAGCAGCTGGAACTCTTGAATTAAAAGAAACTACAGATACTGGTACTGGAACAACTTATAGTGTTTTAGAAAGACTTTATTCTACAACTTGGTATCAATCTGAAGAAGATTATGATGATGGTAAATTAGAAACAAATGAAACTTTTATTTTCTTTAATGAGAATTCAGAAGTAGTTGAAAGAGAATATGAAAATGGTGTATTAGACGGAAGAGATGAATATTCTGCATTAACTTGGATTGCAGATATTGCATTAGCATCAGGATCATCAGATTTAGAAAATTTATCTGGTGAAAGAAGTAGAAATGCTTGTATAGTTAGAAATACTGAGATGGATGATGATAGAGATACTGAATATGAAGCTTATTATTTAGCAGATGAAAATAATTTATACGTTGTTGATGGTAAAACTAAAGAAGATGTATCAGCTAATTTGCAAAAATTAATAAGAAATATTGCAAACAACTCTCCTAGAACTTATGGCGATAAATATGTGTTATCTGTAAAACAAAAATGATTTACTTTTATAAATAGTTTTAGAGGCTTAAGCGGTATTGATTACCCTTAAGCCTTTTTATTGCATTTATTGCCATTACTTAAAACCTTTTGGGATTAATAATATTTATGTTGTTTTTGATTTAATATTTAGTATGTAAAATAATTAGTATTACTTTCTTAACTTGCACTTTCGCGAAGCGTGCCCGAAGGGCGAAAACTTTTTGCTACGGGAAAAAGTTGAATAAAAAACTTATATAACAAAATTTTTTAAGTTTTATGATTTGTGGGGACTAGCCCCCGCACCACCACTTCTTTTGCTGCCACAAAGAAGCAAAAAGGCTATATTTAACCAACTTAATAATTTATACTATATATAAAATATAATTATTATAATTTTGTATTAATTTTATATTTGCACTTTTTGCAACGGTAAAATATGATAATAGATTTATAAAAATATATGAACTATCAAAATATAGTTGTTTATATATTTACAAAAATAATAATAAAAATTTCTTCAATAAAATAAAAAAATAATAAAACAATTTTCCATTATGACGATAAAACAAACTGGGATAATATATATTTTTTAATTAGGAGTTAAAAATATGAGAGTTACAGAGCAAGCCCAATATAATAGAGCTATAAGCAGTATTAAAAAAAATTATAGTGAAATGGAAGCATCTCAAACAAGGCTATCTACAGGTCAAAGAGTACAAAGAGCACATGAAAATGTTACATCCACAATCAATTCTATTTATTACAGAACAAGAAAATCATCATTAGATAGATATCAAAACAACATAGTAGACGGTAAAGAAAGATTAAACGTAGCACATGATTCTATGAGTTCTATTACACAAGCATTAGCAAGATCAAGAGATTTAGCAGTACAAGGTGCAAACAGTACTTACTCTGCAGAAGACAGAGCTAAAATGGCTATGGAAGTAGAAGAAATGATAGAAAGAATATATGACATATCTAAAACTCAAAGCAAGGGAGAGTTTATATTCTCTGGAACAAGTGTAAAAACTGCACCGTTTAGAGCATTATACGGACATGATGAAAAAGCAGGCCGTTCAATAATTCAAACAGTTATGTATGAAGGTGATGCTAATGCTCAAAACAGAGAAATAGAAAATGGTCAATATATAAATGTAGGCACTCCGGGAAACTATGCTTTTTGGGGAACAAACATGGAAATAATATCAACAGTTGATGCTGGTAATTATGTTGCTTCAGAAAATCAAGATATTATGATAGATGATATGGTTATAAACATAAAGCAAGGCGATAATATTGAAGCTATAGTTCAAAGAATAAACGATGCTAATGGAAATGTTAGTGCTACTATAGGAGATTTAAGAGGAGGTGCTAAAGTTATACAATTAAAAACATCTACTCCTCATAAAATACTTTTACAAGATTTAAAAGGCGGCACTGTATTACAAGACATAGGTTTAGTAAGACAAGGTGCTGGAAACATTCCAGAAAATAATTATGAACCTAGTGCTGTTATCTCTGGTAAATCTTTATTTGAGAGTTTAATATATTTAAGAGATGCTATGCTTAATGACGATGTTAGAGCTATAGGAAGTGAGGCTTTAGGATATATAGACAGTGCTATAGATAATGTTTTAACTGTTCAGGCTAATGCTTCTTCAAAAGTAACAAGACTTGATATGGGTTACAATAGCTTTGAAGATCAAAAACTTGCAATAGATGAGGCTTTGGCTAAAAATGAAAATATTGATTATGCTGAAGAGATTGTTAATTTCAATATGTGGCAATATGCTCATAATGCAACATTACAAACTACAGGAAAATTATTAGGAAGAACATTATTAGATTATATGAGATAATATAACTATTTAACAATAAAAACTTAAAGGAAATTATTTAATGCCAGAAATAGAATCTAGAATATTAGGAAAAGTAGAAGTTTCTGATAACAATTTATATCACCTTAACGGAAGCATATTAGCATTTGAAGATTATGATGAGTTTTATTTGCTCAATATGGACGAAGAAGGTACTTTTAAAATACTTCAATCTAAAGATGATAAAAATATATGTTTTATATTGATAGATCCATTTCTGGTATTTAAAGATTATAAACCTGATGTTCATGATAATGATATAAAATTGCTTGAAATTGAAAAAGAAGAAGATATACATTTATTAACAATAGTAACAATACCAAATGATAATTTTAAAGCTATGAGTACAAATTTAATAGCACCAATAGTTTTTAATATAAAGAATCATAAAGCAAGACAATGCACTGTTATCGGAGATAAATATAATACCAGACATTCTATATTTGCAGAAAACGATGCTGAAAATAAAAAAGAGGAGAAGAGTTGATATATGCTTGTACTATCTAGAAAAATCAATCAAAGCATTGTTATAGGCGATAACATAGAAATTATGCTTGTTGATATAAGAGGCGACCAAATAAAATTAGGCATCAATGCTCCAAGAGATGTAAAAATATTTAGAAAAGAGGTTTATGAAGAGATAGAAAGCCAAAACTTAGAAGCTTCTAAAACAAATCCAGAACAACTAAATATCTTAAGTAATTTTGTAAAGAACAAATTAGAAAAAAATAAATAATTCTTATAATACCACTCTTTCTAACTCATAATTATTTTTTATATAGATAGATACAAAATCATTAAAATCTTTTTTGCTGCCTGTTGTAAAAAATTTTAAACTTCCTCCAGAATTATTAATTAAATTATTCTCAAGAAGATATTTTTTTATAGATAATGCTATTTTTGTGCTAGGGTCTATTATATTTTTTATATTAGTTTTTTTGATATTTACAACAGCTTTTATATCATCCATTATAAGAGGATAATGCGTACAAGCAAGAAGCAAAGTATCAGAATTATCATCTATTTTTTTTATATACTCTTCTAAAACCTTAAATCTATCATCATAACTATACCAATTATTTTCTATCATAGGACATAATTTTTGGCAAGCTACTTGGGTAACTTTCATTTTTTTATTGTAATCAAGTATTTTATCATGATACATATTAGAGTGAACTGTAAACTCTGTTGCCATTATGGATATATTATTATTTTTTGTATTGTCAATAATATCCTCTACCCCATGAGATATTGTTTCTATTATTGGTATATTATATTTTTCTTTTAATATATCATAAGAAGAAGCAGTGATAGTATTACAAGCAATAACTGCCATTTTGCAATCTTGCTTTATAAGGAAGTCTAATATCTTTATAGATAATTGAGTTATTTCTTCTTTAGATTTATCTCCATAAGGTATATTATGATTATCTCCAAGATATATATAATTTTCATTGGGAAGCATATCTAATAATTTTTTTAAAACACTTATACCGCCAAATCCAGAATCAAAAACTGCTATATGTTTAGAAGATGTATTCATTAATATAAATCCAAATAAGCTTTTTAATATTATATACAGTATATTATAAAAGTCAAATATATTGTGATATGTAGTTTTATTTTGTATAAATATACTTGTATATATGTGTAAAATATTGTATAATGGTTTCAAAATAAAAGTTAGGAGGATTTCATGAACGGAAGTATCATAGAAGCCTTACAAATAATGGTTATAGGTATGGGCGTAGTAGTGTTGTTCTTGATAATATTAGTTTATGTAATGAAGCTAGTAAGTGTTATTATAGCACAAGTAGATAAAATTATGCCTCAAAAAGAAGAAGAACAAACTGCATTACCTGTTCAATCTGTGAGTAATGACAAAATGGTTGCTATTGCGATAGCTTTAGCACATGCTCATAGTAATAAAAAGTAATGGACAAGTTATAAGGAGACAATAATATGGCAAAAAAAGAAGTAAAATTTATGGTAACAGCATTTAGGGACGGATTTCAATCTGTTTACGGTGCTAGAGTATTATCCAAAGACTTTATGCCGGCTGTAGAAGCATTTGTAAAAGCTGGTGTTAAATATTTTGAATCTGGCGGCGGTGCAACTTTCCAAAGTGCATTCTTTTACAACAATGAAAATGCTTTTGATGTAATGGATACTTTTAGAAAGACTGTTGGACCAGATGTTAATTTACAAACTTTGGCAAGAGGAGTTAATGTTGTTGGTTTGGAATCTCAGCCTAGAGATATGATTAAACTTCATGCTCAGCTTTTCAAAAAACATGGTATTACAACTATTAGAAACTTTGATGCATTAAACGATGTAAACAACTTAATTTATAGCGGACAATGTATTAAAGAAGCAGGTTTAAAACACCAAGTATGTGTTACTATGATGGCTCTTCCTCCTGGCTGTGAAGGTGCTCATGATGCTGCTTTCTATGGAAGAGTATTAACTCAAATAAAAGATAAAGTAGATTTTGACTCAGTATGTTTCAAAGATGCTTCTGGTACTACTACTCCTCAAGTAGTTTATGATACAATTAAAGAAGCTAGAAAGATTTTAGGTAAAGATGTACATATACAAATGCACAGCCATGAAACTGCTGGTATTGGTGCTTTACAATATAGAGCTGCTTTAGATGCTGGTGCTGATTGTATAGACGTTTCTTTAGCTCCTGTATCCGGCGGTACTTGTTCTACGGATTTAATAGTTATGTGGCATGCTTTAAGAGGCACTGATTTCTATTTTGATATTGATATAGACAAAATTAGAGAGGCTGAAGAAGTATTCAAAGAATGTATGAAAGATTACTTCCTTCCGCCTGAAAGTAGAACTGTTGAGCCTATGATTCCATTTGCTCCTATGCCTGGTGGTGCATTAACAGCTAATACTCAGATGATGAGAGATATTAATGTAATGAACCGTTTCCCTGAAGTTATTAAAGCTATGACTGAAGTAGTTAAAAAAGGCGGTTTTGGTACTTCTGTAACTCCTGTATCACAATTCTATTTCCAACAAGCATTTAACAATGTAATGCAAGGCGATTGGAAAAAGATTGCTGATGGTTATGGAAAAATGGTATTAGGTTATTTTGGTAGAACTCCTTCTACCCCAGACCCAGAAATAGTAAAAATAGCTAGCGAACAATTAGGTTTAGAGCCTACTACAGAGCTTGCTATGGATATAGATGATAGAAACCCTAAAAAAGGAAGAAAAGCTGCTGAACAGGCTTTAAAAGATGCTGGTATCACTGACCTTTCTGATGAAAATGTATTTATAGCTGCTGCTTGTAAAGAAAAAGGTATACAATTCCTTAAAGGTGAAGCTAAACTTGGTATTAGAAAGAATGCTGCTGGTTCTTCTGATGGTGTTAAAGCTACAAGCAATGAAGTTACTGTTACAGTTGGCGGTTCTAGCTATGGAGTAAAAATAGAAAATGGCAAAGCTATAGTTGATGGTGTAAGCTATGATTATACTATTAAAGATGGTATATCTGCTCAATCTTCTTCTTCTGCTGCTTCATCAAGTGGTTCTGCTACTCCTGTTACTGCTGGTTTGCCTGGTACAGTTTTAAAAATACTTGCTCCTGTTGGAACACAAGTTCAAGATGGAACAACTATATTGATTGTAGAAGCTATGAAAATGGAAGTAGAAATTAAATCTTCTGCAAATGGTGTTGTAAAAGAGTTAAAAGTTAAACCGGGTGATGCTGTAGTTGCTGGTCAGGAATTAGCTATTGTTGGATAATAGATGCTTGTTTTAAGGAGTGAAAAAGAATGAAAAAAATATTTTTAGTATTTACACTTGTCTTGATGACGGCATCTGTAGTTTTAGCACAAGGAAATGAAGAATATAAACCTATTGATATAAAAGAATCACTTATCTCTTTAGCTAGAAATACTGCTTTTGGCGGACTTTTCCCTAGAAGCGAAAAAGAAATAGCTGATGCTCAAGTGAAAGCTGAAAAAAGTAAACAAGAAAAATATCAAACAAAACTTAATGATATTAAAGTAAAAACTGCTCCGCTATGGCAGAATATTATTATGATTTGTGTAGGTTTACTTTTAGTATATCTTGCTATAGCTAAAGGTTTTGAACCGCTTCTTCTTATTCCTATAGGTATGGGCGGAATACTTGCTAATATACCTGTTGCTAATATTGCAGCTTTGCCTGTTGTAGAAATTATTAATGGGCTTCCTGTTACTATAAGCAGCGGTGGGTTCTTGGGTCAAATATATACTTTTGGTATTGAATCTGGATTATTCCCGCTATTCATCTTTATTGGTGTTGGTGCTATGACAGATTTTGGTCCGCTTATTGCTAACCCTAAAACTGCTTTGCTTGGTGCTGCTGCTCAGATAGGTATATTTGGTACTTTACTTGGTGCTATGGTTTTATCTACTTATGTGCCTATTATCAATTTCTCACTTAAAGATGCTGCTTCTATAGGTATTATAGGCGGTGCTGACGGTCCTACTGCTATATTTACAGCTTCAAGACTTTCACCTAGTTTATTGGGTGCTATTGCTGTTGCTGCTTATTCTTATATGGCTTTAGTTCCTATTATTCAGCCTCCTATTATGAAATGGCTTACTACTGAAAATGAAAGAAAAATTGAAATGAAGCAGTTACGTCCTGTTAGCAAAAGAGAGAAAATCATATTCCCTCTTGTAGTTATCATACTTGTTGCTTTACTTTTACCAGATGCTGCTCCTTTAATTGGTGCTTTGATGTTTGGTAATTTAATTAAAGAATCTGGTGTTACTGACAGATTATCAAAAACTGCTCAAAATGAATTAATTAACATTGTTACTATAATGTTAGGTTTATCTGTAGGAAGTAAATTGGCTGCTGATAAATTCTTACGTTTTGAAACACTTGGTATATTGGTATTAGGTTTAGTAGCATTCTCTATGGGTACTGCAGGCGGTGTTTTACTTGCTAAATTAATGAATGCATTTAGTAAAGATAAAATCAATCCTTTAATAGGAGCTGCTGGTGTATCTGCTGTTCCTATGGCTGCTAGGGTTGCTAACAAAGTTGGTCAAGAAGCTAATCCTCATAACTTCTTGCTTATGCATGCTATGGGACCTAATGTTTCAGGAGTAATTGGTTCTGCTGTTGCTGCTGGTGTACTGCTTGCTATATTAGGTTAATAAAAATTATTAAAATATAAATAAAGGAGTTAAAAATTATGACTACAATATTAAAAAGATATAATACTGCTAGAGCTTATTTAATTAATGATGCTTCTGCTGTAAAAAAATTATCACTTGCTTTTGTTTTTGCTATTGCTTTAGCTATTGCTTCACAAATAAAAATATATTTACCATTCACACCTGTACCTATTAACTTTGCTACTTTTGCTGTATGTGCTAGTGCTTTAACACTTGGTGGTTTTTGGGCTTTCGTTTCTGTAGCTTTATTTATATTAGCAGGTTCTATGGGACTTCCTTCTACAATAGCTCCAAATGCTTTAGGTGCTACTACTGGTTATTTAGTAGGTTATGCTTTATGTGCTTTAGTATTAGGTAAATATACTGAAAAAAATAATGCTGTAAGCTTTGTAAAAACTTCTGTAATATTGTTTGTATCACAAATTGCTATAATACATATTTGCGGTATGATAGGTTTATACATATGGTCTGCAAATGTTGGCACTCCATACACTTTAATAGAAGTTATAATGAAAGGAAGTGTTCCTTTTCTTATTGGTGATTGTGTGAAAGCTATAGCTCTTTCTTCATTAATGACTGTTGTATTAAAAAACAAATAATATAATATTTTTATTAATATAAAAAAAGGAAGTTCAATTTTTTGAGCTTCCTTTTTTATTGCAAATATTATACACTATTGAAATTACACACTTGAAAAATAATATATTTGTTATATCATATACAAAAACTTTTACTTGAGGATAATCATTAATGAAAAGTAAATTGGATGAAAATAGGATAAAACAAGGTGTCGGCGGACAGGCTGTAATAGAAGGCATTATGCTTAGAAATAAAACTCATTATGTTGTGGCTGTTAGAAAGCCGAATAAAAAAATAGATTTTATAAAACACAAAGTAGAAGCTAATAAAAATAAATTAAGTAAAATGTTTTTCTTTAGAGGGATTGTAAACTTTATAGATATGATGAAATTAGGTTATAAGACTTTAGTTTTCTCTGTTAACACTGCAGGACTTGAAGAAGAAAAAGAAAAAAACAAAAAAAATCTTACAAAAGAAGAAAATAGTAAAAAAGAAAGTGTTGCTATGACTTTAAGTATGTTAGTTTCTTTATTCTTTGCTATTGGACTTTTTATAGCATTGCCATATTTCATTACAACTCTAATAGGTATAAACGAGAAAGAACATGTTATATTATTTAATCTTACAAGAGGTGTTATAAAATTAGGTATATTTATTGGATATTTACTTGTTATTTCTTTGTTTAGCGATGTGAGAAGAGTATTTGAATATCATGGTGCTGAACATATGGTTGTTAATGCATATGAACATGGGCTTAATCCAGACATGAACAATATAAGAGATTATACAACTATACATCCAAGATGCGGTACTACTTTTATGTTTTTGGTATTAACTGTTTCTATACTTCTTTATATGTTTACAAGTTATTTTGTATATTCTTATATTTATGCAGCATATATTCCGCCTAAAATTTTGGGTAATCTTACTGTACTTGCTATGAATATAATTTTGCTTCCTATAGTGTCTGGAATATCTTATGAATTATTAAAATTAGGTTTTATATTTTATAATTTTCCGTTAATGAGACTTGCAATACTTCCGGGTTTGCTGCTTCAAAAAATAACAACTAAAAGACCAAAAGATGATGAATTGGAAGTTGCTTTATTTGCTCTAAACAAATTATTAGATGATTCTATAGGAGAAAGAAGCGAAGAAGAAGTAAAGGCTGAGATTGAAAAGGAAAATGAAGCTCAGTTATGCGTATAAAAAAACGTTTAATAGCAAATGATGATTATTATGAATATTCAGCAAGCTATATAAAAAAATATATTTTAGTAGCTTTTGTTATAGTTGTTATAATATTATCTATATGCTTATTTATATATATTAATTATTATACTGTTCCCAATAAATCTTTTATAAAAAATAATATTCCTACTATTGAAAATAATAATATTATGAATAAAAAAGGAATATATTATACTGGAACTTTTACTAATATTCCTAAATCTATAGTTATTAATGATAATATAAAAGAATCTATTTATATGTGTTTATTTCATGATAATAATATAATATTTTGGCAATTATATAAATATGGATTAAAAAGATATTTCTCATATAATGCATTTAATATATTAGATGGAGATTTTCAAAACTTCACAATAAAAGAAGATAAAAAAAATTTTTTAGATTTTTATGACAATTTTATAAGAAGCCAATTTAGAAAAACAGAAGGTTCTTTTAATTTGGAAATACCTAATTTTGAAAATACAAAAATTAATTTGGAAACTTCTATAAATAATTTAATTAATAGTGAATTAAGTTTTAAATTCACAAACTTTCATGCATCTATGATAAATTGGAAAGGAAACAGAGCATTATATAATGCATTTTATTTTGGCATTCCTAAAGGATATTTAACAGTACCCGGGAGCGATAATACTATAGATGAAAGAAGTTCTATTTTAATTTTTAATACCGTAGGAAGAACTCCATCAAGATATATGCATAATATTATAATGGCATTAGTATATTCTTCATACAGCACAAAACCAATACCTATACTTATATATGATAGTAAACCAGAATCTCAAAACTCTAAAATTATAAAAATATTATACAGAAACAAATGGTATGTATATGATACTTTTATATCTCATCAATACAAAGATAGTATAGACTTTTATTCTAAAGAATTAGGTTTTAGTTTAGTATTTAATCTCACAGGAAAAGAAAATAAAGACTCATTTGGAAATATCACTAAAATGGATAACACTATATCTTTAGGAATTTTAAATGGTTATGTTACCATTGATAATGAACAATTAAATATTAACGGTAATGCTATAAAAGAATCTATGCATAGTGTATTTTAACATATTTTTTAATATATATTAAAAAAGCACATATTATTTTTTATAATATGTGCTTAAAAATTATTTGATAATATATATTTATTATTATTTATTTAATTCTTTACCAGTAGAAGCATATCTTTGTAATTGTACAGTAGCAGCTTTAGGGTTTTTAACTACACAAGGTCCCCCCACACATCCGCCATTACAAGCCATAACCTCAACCAAATTCGGAGTATCATCAGTAACAGGAGTCTCTCCAGATTGTACTTTACCATAACCTCTTAATTGTTTCATACCTTCTTTATCAAGACCATTAATAACAGCAGATTTTAATTTTTCAGGGTGTTTTAATCTTATTTTAACTGCCTCAGCAACTCCGCCACTCATAGCATATTTTCTTCCAGAAGCAGTAGGAACAGTACCTACATCTAAATCAGGCTCTTTAGCAACATCAGTTCCTGTAGCTATAAATAAAGCATCAAGCTCTTCCATAGATAAACAATAATCTACTAAATCATCATCAATACTCTCTCTTCTCTTAGCAAGACAAGGTCCTATAAATACATTAATAGCATCAGAATCTTCCTTTCGCATCATTTCAGCAGTGTAATGCATAGGAGTCCTAGTTTCAGATACGCAAGGAATTAATTCTGGAACATGTTTTCTAACAGCCTTAACATAAGCAGGACAGCATGAAGTAGTCATTAATTTATCTCCCCTCTCCATTCTCTCCTCAAACTCAGCTGCCTCTCTATCAGAAGTAACATCAGCTCCCAAAGCTACCTCCCAAACTTTATTAAATCCTATTTTTAATAAAGCACTTTTTAATTGTCCTGGCTTAGCATTAAATTGTGAAGCTATAGCAGGTGCATACATTACATTAACTTTTTTATCCGCTTTTAAATATTTAAGCACGTCTAAAAGTTGTCCCTTATCCATCATAGCACTAAAAGGACATTCTCTCATACAATTACCGCAGAATATACATTTATGATAATCTATTACCTCTTTTCCCTGCTCATTTTTATTAATAGCACCAACAGGACAAGATTCTTCACATGGTACAGGTATATATATGATTGCATGATAAGGACAATTTTTTAAACATAATCCGCAGTTAATACATTTACTGCTGTCTATATAAGCTCTCTTCTCATCTAATATAGTAATAGCATTTTTTGGACAGTTCATCATACAAGGTCTAGCCAAACAAGCCTGACAAGCATCTGTAACCATAAAATTAGCTCTAACACAAGCATTGCAAGCCTCATAAAGTACTGTAAGCATAGGCCAAGTAGGTTTATCTCTTTCTAACGCCAATTTAGCATATTCTGATAAAGGTATACCGCTATCCTCTTTACCTTCAACACTTATGCCAAGTCTAGCTATTATTCTATTTTTTATTATCTCTCTATCATGATAAATACAGCATCTTATTGATTTGCTGTCTCTTGGTATTATCTCTATAGGCATTCTATCAATTTCTTCTATTAACCTATCCTCAATAAAAAGTGTAGCTATTCTTACAAGAATATCTTTTTTTAATTGAGCAGCATTGTTATTAATATTCATTTATTTTCTCCAATTGTAATTAATTGCATTTATTATAACTCATAATAACACTTTTTCAAGTCAAAACAGTACAATATATACTATTTTGTATAAATAAATTGCTAAAAATATTATTTTATATTATTATAAACTGCATAAAAAGACTATAAATATTTATATTTTATTATTCTTCTTGATAATAATAATGAAATATTCTATTTTATATAAATATTATTAATTATGAGAAAATTATTGTTATATATAAATAAAAGTATTATTAAAAAGCAGGAACGTTTTATTTTTTATGCTTTTTATTTTGCTTAATTTAACTTTACTAATATTAGAAAAGTAAACTTATCTCTAAACCTATTTTATTTTCGTATCCAAAATAACTTGAAGCCCCCTAGGCTTACCAAATCCATATTTCAAAGCAACAGTAAATCTATAAAACTCTAGACCAACAGCTACATTAACATATCCATGCCAAGGCTCTTTTATCAGT
This sequence comes from Brachyspira pilosicoli, assembly GCF_008016535.1. Taxonomy (GTDB): domain Bacteria; phylum Spirochaetota; class Brachyspiria; order Brachyspirales; family Brachyspiraceae; genus Brachyspira; species Brachyspira pilosicoli_A. The sequence goes on from NZ_SAXY01000012.1 coordinate 45,991, forward strand.
CCTAATCTATCTTTTTTATCGAGTATAGCACCACCATTAATACCAGCTATTAAACTAATAACATCTTTATAAAATGGAAATCTATAATCCAAACCAGTATGCACTCTAAAAAGCTGAGGACTATTTCCTACAGCATTATAAGATAATTCCGCCCCTAAATATACAGTAAAGTTTTTTACATAATAATATGCCGCAACTGAAGCAAACTCATAACTGCTCCCGCTTCTAATCGTATAATCACCCTTAAACCCATCAACCAAATGCGTGGATTGATGATACATTGGAATAAACCTTATTTTTATATTAATGCCTGCAATATTTTGAAGCCACAAATCAGCAAATACTGCAAACTGCCCTGCAAAATCATACACATCAAAAAGACCTGTATTTCTGCCAAGTATAGAAATATCCATTCCAGCTCCCATACCCACAGAAAAATATTTGTTTCTATAAAACATTATCTCAGTAGCAAGCCTACCCTCTATATAGATAGAAACAGATTTAAAATCCCAATTAGCGTTATTATCCATTAGTGTTAAATTTTTATGAACATCAAAATTTTTAGCAAAAAGCAGTCTTCCTATAAAAGCCCTAGTGTCCTGCCAACCAACATAATATTTATCAACCTCATAAACACGAAAAGGATTTCTAAAACTATAATCATTTGATACTGCATCTTGTGAATATAATAAAAAATAAAAATTTAAAAAAAGTATTGTAATAATATATATTCTTTTCATAATAAAAACTTAATATTAATTTATTTTGAACTATTCTAATATAATAAAAAATTTTTAACAAGTTTTTTGATAATAAAAAAATAATTAATTTGACATTATATAGTTTTATTATATAGTAATATATAGAATTATTTTTTAGAGAGAGTGTTTTATGAAAAAATTGTTTGTATTATTTTGCACAATATTTATGATAACTTCAACAGTATTTGCAAGACATGGAGGCGGAGCTGCTTTATTTGTACCTCTCACTGGAAGTTTTGCTTTTACAGACATAAAAACCTCAGACGGGAAAAAAATTGATTCACTAAAATCTTCAGGTGCTTTTGATTTTGGAGTGCTTCTTCAGCCCGGTTACTTTTATGATTTCTCAGGACTCCTTGGTGTAGATATACTCGCTGATATTGGATATTATAGAAGTTCTTACAACTTTAGAGATACTGATAATAGCGGAAGTATTGTTTCATATAATTTTGACACTCTAAATATTGGCGGAGTGGCAAGAGTATCAATTTTATTTTTATCTTTAGGAATAGGTTCTGGTGTAAAATTACCGCTTCAGGCAAATATTCAATATGCTGAAAATAAAGTTACTTATAACTACGATAAAATTAAAGAAAACTTTTATAATGCTTATATACCATATATAAAATTCACAATAGATTTTAGATATTATTTAAATAGTTTTTCAGCATTAGCAGCCGGATTATATTTTAATTATGATTTTAATATAAATCAAAAAATTCCAAACTATTCAAGATATAATATATCTTCATTTGACTTTGGTTTCCAAATAGGGGTTTATTTAGTAGGGTCTAGTGATTATTAATAGTTGGAAAAGTAAAAATGCTAAAAGAATTATTATTGCCGGAAATAGAAGACTTAATAGAACAAAATCAATGGGAAGATATCAGTGAAATACTATCTCTCTGGCAAGAAGCAGAAACTGCAGATTTAATCACTTCTATCAAAAAACTTGAAGACAAAATTAATATATTTAAAACTCTTCCAAAAGAATATTCTATAAAAGTTTTTCCAGAATTAGTTTCTATAGATCAACAGCATATTATAGAAAGTATGACTGATGAGGAAATAAAAGAATTACTTGAGAATATTAGTCCAGATGACAGAACTTCATTCTTAGAATCCATAGATGAAGATATGTCTAAAAATATATTGAAATTACTTGGAAGCGAAGAGAGAGAGATAGCATCTTTGTTGTTGTCATATCCAGAAGGCAGTATTGGCCGTATGATGACGCCTGAATATATAAGCATAAAACCAGATTGGACTGTTGAAGAGGCTTTTGAATATGTTAGAAGCAATATAGAAGATGCAGAAACTTATACTACAATATATGTATTAGATAATAAAAGAACTTTAATAGGCTCTATTACTTTAAGACAATTATTTTTCAGCGGACAAAAAGTACTTATACAATATATAGTTAATAATTGTCCATATATATTAGCATATGAAGATAAAGAAAATGCTATAGAAATTATAAAAAAATATAATTTGCATTCATTAGCAGTTATAGACAATAAACACTCTATGGTTGGAATTGTAACTGTAGATGATATATTAGATATTGCAGAAGAAGAATATACAGAAGATTTCCACAAGATGGCTGGTATCACTTCTGATGACAATCAATTTGATGATAATCTAAAAATTACGCCTATATTTACAATGTACAAAAAAAGAATATTATGGCTTTTAGCTTTAGTATTTGTTAATTTATTTTCAGGCGGTGTTATAAGTATATTCCAAAACACATTACAAAAGCATATAGTATTGGTAGCATTTTTACCATTACTCATAGGAAGCGGCGGCAATGCTGGAAGTCAATCTGCAACTTTAGTTATACGCTCTCTTGCTATAGGGGATATTGTATTGAAAGACTGGATATATTTACTTTCAAAAGAAGTGTTGGTCTCTTCCATATTGGGATTAAGTATGGCATTGGGTGCTAGTATACTTGGCGTTATAAGGGGAGGTTTTGAAATAGCTATAATAGTGAGCATATCTATGTTTAGTATAGTTTTTATAGGAAGCGTTATTGGTTTAACTTTGCCTTTTATATTAACAAAATGCAAATTAGATCCTGCTATAAGCGGTGCTCCTGTATTAACTTCTATATGTGATATTGCGGGGGCAGCTATATATTGTTCTATAGCTACCATAATTTTTTATATATTGGCTAAATAAAAAAATATTATAATTTGATGTTTTTATAATATATTATATAATATAAAATGAAATAATAATAAGGTATATTCATTTATGATGAGAGAAATAGAAATAGAATTACATGAAGCTTCAGCTAATAATAATATACTTGCTTTAGAAATTTTATTAAAAAATAAAGATATAAATATTAATTTAGAAAATGTATTAGGACTTACTCCTTTAAGTCATGCTGCTAAATTTGGCTATACCCAAATAGTAGAAATGCTCATAAAAGCAGGTGCTGATGTAAATAAGGCTGATAAATTGTTTATAACGCCTCTAATGAGTGCAGCTGCTAATGGTTATTATGATGTAGCAAAACTTCTTATAGAAAATAATGCTGATGTTAACAAAAAAGATGTTAACAATACAACAGCTTTGCATTATGCTTCTTCTTCTAATCATACTGATATAATAAAATTATTAGTAGAAAATAATGCTGATATTAATGCCAAAACAGATGTTCATATCACTCCTATTATGTATTCTTGTCAATTATCAAATTATGAGGCTGTAAAATTTTTAGCTGATAATGGTGCTAAACTTGATGAATGCGACATATATGAAGAGAATGTACTCCATTATGCTATATCCAGCGGAAATATAGAAATAGTAGAATATATATTAAATAAACAAGAATTAGAAATACCAAGATATGCTCTTACAAGAGCTTCTATTAGCGGTAATTTATCACTCGTTCATTATATTCATTCAAAATTAAAAAATGATAGAAAAGAAAATATATTCTCTAGTGCCTTTATATCGGCAGCACATAACGGATATTTAGATATTGTTAGGTATTTTTTTTACACATCCAAAAAAGATGCTCCTAAAGCTATAGCTCTGGCATCTTCAGGCGGGCATAAAGATGTAGTTGAATATTTGCTTATGAATAAAATATCACCTAATGGTATATCTGATGAAGGTAAGTCAGCTTTAATATATGCTATAGAAACCTCTAATAAAGATATTATTGAGCTTTTAATTAAATACAATGTTGATATTAATATGCCTGATGATGATGATATAACTCCATTAATGCATGCTGCAAGTGTTGGAGACATTGAAATAGTAAAAAAACTTTTGGACAATAATGCTGATGTTAAATTGGCAGATAATTTGGGAAGAAATGCTCTTGCTCATGCTGCTATGAGCGGGAATATAACAATTATCGAGCTTTTACTTCATAATGGTTTAACTCTAAAAAACAAAAAAGAAAATATTAGTCTTTTAATGTGGGCTGTAATATATGATAATTTAAAATCTGTTAAATATTTAATACAAAAAGGAATGGATATAAAAGAAAAAGATAAAAATGGCTGGAATCCTTTTATGTTTGCTTGTGCAAGGGGATATATGGATATTATTGAATATACATTAAAAGCATATCCAGATATATTGTTAGAAAAAAGTAAAAATAATGAAACAGCATTGATAATAGCGACTGATAATGAAAAAATAGAAGTAGTTGCTTATTTGCTTTCTAAGGGTATTTGTATTAAAGAAAAAAACTCTCAATGTCGTACTGCTTTAGAGATCGCAATAATAAAAAATAACTTTGAAATTTGCGAATCAATTATAAACTTTTACAAAATAAATTATCCAAATTATAGTTTACAAGAAGAGTATAATTTTGCAAAAGATATAGCAAATAAAGAGATAATAGATTTTATTCAAAGCAAGTTGTAAATAAATATTTTAACCACAAATCAAAATAATACATTAGGACTTTTAATTAATATGATAGATAAAAATAATAAAGAAAAATTAGGAAGTATTGGACTTTTTTTAACTGCATTGATATGGGGATATAGTTTTGTTGCTGTAAAAGTTGTTGTAAATGAGGTTGCACCATTTTATCTTGTTGGTTTTAGAAACTTTTTTGGCGGAATATTTTTATTTTTAATATTTTTTAAAATTACAAAAACTACGACTAAAAGAGATATTTTATTAAGTTTACCTGTTGGCATAACTTTATTTTTTGGTTTTTGGCTTCAGACAATTAGTGCTCAATTTATAACGGCTTCAAAAATAGCATTCTTTACAGGAGCTTATGTTATATTAGTGCCTTTTTTCACTTGGATAGTATATAAAAAGAAACCTCATGCAGCAGCATTCATCGCAGCATTTATAACATTAATAGGTTTATATTTACTTACATCAGTAGACGGAATAAAAAGTATAAAAGTTGGAGATTTATTTGCAATATTATGTGCTGCAGCTTTTGCTGTTCACTTAGTATTAATAGATGCTGTAATATCAAAAGTTAATGGTATAAAAATGGCTTCTTTACAACTATTGGTTGCAGGAAGTATATCATTAATATTAGGAATTATAACAAAAACACCTTTTAATTTTTCAGCTTTATCTAATGAAACTATATATTCATTTTTATATTTAGCATTAGGAGCTACTGCAATGGCTTATTTGCTTCAAACCGTTTCACAAAAATATGTGTCTCCTCATAAAACTGGTATAATATTAAGTTTAGAGTCTTTTTTAGGAGCTTTATGCGGTATTATATTTATGCAAGATGCCATTAATTTCAAAACAATTTTGGGCGGACTCTTGATAATATCAGCAATCTTTATATGCGAAACAGGAAGCAATATTAAAAAAAGTTAATTACCATTATTATTTTGGTTTTGCATAGATTCAAGTCTTTTTCTCTCGCGTTCAGCCTGCTGCAATTCTGACTGCATTCTATAGTAGGAAGCTAATCTCTGCTGTCTATATTCTTCTATTCTATCTTTTTCTGCATCCATACGCTTTTTATTATCATCAAGACGGCTTTTTGTCATAGCAATACTATTTTCAACTATACCCCTAGTCTGTGAATAAGGTGTTACAAAATCATTCATAGTATAAGCAACTCCTGTGTCTGGTATATCATCTCCAGAAGTATCATTAGCAAATAACTCTTCTATACCGTCCATCTGAGTTTCTATTTTATTCATAAACTTTTCTTCATCTATTTGCAAATATCCCTTTTTAACTACAGACCAATCCTCTCCAGCATTTCCTCTATTAATACCTATCTGGTCTAATAAAGCTAACTCCTCTCCATACTCTGTTTCATAAGGAGAAGCTATAATAGATTTTATTCTCTGTGATATATTATTAACTAAAGTATTACCGCTAAATACTCCTATATAATATAATTTTTTTCTTAAAGCAGTATCAGTAAGCTCAGGGTCAAAAACAACCCCCAATGTATTTGCCAAATCTATCATATCAGTTCTGCTCATAGTCTCTAAACTTTCCATTACATCATTATTTAAAGGTGTATGAGTGGTATCATTAAGTAAATCTATAACATCATTATAGGCACTTACAAAATTAACTATAGCATCAACTACTTTCTCTTTATCTACTTCTATTGTAGTAGCAAATGCCTCTGGTGTAGGTTTTAAAGCTGTAATATTAAGTCCGTCTACAACATCTTTAAACTCATTGCTTTCACTAATTACATCTATACCATCAACTGAAGCCCTAGCATCAGCTGCCTCAGATATTAAATAGTTTGGAGCATCTTCTTCTCTGCCCATATCCTCAACTAATAAATCCTTATAAAAAATATTGTATCCCTCATTTTTATTGATAAGAACTACCTGAGTAATAACATCACCCTCTTCAAACTGACTTCCTATAGGTATATTTAATCTCTGCCAGCTAGAACTAATTGTAGGTAAAGCAAAGAATTTTTCAACTTCATCTCCTGCCTTATTAATATATTTAACTCCTATTATCTCAGAATTAAATCCTGTAGCATCTATTGCCTGAGGTGCTTCAGCCTCAACATCTTTTTTGGCTGCCCTCTCTGCCTCAAGTGCTTCTTTATATTTTTTTATATCCTCAAATGTCCTAGAACTATCTGCAGGAGATAATCCTTCACCATAAAGCTCAACATCTTTATATATTACACTATCTATTTTATTGAAAGTAAGCCCCGTATCTGGTATAGATAAATCAACAGTAGGAGGCATTATAGGTGCTTCTTCATCAACATCATCTAAAGTGTCTGAAGCCCTTGCCGTAATTGAAATAGTAATGTTTTCATTAGCTTCAGCTTCTCTATGTAAAGGCATTGATAATTTATTTACACCCTTTAATACAATAAAATCATTCTTTATCATATAATTTGTAGTTAAATTATCAGATTCATCTTTCCATTTATTTATTAAACTTTCATTAAATATATGACCCAAGTATCTATAAGGTCTTCTAGTAAACATATTAAGCTCTTTTAATATACCTGCATCATCGCTTACTACTTCTACTATATTTTTAGAGCCTGTTTTTACCAAGTCTATAGTGAGAACCTGAAGATTTCTTGATTTTTGTGTAATTGTTGTTTTTATTTTTTTACCGAATGCTTTTTCTAAAGTTTTTTGTAAATTGACTAAGCTTCCGCCTGCAAAATCTATAGTATATTCATCTTCTGCAACTTTTAATTTTATAGTACCAGCAGGAAGAGTATCATTCATATTATATGCTTTTGAAGAGAATTTCTGACTATTTGCTAACTCTTTAATTGCTATATCATAAGTAGTTGTACTTGCAAGTCTATTAGCAGATACAGTAAAATAATCTGGAACTCCCTCTCCTGTACCAACATAATTTTTAAATGGTGAACGAAAACCATACAATTCTTTTGAAGTAGTTGTTAATATATTTAACCTATTTTTTAAATCTTCATAAGCAGATATTTCTCTTTGATAATTTATAGCATTATCTGCAAGATTTGAAAGAGTAAGACTTCTCTTATTAACTTCAGCATCTACTGCATTTTTATAAACGTCTTGAAGAAAAGCATCACTAGTAGCCATATATAAAATTCTCCTAAATTTTTTATATATAATTAAAAACTAAAATATAAATGATATGTAAAAATATCTTTTACTATATAAATATATAAAATATTTCGGTATAATGTTAAATATAGTTAGCATAATATTTGAAAAACTATTCTTCAATCTTTTTTATATCATTTATAATATTATCTATATTCTCCAACTCTTCAACTGAATAATCTTTTAATTTCATAGCAATAGAGAGTAATTTTTCATTTTTTCCATATCTGCAATTTCCTCATTACAAAGAAGTAATGATATAGGTATATTTAAAACTCTAGCTATTTTATTTAGATTAGTAATGGATATATTTCTCTTTCCAACTTCAACTCCTTGCAAATACTTTGGAGATATTTTTTTGCCATATCAGCTATATATGATATAGTTCTATTTTGTGATTTTCTTATAATTCGTATTCTTCTGCCAATATAGTATAAAAAAGATAACTCATTATTTTCATTATTATTATTTTTATTTTCTTCTTTTTTATAATCGGATACCACTCTCTTAAAAAAATGCTTTTTTAAATTATTTTTATCCATTTATCAAACTCCTGCAATTACAGCTTCTTTATAATTATCTATTATGCCATTTTCTCTAAAACTATAATGAAGATTTCCTGCTATTATAATATGGTCTAACACTTTTATATTAATCATAAAAAATGCCTTATATATTATTTCTGTTATTTCAATATCTGCTTTAGAAGGTTTAGCTATACCAGAAGGGTGATTATGTGATAATATAACATAAGAAGCTCCTAAAGATAATGCTTTATCAACTAAATCTCTTGGATAAATAGTGGCAGAATCTATAGTACCTCTAAATATTTGTTCTATAGAAATAAAACGTTTATTAATATCAAAACATATTAAAGAAAAAGTTTCAAATTTTAATCTGCCAAATTTTATGGTAAGATACTCTATTAAATCTTTTTTCTTAAATTCTAAACTATCAACTCTTAGGCTATTAACTAAATAGTATTCTAAAAGTGAAGATATACTTTTTAATATGAAAACTTTCTTTGGAGTTAATCCCTTAATTTTTAAAAGTTCTTCTTCACTAGCATTTACTATATTATATAAATTATGAAACCTATAATAAAGCTTATCTGTTATATTATTAGCATTATTTAAAGAAACACCATTAGAAAGTAAATAAGATACTATCTCTTTTTCTTTGTCTAAATAAAGGTCTTCATAATTTTTATTTGAAATAAAATTATCACTAATAAACATAATAACATATCCTTTAAATTAAGTGTTACCTATAGTTAAACAAATATTTTTTTAAAATAAGCTAAAATTAAATAAATTAAAACAATATTTAATTCATAATTACCGCTTAAAAAATATATTTATTTATTTTTTTAAATTAATAATTAGATAAAATATTGACTTTTTACATAATAGCTATATCATTTTTTTATATAGAGTTTTGGAGTATATTATGACAAAAAAACTAATTATTATATTAGCTGCTATTAATTTATTTTTAATATCTTGCAAATCAAATTCAACAACTCCATTTGATATAGAATATTTTATACTTCTTTTTGGCGGAGGAAGCGTAATAGAAAAAGAAAAAGCTATCACTGACCCTACCCAAATATCAGCCTTTATAAAAGAACATAATGGAATATATTATGCTACATATGAAGATAATAGCCTTGATTTAAGATACAGATTATAAAATGATAAAATATATAACGGATATGGTACAGAAATAATTGGTACAGAAACATTATTTGGAACTAAATTACAAATATATATTAATGGAAAAACAGATGGAACTGGTTATGATAAAAATGATGAAATGTTTACTTTCAATTTTGCAACTAATCAAAATATATATTTATTTGCAAATGCAATATTTCATAAAGAACAATATGCTGCTAAACAAGGATATAACCATAAAATAGGAGAAGCTATTGAAGAATTAAAACAATATTCTGGAAATTACTATTATGATTATGATGATACTCAAAAATATTATATATTAATAGATACATTAGGATAAATATATATAGATGATAATTTAAATATCATATACTCAACTGCCTCCATGGAAAATAAAGTACTTACTATTACATATACAAAAATAGGAGGAACTAAAATAAAACAAGAATTACATTTTTATGATGATAAATTAATATTTGGTAATTCTTGGATAAATGACAAGCTTCAATATGAAGAATTAAAAAGATATGATTTGTTTACTCCACATAATGGTACATATACAGGAAAAGATGGAACTAGTGATATAACTTTAACTGTTGCCTCCGATAAAATAACATTAAGCTCTCTTGGAAGATACTATACATTTACACCTATTACGACTGGAAACACATTAACTCTTTATCAATACTCATCTAGGTATTCTACAAAAGAATATAAATTTGTATTTGAAGGTAATAGTGTTACATATACAAAACCAGATAATCAGGGTACTGTTATATTAAATAAACAAAACTAATTTTTTTAATTAAATTGTAATTGAAAAGATTATATTATTATGGTATTATTTTATCAATTTATTATTGGAGAAATTTTTAATGAAAAAAATTAGTAAAAATCCTTTTCTTATTGAAGTAGAGAGAAAATTTGGAAAAGATAGTTTTGAATATTCTGCATTTATGCGCGGAAGTAAAAAATTTAAAATAACTAAAGAAGAAATAGATGACAGATATAATTTAACATTAAAAGAGTTTGCCTATTATGCTCAAGTGTCTGGTTTTAAAGTATTATCTGATGCAGACAGCTTAATTATATTTAAAGAATAAAATAATAAAAATTAAATTAATTAAAAAGTGATAATAATGAAAGATTGTAATGTACTTCTTATAAATGATATATGCTCCTATGGTAAAGCTTCTTTAACTGTTAATATACCTGTTCTTTCTGCTTTTGGAATGAAAGTATCTCCATTAATAACTGTATTACTTTCTAATCATACTGCTTTTGAATCTTTTTATGCTTTTAATTTAACAGAACAATTAAAGCAAATAGTAAATGAATTAAAAAAGAGAGAGGCAAAATTTGATGCCTTATATATAGGCTGGCTTGCATCCGATGAACAAGTTGATATAGTTATAGATATAATAGAATATTTCAAAATAAAAATTGTATTATTAGACCCAATATTAGGAGATAATGGAAAATTGTATTCTTCTATGACTGAAAAACATATAAAATCACTTAAAAGAATATTAAAATATGCTACAATAGTAACACCTAATATCACAGAATTATGTTTACTTTTAGATAAAGATGCAAGTAAAAAATATACAGAAGATAATATAATAGAAATGGCTAAAGAGTTATCAAATATAGCTTCGGAAAATATTATTGTAACAAGTGTAGAAAAAGATAATAAATTTGGTTCTTTAGCATACAATAAAGAAAATAATAATGTTGTAACAAGCTACTTTAATAAAATAAATATAGCAATGCCTGGTACTGGGGATGCTTTTGCTTCAGCATTATTAGGATATATATTAAATGATTATTCTATAGAAGATGCATTAAAAAAAGCAACTCAATTCATATACAAAGCAATAGAACTCTCTGTAAAAGAAAATGATAATAGAATATACGGCATATCTATAGAAAAAAGACTTAACCTATTAAAAGATTTATTTTAATAGTTTGTTTAATATATCTTCTATTTCTTTTTCTATATATTTTTTATCATTCATATCTTTACCCCAAACAGATTTATTTAATGCTGTTTTATATAATTGCAAAGATTGTTTTAAAAGAGTATTTGTGTTTCTATCTATATAACTTTCAGCTCTCAATTTATATATTCTAGCAAGCAAAGCATATCCGCTTCCATCATCAGGAAGAAGTGAAATATAATTTAGAGCATATTTCTGAGCCTTGTTATAATCTCTAAAATTATTTAAAGCTACAATAGAAGCCCTATAATTAGCAGCAGCTTGATTTTTATTGATACTAACAATGTTCTCATATCCTTCTAATGCTTCACGAGTATTTCCTGTACTCTCATTTACATAAGATATTTGATATAAATAGTCAAGATTATCTCCATTAATTAAAACTGCCCTGTTAGCATATCTCATAGCAGCTTCATTATTTCCTAATTTAATATTTAATTTTGATAATGCATAAAAATCTCTATCAGATTCATATTCCTTATTTAAATTAAATAAAGATAAAGGATAAGATGAAACATTAATAATACTATCTACCTTCCAAAGCAAATCAACGTCCATATATTTAGAAGCCCTATCAAAAGCATTAATAGAATATCCATATAATCTGCTTTTACTATAAATTCTTCCTAATACAGCATCTTTTGCTCCCTCAATATTAACATACTGAAAAATATTATAAGTTATGTCATAAGCACTATTATCATACTCATATGCTAACGCCTCTGCCAAAGCTATAACATTATTCATATAAGCAGGTGATATTCTTAAAACCTCTCTTCTCACATCAGAAAACTTTACATACCCATTAACATTATTATAATTGCCCATAGAAGCTAAATAAGAATCAATATATATTTTATTTTTTATAGCTATAGCATCATAATTATCTCTATTAATTCTTGTAGCTAAATTAACAATATTTTTAGATTTTTCATACTCTTTTTGATTATATAAATATGAAGCATAATAACCATATATTATAGAGTTAATCTTTTTTATATAAGGGTCTTTAGTATCAATATTCTTAAGTCCGTCTATATAATTAATAGCTTCTTCATATCTATCAGCTCTTAAATACTCAAATACTTTATCTGTAATAAGAGAAGTATTATATTTTAAATCATCTTCCCAAAATAAAGTGGATTTCATATCCGTAAGATATATCTCTTTTTGATAATCAGAAATATCGTTTGATTTTATTCTTAAACTTAATAACTCTCTTAATAATACAACATTATCAACACTTATAATATTATTATCAAAAGCTCTTTTTAAAACCTTAATTGCTTCATCTGTAGAACCTAATTTAGAATAGCTGCTTGCCATATACCATAATCTTTTTTGCTCTTCATAACCATTAAATCTACTATTCATAATTAAATTAACAACATCAACATAAAGTCCATTATTATATAAATAATCAACCCTATCAAGAACAATATTATTTTCAAGTGACTTTATCAAATTAGCAACTGTATTTCTATAAGCATTAACACTAACTAATATTTCTCTTGCTTTTTTATAGTTTCTTTTAAATATCAAATATTTAGCATATTCTATTTTATTTTCATCAGATATATCATATATACCAACAATTTGAGAAATTATTTCATTTGGATAATATAAGTATCCATAATTATAAAGCATATTAGCAAGAGTTTCATATAATCTAGGCTTATTATAAGAATATTTTAATCCCTCTTCTAATGTATTAATAGCCTCTCTCTCTTTACCCTCATACAAAAATATTTGAGCAAGTATAGCATATGCCTCATCAAAGTCTTTATTCTCTCTTATAAAACCATTTAGCATACTTTTAGCTTCAGTATAATTTTGAGTTTTAAAATAAGTCTTAGCCAAAGCAAGTTCTATTTCAGGATAATCTTTTGTATAATTTGAAAGAGAATTTAATTTACTAAAGGCATTACTATAATCATTAGAAATTACATAATTATCCCAAAGATAAAGCTCTTTTTGAACCGTAGCATTAGATATTTTAGAGTTTATTCTAATTAAACTAGCAGTATTAGAAACATTTTCTCTAACAGCTACATTATAATTGTTTAGGGCATCATCATACTGCTTTTTAAAAATACTAATATCTCCAAAACCCTCGTATCCGCATTCACTGCCATTTTTTATACATAAACTATAATATTTCTCAGCACTCTTTATATCAAAATTTCTTAAAGCAATATCTCCAGCTAAATATAACCAATAATTATCATTATATATTTTATACGCAGATATATAAGCTATTAAAGCATATTCATACTCATTAATCTTGTAAAAGAAATCAGTTATATTAGTATGCACTTCTCTATCATTAATATACCAGTTTATAATTTTGCTGAAATCTAAAGAAGCATAATATAAATCTCCATGCCTATAATAAGCAATCCCTCTTGTATAATAAATATCATAATAATCTTTATAACTTTCTTCTAATAAATTACAAATATTAATAGCTTCATTATATTTAAACTCTTCTATTAATAGTTTAGCCTCATTTAATTTATTTATAATATCTATTTTAATTTCTTCATTTGCATTATTAAAAAAATCATTTGTAACTATATTTACATTTTCTAAATTAATATCTAAATTTCTATCAGATACAGTTTTTTGAGAATATTGTAAAATATCTTTGGAATATGCCGAAATATATAGCATAAAAATAGCTAGTAGTATCTTTATTAATTTCATAATATTTCCTTACAAATACTGCTATAAATATCGGAAATAATAATATTAATTTTTAGTAAAGACACAAAAAATAAATTATGAAAGAAATTATAATATTAACATCAAATATAACAATAAAAAATAAAACAAATCTATTTATATTAAATTTAATAGATTTACTATATAAAAAAGGCTTAAAAGTTACATTATATTCAAATAAATTCCCAAAAACTTTTCATGGATATATTACAAAAAAACATCTATCATTAAAACTCCCAAATATAAAAGATATAGTAAATCAATCAAGAAATGCTCATGCAATAATAGCCATAGATTATCCAATGAATATAATAGCATATAAAATAAAAAATATGTTTAATAAAATGAAAACAAAATCGCCTTTAATAATATGGTATTCAATAAACTTTCAAAAACATATATATAAAAATAACAATAGAAGAAAATTAAAAGAAGATTATAAAAGTATTTCTAATATAGATGTAGTATTATCTGCTAATGAAAAAACAAAAAATATGTTAGAATATATTTATAATATAGAAACAATAGAAATAGTTCGCCCATACTACTCACCATATATTTTTAATTATAATAACAATAAAGAAAATTATATACTCACTTTCTTTGATGCCAAAAACAGCATATATAAATGTACTGCTGCATACTGTGAATATATAAATAATTCAATAAAAAATAATAAAGAGATATACAAATTAATAATAGTAGGCTACAATAAATACTTAGAAGATAATATAAATAAATTAAATATAAAAGACCACGTAGAGTTAGTGGATTATAATTCTAATATAGAAAAGATAATATCAAATGCCTATACAATTTTAATACATAATATAGACGATCCTTTCTATATAGAATTAATATCCGCTTGGAATAATAAACAAATACCAATAATAGACTCTAAAAGTCCATCTGCAGAAATTAGCATAGATAATAAAAACGCTCTAATATATAACTCTCAAAACCCAATATCTCTATACAATAAATTAATTACACTTATAGAAGATAAAAAGTTATATAATAGCCTCACTTCTTCAATAGAAAATATTCCAAGCATTGAAGATAGTGTAAATCAATTATTAGAAATAATAACAAAAAAATTATAAATTATTTCTGCTAGGTTTTCTCAATTTTGGCTCTTCATTATTTGGAATAACTTTTTTAAGCTCATTAAACAATCTTTTCTCTTCAGAAGACAATTTATTATTAACGTCAATATTTACTATAACAAACAAATCTCCGCGAGATGATCTATTGATATGATTAGCACCATTTCCTTTTAACTTAAAAATCTGTCCGCTATTAGTACCAGCAGGAATTTTTATTTTTACTTTCTTTTTGTCTAATGTTTCTATAAATATATCATCACCGAGAGTAGCTTGAACTATATTAATGCCTACTTCGGTAATTAAATCAATACCTTCTCTAACAAAATACTGATGCGGTGCAACATGTATATAAAGATATAAATCTCCATTTACACCTCTAGCTATAGCTTCTCCCTCACCAGATATTCTTAATTGAGTATTATCATCAATTCCCTTAGGTATATTAACAGATATAGTTTTAGGTTTTTTAATAGTACCAGTTCCATGACATTTTTTACAAGGCGTAGTAACAATAGAGCCAGTACCATGACATTTTTTACAAGTTCTTCTCACACTAAAAAAGCCCTGAGCCATTCTCACTTCACCCGTACCATTACAAGAAGGACAAGTTTGAGTTTTTGTACCCGGTTCAGCTCCGCTTCCATTACAAGCATCACAAATATCTTTTTTATCTAATTTAATCTCCATCTTTCTGCCAAATACGGCATCTTCAAGAGAAAGTGTAATATCATGTCTTAAATCATTTCCTCGTCTTTGTCCTCTTGAACTTCTAGAAGAAAATCCGCCTCCAAAAAAAGAACTAAATATATCATCCAAATCGCCAAAACCGCCTGAACCTCCAAACATTTGTGAAAAATCAAATCCACCACTTCCATAAGCATCAGCAAAATCACTATGAACGCCTTGAAAACCAAATTGATCATACTGAGCACGTTTCTTCTCATCAGATAATATTTCATAAGCCTCCGTAGCTTCTTTAAACTTCTCTTCTGCTTCTTTATTTCCCGGATTTCTATCAGGGTGATATTGCATAGCTAATTTTCTATAAGCCTTTTTAATTTCATCAGCACTAGCTGTTTTGTTTACTCCCAATACTTCGTAATAATCTCTTTTGTTTGCCATTTTAACATATCCTCATTAATTAAAATACATAAAAAATAAAAGCTTCTATATATAAAATCAAAAAATAAATATTAAAAAAATTATTTTCTTCTCTTACTTCCAACTATTATGCTAACACCTAAACCTAAAGCTGCTAGCCCTGTAATAACATATTTATTATTAGCTAAATACTTAATATTATATTCCATTCTCTTTTTTTTGTCAGATAAAACATCATAAGCCTCAGTAATCTCTTTAAACTTATTAGTAGCTATATCATCTCCATCATTTCTATCAGGATGATATAATTTTGCTAACTCTCTATAAGACTTTTTTATTTTCTCTTCACTTGCAAATATATTAACATTAAGTATCTTATAATAATCCATAAAAATATCCTTAAATTATATATATAAAAACAATTTTCATCAATACAAAAAACTAAACAAAAAATTAATTATCAAAAAACATTAGACTTTCAACTATAAGCAATAATCCACTAGCTATCCATATACTCTTAGTACCTAAAATATTAGTAAACAAACTACCCAAAAATGCTCCGAACATAAAACATAATAAAATACTTAAATATATAAGACCATTTTTTAAACCTGTTTTATCTTTATTAAATAAAAATTTAAAAAAATTTTCTGAAGCAGATCTTAAATTCCCAGTACACATATTAGTAACATAAGCAAGTCCCTCAACCCTATTAAAAGTTATCATCAAAATACCAGACATAAAAGCTATAAAACTAATAACTAAACTATCAAATAATTTTTCAGGTAAAATACCAACTATAAAAAGTATGATAGCATTTATAAGTATTACAACATATTCTAATTCCATTAATTTTTTTTTGTTTAAGATTTTTTTTATATATAAAGCAAACCAAATACCTATTACAAACACAAAAATAGATATTAAATAATGAATAGCCTCAAAAAAATTCCTCTCAGCAATATTCATAGCAAAAAATATAATATTTCCTGTTTGAGCATAGGCAAATACACCATCTCTTGTAATATAGGTATATGAATCAACAAACCCTCCTATAATGCTAAATATAGATGCTATATAAATAGTTTGTGTTGTATGTATTGATTCATTCTTTCCTTTTATAAAAGATATGAGATTGCTTTTCATATAAAAAATATTCCCATAAAATTTAATTGCAAATATTATAACATAAAACAGTATTTTTAGAAATATATATAATTTTATTTGTGTTAAGGAGTATGAGATATTGGACATTTTTTAGTATAAAAAAAGCAGTATCCTTGTTATAATATTTTGAACATAAAACAAATAAAAAGGATGCTACTATGAAAAAAGATTATAGCACAGAATTTAAATTATTTATAGTGGATGAAGCATTAGAAACTAAAAATATTAAAAGATTTCTAAAGATAGAAGAAATACCCAAATCTACTTTTTATACTTGGATTAAGAAATATAAAAATACTGGAACAGTTGCTAATTTTAGTACTAGACCGAAAACTTCTCCAAATATCTTTAATAATCAAGAAGCTATTAATTTAATTATTGAACTCTATACTAAAGAATATCGAGGTAAGCATTATATTAAAGCATATTTAAATCGTGAAGGCATTAAGATAGGGGTTACAGCTATAGAGAATGTACTAAAAAGAAATAATCTTTGGAGATATAAAACAAAAAAGAAAAAGAAGCGATATGATAAGCGTAAATTTGTCTCTAAAATACAAAAAGAAGGCAAAATAGTTCAAATAGACACTAAATATATCAAATTAGGCAGAAAAACAGTCTATCAGTTCACTGCTGTCGATTTAGCTACTCGCTATAGTTGGAGGCAAATCTATGAGGATAAAACACCTTATAGTGCTTTATCTTTCTTAAAATATGTATTGAAAACTTCACCTTTTAGGATACAATCTATACAGACCGATAATGGTATGGAATATACTTATCGCTGTATTAATACTCCTAAAATAAATATTTTTGATGAATATTGTCTTAAAAATAAATTAGAACGAAGATATATTCCTGTAGCAACACCAAGATACAATGGCGTAGTAGAAAGAGTACACGGTATAGACGAAAGAGAATTTTATTCACGATTAAATAAAAATATAACTGTAGAATTATTGAGAGAAAAATTAAAAGAATATACACATTTTTATAACAATCAAAGATTGATTTCTTCGTTAGGTTATATTACAATCAAAGAAAGAATCAAAAATATTATAGCAAGTAAAAGTACAATATCTATGGCTCCATGACAAATTTTATCATTTTTTAACAAATAACTAAAAAAATAAAATTATCTCATAGGCTTGAAAAAAAAAATCTTATATTATAAACTACTATATATTTTAAAATGAGAGAGCGGGTAAAAGATGAAAAAAGTTATTACAGCACTATTATTTATTTTTAGTATTAATCTATTTGCAATAGACGATATGTTAGACAAAGATAATATGCATAACCTTATAGACGGAGTAAACTCTACAAGAGCTGGAAGCGATAGAATAAGCACTATTTATAACTTTTCTCCGCTTATGAATCATAATACTCCTTTTAAACTTGGTGTTTCTTTATTAGATTTAAGATACATTTTTGACAACACAATCACAAACTCTCAAGGAGAACAAAATTTTGCAATAACTCCTAAAGGATTTATTGGTTTAAGCTATGGTATATTCGGCATAGGTTATCAATTTAATTTACATAATAATTTAAATGAAAAAAACGCTCCTATAATATCTACACACTCAGCATCTTTTGGACTTGCAACAGATAAATACAGATTATCATTACCTGTATCCGTTGGTGTTGCCGATGGAAGCCGTTATGGTGCTAAATTAGCTATAAGCACAACCCCTAAATTTTCATTTTTATTTAGAGGCGGCATATTAGACGAATTTACTATATCATTACATTACGGTATACAACTATCTTCAATAACAAATAATGTAGCAGACACATCAGTAGCTCCTATGGTAATAGGCGGAAGCTTATACGGTACTGTTATGCTTTCAAGATTTGATAGTGCCCCTGTACAGATAAGCTTGCCTATAAAACTCGCTTTCTATTATGGTATAAAGAGCAGATGGGCTACTATTGATGCGGCTTATGCGGAAGATATGTTATTTAATTATTTATATAGTGATGACGGAGAACGTGCTACAGACAGTATGCGTTTTTATATAATGCTTCCTGCAAAATTTGAATCTAAACTTGGCGCTTTATATTATTATATAATGACAAGGATCATGTTTGAAGGAAATATTTATAAAACTACAGGGCTATATAAACTCTATTACGGTGTAGAGGGCGAATTACAAGTTACATTAGTAGAAAATCTTACATTCGGTCTTACGGCATATGCTGATGGTCAGGGCTTAATGCGTAAAGACAGAGATTTTGAAATTAATAATGCCTTTGGTGCTGGATTAGACATTTGGGGCATATGGAGATACTAATATTGTAATTTTCACTCAATAAAATATAATACTCTATAAAAAATATGGAGTATTATAAGTGAATATTTTAGTTATAAATGGAAGCCCTAAGGGAAATAACAGCATTACTTTACAAACATTACTTTTTTTAGAGAAAGCTTTTACAAATCATAATTTCTCTTTTTTAAATGTTGGTCAAAAAATAAGACACTATCAAAAAAACTTTAATGAAGTAGAAAAAGAAATAAACAAAGCAGATATAATAATATTTGCCTACCCTGTTTATACTTTTTTAGTGCCATATCAACTGCATAGATTTATAGAATTATTAAAAGAAAAGAATATTGACTTATCTCAAAAATACGCTACACAAGTATCAACATCAAAACATTTTTATGATACAACAGCTCATAAGTTTGTAGAAGAAAATTGTTTAGATTTGAATCTTAAATACATAAGAGGATTTTCTGCTGATATGGACGATTTGCTTACTCAAAAAGGTCAAGAAGAGGCTATAGCATTTTTTAACTATTTAATATTTTCTGTTCAAAATAATATAAACATAAACTCTAATAGTTATAATAAAGAAAAAAATAATATTAATATTTATAAAAGGCAAGTTGAAAGCTCATCTGTTAAAGATGAAAACAAAGATGTTGTTATAGTTACAAACTGTGCTAAAGATGACAATAATTTAAGAAATATGATAGAAGATTTTAAGGCTATGTTTAATTACAGCACGAGGGAGATAAATATTAGAGAGTATAAATTTCATGGCGGATGTATGGGTTGTTTCGGCTGTGCTATTACAGGTAAATGTGTTTATAAAGATGGGTTTGATGAGTTTTTAAGGATAGAGATACAAAAGGCTAACGCTATTATTTATGCTTTTACTATAGAAAATCATTATACGCATTCTAGTTTTAAGATTTATGAAGACAGGCAATTTTGCAATGGTCATAGAATGGTTACTGAAGGTATGCCTGTTGGATATATTGTAGCAGGTAATTATGATAAAGAATATAATTTACAAACGCTCATTGAAGCTAAATGCGAAGTTGGAGGAAATTTCTTAACTTATGTTGCAAATGACAATAAAAACAACACTTTAGAGGAATTAAAAAAGCTCTCCAACACTATGAATTATGCTATAATAAATAAATGTTCCCGACCAAAAAACTTTTACGGCATAGGCGGAATGAAAATATTTAGAGATTTAATATATATTATGCAAGGAATAATGAAAGCTGACCATAAATATTATAAAAAACATAATATATATGATTTCCCTCAAAAACAAAGAGGAAGAATGCTTCAGATGAAATTAGCAGGATATTTAATGTCTATTCCAAGCGTACAGAAGAAGATGAGAGGCAAGATGAATCAATATATATTAATGCCGTATAAAAAAGTAATAGATAAAACCTATAAAAAAATAAATTAATAATTATTACATAAGTTTTTTAGTATTGTTTTTATTATTAGTATATAATACAATAAATCATTATTACAAATTTATTTTAGGGGTAGAATAATGATTACAGGTATATCATCAACTAGTAATACCAATAAATATGTGCAAAGCATAGGCGGTGTAGAAGTTACAGTTACAACCGACCTTACAGAGAAAACTACAACTATCAATGTAGCGGCAAAAGTAACAGGCGGAGCTTTAAACGCTCAAGCTTAAAACAAATATTTATAACAATATAATTTTTGGGGATTTATGAAAAATATTTTTTTTATTTTACTAGCTTTATTCTCTTATAAGCTTTATTCTTTAACAGACGATGAAGTAAAATTTTTAAAAGCATGTGAGAACGGAAAATATGAAACTGTTATAACTATGTTAGATAGAAAGGTAAATGTAAATGTTACAACAGAAGATGGACTTACTGGTTTAATGCTTGCTTCGCATAAGGGGTATCCTAATATAGTAAAACTTCTTATACGACATAATGCTGATGTTAATATAGTAGATAATGTTGGATATAATGCTTTGATATTTGCTGCTTCAGAGGGAAGAAACGATATTGCTAAAATGCTTATAAAGGCAAAAATAAATATTAATGCCAAAAACAGCTATGGAGAAAATGCTTTGCATGTGGCTTCATACAAACTCTACAGCAATGTTGTTCAAACTCTAATTGACTCTGAAATAGATATTAATGCGGTCAATAATGATGGAGATAATGCTTTGATGATGGTTTTTATGTCGGCTGCTACAAGGGAAGAGATGATGCCTACTATTGAAATATTATGTAAAAACGGAATAGATGTTAATGCTAAAGATAAAAATGGAGAATCTATAATAGAATATATAAAAGCTAACTACAAAAAAGGAGATGCTTTAATAGAATATTTAAAGCAATATGGTGCTATAGAATAATTAAATAATAGGGTTGAATTTTTGCATTTTTATTATATATTATACCAATTATGGAAAATAATATAAATGAAGATATAAATGTTCAGCCTCAGGAACAAAACTCTAATAATGATTCTAATTCAGCATCATTGCCCAATAATGAATTTAAAGTTTCTCTATCAAGTATAGATTATGAAGGTCCTCTTTCAATACTATTTGATATGCTTAAAAGAAGCGAGAAAAATATATACGAAGTTTCAATACTAGAAATAATTGACCAGTTTATAGAATATTTAAAAGAGCAAGCTGCATTAAATTTAGATTCTACAGGTGAGTTTTTAGTAGTAGCTTCAGATTTTCATTTATACAAATCAAGAATGTTGCTGCCTCATGATATGGACGATGATAAGTTTACAGATAGGCTTAAATTTGAAATAGTAGAGCAAATGCTTGAGTTTCAAAGATATAAAATGGTTTCTGAAGAACTTGACAGGCTTCAAGAATATTCAGACTCTATATTTGAAAGAAAAGATACTGAGAGAGTTAAGTTTTTTCAAAATAATAGTAGTAGCGAAGATAATGAAATGGCTTGGAAAGATGTTACTCTTTATGATTTAGTATATGCTTTTACAAAGGTGCAATTTGTGCCTGAAACTGATTTGGCTGTGCTTTCTGGTATGTCGAACTTTCATATAGACAATGCTATTGATATGATAAAAATAAAATTATCTGAAGAAGATGTATTTCCATTTATAGTTTTATTTAAAGATGGTGTTACAAAAAGACAGCTCGTTACATTCTTTCTTGCTATGCTTGAGCTTGTTAAAGAAAAAGAGATTTTATTGAAACAAGATATAAAATTTGGCGATATTTACGTCTTTAAAAGAAAAGAAGACAATAATAATAATAATAATGAATCTAATCAGGAATTAAATAATGAATGAAAATAAATTTAATAATGGCTATATATTTGCCATACTAGCAGTTATAATATGGAGTACAAATTTTGTAGCTGCAAGATATCTTCTAGGATTATCTCCTATAGAAATATCATTTTACAGATGGCTTGTAACTTTTTTAGTATTGACTCCTTTTTGTATAAGAAGTTTAATAAAAAATATTAATTTAGTAAAAGGTTTATGGATAAAAATTATAATAATTTCTATATTAGGCATTACTGCTTTTAATACTTTTGTATATTTAGCCGCACATACTTCTAATGCCACTAATATGTCTTTGATAGCAACATTATCTCCTATAATAATTGCTATAATAAGCAGAATTATATGGAAAAAACATTTAAGCAAAGCACAAAAACAGGGATTATTTATAATTATTTTAGGAGTTGTTATTTTACTCACTAAAGGAAGTATAGAAGTTATAAGCAAATTAAAATTTTCTATAGGCGATTTATATATGATTTTCGCTGTAACATTATTTGCAGTATATACTATAACATTAAAAATTAGACCAAAAGATTTCCCTCAAACTACTTTTTTCTATCTTATGGTAGCAATAGGGCTTATTCCGTTAGCAATATTAATGATTCCTAAATACATTAATAATCAAGCACATATTCTAAACTTTAATTCTGCTATTGTGCTTATATATATTGGTATATTTCCTTCAGCTTTGGGCTTTATATTTTGGAATATAGCAGTGTCAAAAATAGGAGCTATGAAAGCAAGTATAATATATGATTCTGTGCCTTTTTTCTCTACAGTTGGTGCTATTATTTTACTTCATGAAAAACCATATATAGCACAAATAATAGGCGGCGTTTTAATATTAATTGGAATTATATACTCATCTGTTGCCGATAATAATAAAAAAATAGCTGAAAAATAATTTTGTGTTTTGATTTTATATATATAGCTTATTTTTTATATAACTAATTTATATTCTCACTCAAATTATTCTTTTATATCATTAAATACATCTTTTAATGTAATATGTTTTAATTTATCTTCCATAGCTTTTTGAACAATTTCAAGCTTTGGCTGCAATGCTGAAGTAATTTTTTTTCCAACAGGACATTTTTTATTTGGATTTTCATGAAAACTAAATAGATTATCATCGTCTAAACTCTCTACAGCATTAAATATATCAAGCAATGTAATATTTTCTATTTTTCTATTTAATGAAATTCCTCCAGTACCTCTTTTTACCATAATAATATCTGCTTTTTGCAACTGTATTAAAATATTTCTTATTATAACAGGATTAACATTAACACTGCATGAAATAAAATTGGAAGTCATTTTCTCATTTTTAAAATATAGAATACAAATGAGAGTATGTATTGCTATCGTAAACCTTGAACTAATCTTCATAATAATATCCTTAGGTAAAATTATAATACATTTATTTTATTAATGCAAGAAAATTATTGTAATACTTGACATTACAATAAAAAAATATATCATTGTAACAATAAGTATTACAATAGAGGAGACTTCATGAATAAATTATTATTTTTAATAGACTTTCTTATGAAAGAAAAAAATTATATATATGACGAAAATTTAACCAAAGCCATAAAAGAAAATGATGAAAAGAAGTTATATAATTATTTTAGATGTTTGATGAATATAAGAAGCCCTGATAATATAAGCGAAGAATATTTAAAAATAGAAGATGAATATTTGCAAGAAAGACTTAAAAATAAAAAACTAACAAGCATAGATGATATAAACCCCATAAAGGATAATTTATATATATGGCAAGGCGACATAACAACTTTAATGATAGATGCAATAGTAAATGCTGCTAATTCTGCTATGCTTGGCTGTTTTGTTTCGCTTCATAAATGCATAGATAATGCAATACATAGTGCATCAGGAACTAGATTAAGACTCTATTGCAATGATATTATGAAAGGCAATCTTGAAAAAACAGGAGGTTGCATCATAACACCTGCATTTAATCTTCCTAGCAAATATATTTTACATACAGTAGGTCCAATCATAAAAGATGAAGTTTCAAAAAATGATGAAGAGCTTTTATATAAATGTTATAAATCATGTTTAGAAACAGCTAAAAATAATAATATAAAAAGTATAGCATTTTGCTCAATATCCACAGGAGAGTTTAGGTTTCCAAATGAACTTGCTAGCTCTATAGCAGTAAAAGCCGTGAGAGATTTTTTAAAGAATACTGAATACAATATAAAAATAGTATTCAATGTATTTAAAGATTTAGATTATAAACTTTATAACAATATTTTAAATAATTAGGATGTGAAAAATATGAATGAAAAATTAAATTATATTAAATTAGCAGAAAAATTAAAATTAGCTATAGAAAAATCAGACTATATATTAATAGGAGCAGGTGCTGGGCTTTCTCTTTCTGCAGGTTTTTTGTATAGCGGCAAACGATTTGATGATAACTTTATTGAATACAAAGATAAATATGGATTAACTGATATGTATAGTGCAGGCTTTTATAACTACCCTACTCTAGAAGACTTTTTGGGATTTTTTTCTTTATTTGTTTATATTAATAGATATGATATTCCAGCCGATAAAACTCATTTAAATCTTTTGGACATAGTAAAAAATAAAAATTATTTTGTAATTACAACAAATGTTGATGGAAGATTTGAAGCAGCTAATTTTGATAAAAATAAACTATTTAAAGTTCAAGGGGATTTTTCTCTTTTTCAATGTTCTATTCCATGCAAACAAGAAACTTTCTACAATGAAAAATATATAAGAGAAATGCTAAAACATAGAAAAGATTTAAAAATACCTTCTAATCTTATTCCAAAATGTCCGTACTGCGGAGCTAATATATCAATGAATCTAAGAAGCGATGACACATTTGTTCAAGATGAAAATTGGTATAAATCCAAAGATAAATACAAAACTTTCTTGAATGAATCTAAAAATAAAAATATTTTGTTTTTGGAACTATGTGTTGGATTTAATACACCTGCTATAATAAAATATTCTTTTTGGAGAATGGCTTTAAAAAATAAAAACTCAATTTATGCATCTATTAATTTAAAAAATGTTTTTTCTATTCCAGATTTAAAAGACCGTTCTATATGCATAGATGATGATATATCCAAAGTATTAAAATATATAAAAAACAAATAATTTTAGTTGTAATACTTGACATTACAACTAAAATATGTTACTATATTTGTAATGATAGCTATTACAACTCTTTAATTAAAGAAAAATATTTTATACAAAAAAGGAGAATTAAAATGAAAATTGCAATAATAGGAGCAAATGGAAAAGCTGGAAGATTAATTATGAATGAGGCATTAGAAAGAGGATTAGATGTTACAGCTATAGTAAGAGATAAAACAAAAATCAATAATTCAAAAGTAAAAGTTATAGAAAAAGATTTATTTGATTTAAGAAAAGATGATTTAAAAGAATTTGACACTGTAGTAAGTGCATTTGGAATATGGGATGAGAAAGAACTTGATAAACATTCATTAGTTATGGAACATCTATGCAAAATACTTGCAAATACTAATACAAGGCTTATGATAGTAGGCGGTGCTGCAAGTTTATATGTAAATAAAGAGCATACTATGATATTAAAAGATGCACCTAATTTTCCAGAGGTTTTTATGAGGGTAGCAATAAGTTCTAATAAAGCATTTGATATATTAAAATAAGAAAGATGTTTTATGGACTTATGTATCACCTTATGCAGATTTTCAAGCTAATGGTGAAAAAACAGGAGAATATAATATAGGCAATGATGAATTATTAGTTAATTCTAAAGGCGAGAGTTATATTAGCTATGCTGATTATGCGGCTGCTTTTGCTGATGAAATAGTTAATAAAAAATACTTAAATCAAAGAATAACATTCTGTTCAAAATAATAAAAACAATAAAGCGTATAAAAGATTATTTCCTTTATACGCTTATATTTTTATTTAATTATTTTTTAAATTTATATTAATTCTCTTTATTATCTCTTCCATGACAATGTTTATATTTCTTACCGCTTCCGCAAGGACAAGGGTCGTTTCTTCCTATTTTGTTTGTCATTTTTACTTGAGCCTGTGCTATTTTTGGTTTAGCATTTTGATTATTATTGTCCATTGCACTAGCACTGCTCTTCTCTTCAACGCCGCCGTCAAAAGCACTTTCTCTCTTAGTATTATTAAATGCATTAGGCATTATTCTAACTCTCATTAAAAGATTAATAAGCTCATTGTGAATAACATCCATAGTAGCTACAAACATTTTATAGCCTTCAAGTTTATATTCTGTAAGAGGGTTTTTCTCTGCATATCCCCTTAAACCAATACCTTCTCTCAAGCTGTCCATAGCAAATAAATGGTCTTTCCACCTATTATCTATAATTGAAAGGAATATGTTTTTCTCTACTTCTCTAAATATCTTTTCATCTACCTCTAAAGATTTTTTTCTATATGCTTCTAATAATATTTTAGTAAGATTTTTTATTGCATTTTCAACTCCGCCTTCAACTGTCTTGTTTGCTGCATCTTCATCTATACTAATCAAATAACTGTTAAGCCATTTTGTTATCTCCATAGGATCAACAGTTTTTTTACCGTCTGCTATCTCTCTAATTGTAGAATCAGTTACATCAGAGATAATCTCTTCTATTCTTGGCGAAATATCATCAGAATAAAGTATATAATCTCTCTCATCATAAACTGCCATACGCTGCTGATTCATAACATCATCATACTCAAGTAAATGCTTTCTTATATCGAAGTTTCTGCCCTCAACTTTTCTCTGAGCATTTTCAATAGATTTGTTAAGCCACTTGTGTCCAAGCTCTTCTTCTTCACCCATACCCATAGCAAGCATCATGCTAGACACTCTCTCGCCTCCAAAAAGCCTCATCAAATCATCTTCAAGCGATAAGAAAAATACACTTAAACCAGGGTCTCCCTGTCTTCCGCTCCTACCGCGAAGCTGATTGTCAATACGTCTAGCCTCATGCCTTTCACTGCCTATAACATGCAATCCGCCAGCCTTTAATACAGCCTCTTTGTCAATCTTAGATTTTTCATTTATTTGTGTGATTCTCTCTACCTTTTCAAGCATCTCTAATGCATTATTT
Organism: Brachyspira pilosicoli; assembly: GCF_008016535.1. Classification (GTDB taxonomy): domain Bacteria; phylum Spirochaetota; class Brachyspiria; order Brachyspirales; family Brachyspiraceae; genus Brachyspira; species Brachyspira pilosicoli_A. The sequence goes on from NZ_SAXY01000012.1 coordinate 74,301, forward strand.
TTTTCAGCCAACTCTCTAGCCTCATCAAGTTTACTCGCAATAACAAATCTTACAAAAGCCTCTTTATAAAGGTCTATAGACTTTATTTTTTGATTTAACTCTTCTTTTTTGTAAGGGTCCCTCTCTTTAAATGCCCTATCTCTCATTATTGTAAGTATTTGCTCTATCTCAGAAACACCCTTAGCAATAGGGTTACCTCCAAGAACAATATCTGTACCACGACCTGCCATGTTTGTAGCAAGTGTAACAGCACCAGGCTCTCCTGCTTGTGCAATTATCTGAGCTTCTCTTGAGTGGTTTTTAGCATTAAGTACTTCGTGAGTGATTTTATGTCTTTTAAATACTTTAGATAATTCTTCGTTCATCTCAACTGACACTGTACCAACTAACACAGGCTTTCCTGCATCTTGAAGCTCTTTAATATATTTTGCTAATGCCTCAAATTTTGCTTTTCTTGTTCTATATATTCTGTCTGATAAATCCTGTCTTGCTATAGGCTTGTTTGTAGGAATAACTGCAACATCTAGCTTATATATTTTATAAAACTCTTCTGCCTCTGTTTCTGCTGTACCAGTCATACCAGAAAGTTTAGGATACATTCTAAAATAATTTTGGAATGTAATTGTTGCATAAGTCTGAGATTCATTTTGTATAGCAACTTTTTCTTTAGCCTCTATTGCCTGATGAAGCCCATCACTATAACGTCTTCCCTCAAGAACACGTCCTGTAAACTCATCTACAATCAAAACCTCTCCGTCTGTAACCATATAATCAACATCTCTTTTAAATACCTTATGAGCCTTTAATGCCTGATTAACATGGTGAACTATTGTACTGCTTTGAGCACCATAAAGGTTTTCTATATTTAAAAGTTTTTCTACTTTCTTTACACCCTCTTCTGTAAGGTATACATTTTTATCTTTTTCTATTAATACATAATCACCAGTGCCTGCAACCTCTCTCATTCTCTCATCTGTTTCTGCCTGCTTAAGCATAGGTATAATTCTGTCTATCTCATAATACATTTTAATATTTTTTTCTGCAGGTCCTGATATTATAAGAGGCGTTCTTGCTTCGTCTATCAATATACTGTCAACCTCGTCTACTATGGCATGATAAAACTTTCTCTGCACTTTATCTTCTTTTCTCACAACCATATTATCTCTTAAATAGTCGAAACCAAACTCATTATTAGTACCATAAACAACATCGCAATTATAAACAGCCCTTCTCTCTGGCGAATGCGGTCTAGTATTATCAAGTATGCCGACACTAATGCCAAGCATAGAGTATATAGGCATCATCCATTCGGCGTCCCTTTTGGCAAGATAATCATTCACTGTAACTACATGTACTCCTAATCCTGTTAAAGCATTAAGATAAACTGCCAAAGTAGCAACAAGCGTCTTACCTTCACCCGTTTTCATCTCAGCAATTCTTCCTTGATGAAGCACAGCACCTCCCATTATCTGCACATCAAAATGCCTCATGCCTGTAGTTCTTAAACTTGCCTCACGCACAACTGCAAATGCCTCTGGAAGCAATTCATCTAATATATCTTGAAGTTTCTTTTTATTCTCTTCTTTTGATAAATCTAATTCCTCTGTCTTACAGCCTATATAATCCTCTACTCTTTGCCTGAACTCTTTTGTTTTATTAGTTAACTCTTCATTAGTTAATTTCTTTATTTCTTCTTCAAATGTTAATGTTTTCTCTGCTATAGGTTTTAATATTTTAGCATCGTTTTGTTCTTTAGAGCCAAATATTAATTTAAATACTAAATCCATCGCTCCCATTATAGGTAAATCTCCTTTATTAAATCAAAATTGCTTAAACATTATATAAATAACTAAAAATATTCTTTATTTAAACTTAATAATAACATATAATGTAAATATAATAAAGTACAAAAAATTATTTTATTTACTATAAAGTAATTAAATAGAAAAAGTAAAATATATTTGACTTTTTTATTTAATAATATAACATAATAAAAAAATTTAATTATTAATTAAATATATGATTAAAAAATTATTTTGTATTATTTTTATAACATTATTTTGCAGCAATCTATTCTCTCAAATTACAAGAAATGAAATAACAGAAAAATATATAAAAGAAAATATTGCCGTATTTGAAATACAAGATGTCTCTACAGGATACAGTAAAGATTTAGGTAAAAAAGTTACAACATTAATAGAAAACTCCCTCACTAGAATGAAAAGATTTAATATAGTAGATAGAAAAAATTTAGATAAATATTTAAAAGAAATGGAGCTTCAATTAACAGGCATCACAGATAAGCAAGTTATAGAAATGGGAAAAATATATGGATACAGCAAAGCAATCACAGGAAAAATAACACACTCAAGCACTAGATACGATTATGACAGCTATGACGGAACAGGAACAATATATGCTAACGTAGATTTGGTTTTGCAGATAGTTGATGTTTCTACAACAAAAATATTATACTCCTCAAAAATAAGCGGTTCTAGTTATTACTCTATAGACAGATATCCATCACAGGCTTTTAGAGATGCGGCTATTGATGAAGCTTGTAATGATTTGATTTATAAAGTAGCTGCCAAAATGAAAAATATTTTCAAAATAACTTTAAAAATATCTGATATTACAGATGGAAATATTATACTTTTGGCAGGATATGATCAGGGGCTTAATAAAAATACTAGATTTAAAGTATATTCAAAATCTGAAGATATAGTTTTACCATCAGGAAATGTTATAGAAAGCAAATATAGTGAAAAAGGTACTTTAAGAATAAAAGATATGGGAAGTGAATATTCTATAGCAACTGTATCCAGAGGAAGAAATATACAAGTAGGGGACATTGTGAGAGAAACTTATATAGGAAATTTTATTTTTGGGTTTAATATAAATTATGCTTCATACAAAATTAATCCTTTAGTAAAAGAGTTTCAAAGTACAAACTCTGCGGGCAAATTAAAAGTAAATCTAAATAAAAATGATTATGCTTTAGGAATGCATCTTAAATTCGGATATGATTTTCAGCTATTTTCTCCTAATATGAGTATGGGCTTATTATTTGGTGATTTCTTTAAAACTAGCTATGGAATTGATACAAGGTTTAATTTTGATATAAACATAAAAATATATCAGGAAATAGTAAGGTTTGTATTAACACCATATGTTGGACTCGGTGTAACTTTTACTGATATAGGCGAAGTATATGGTGGGGATTATCAAAATGGAAACTTATTAATACCAAATGGAACTAAAATAAAATCAACTGACATAATGTTAGGTATTGGACTTTTAGCAAATATACAGTATAATATAACTGATACATTGGGCGTTAATTTAGCGGCAGGATATAGATTTTATACAAAGCCTATTAATGCCGGAACATATTATGAAGATAATAGCTTTAGTATGCCTGAAGAAATACAAACTGTGAATCTTACAGGGTTAGAGTTTATGGTAGGAATATATGGACTTTTTTAAAAGCATAATACTATTTTTATTGTTAGCAAAAATATCTTTTGGAGCTTTTTATTTTGCACCTTCTACAAATATGCCTAGTACTAACAGCACAGAAAGTAAAGCTCCTATTATAGAAAATAATGAAATACTTAGCTCAGAATATACTATAGACACTAACAGCGTTAAATCTATATTTGAAATGAAAGGAACTAATATTATAAATCAAAATGGGGTTATAAGCTCATCTGTAATACCTGAAGATGCATATAGAAGTCACCCTTTTAGATATACAGAAGTAACTTTTATATTAGCAGGCTTTTTGTCATATAGTTATGCTTCACTTATAGTATTTGGACTTGATACTATAGAAAACTCTTTTGTACAGCCATCAACTAGCGGAAGATCAAGATATAAATCGCTATGGATATCTGCTACAATATTTGAAATTACTGCTGGGGTTATATTCGGTGCTACGGTTGCTTATGACAGTTATCAGAGGATATACGGCAAGAAAAAAGACGGATTAAGTTTTAATTTTGTGCCGTATTATGAACCGTTTCAAAATGATGCGGGTTTTATGTTCACATTGAACTACCCTTATAATTAACTACATTATTATCAGCGTGTTTCTTTATAAAAATATGTCTATTAACAAATAATACATAAATAGCAAAACTAATTGCTAAAAATATAGCTAAAATAATAACACCCCTAGAATTAATAGCAGCCGCTTCAGTATTATTATCCACATATTCTTCTGAATTATAATAAAAATCTTTATTATTATCATTTCGTATTATTTTTATGATTTTTTCATTTTTTGAAGTATCTAAATATCCAAAAGTTTTAGCATAAGAAAGTATATACTCTCTGTCATTTGTAAGTCTATCTATACTATTTAATATTTTTTTCTTTTTTCTATCAAGTTCTTCTATTTTTGCTCTCTTTTTTTCCACAGTCTGTTTTTGCTTATCTACACTAACAAACCCCTTAGAACTAAACACAAATAAAAAAATAATCAACGCTAAACCAACCACTACTATACCATAAAAAATTTCTGCTCTGAGCCTTATATTTAATTGCATAATCATTAGAAACCTTATAAAATATAACTTTATTATCGGAAGTAAAATCTAAAAATTAATTATAGCAATATTAAAATATCAATATTCTACTATTTTTTCGCCATATTCTAGTCTTAATTTTCTATCAGCCATACTAGCAATAGATAAAGAATGCGTTACAATAATTAAAGTAGATGAAGTTTTCTTAGTCATATCCCACAAAATCTCTCTGATAATTTCAGCATTTTTCTTATCTAAATTACCAGTAGGCTCATCTGCCAACACAACCATAGGGTTATTAATTAGAGCCCTAGCAATAGCAACTCTCTGTGCCTCTCCTCCAGAAAGCTCCCCTATCCTATGATGCATCCTATCTTTAAGACCAACCGTCTCAAGTAATTCTTCTGCCTTTAAGCGTGCATTTTTTTTATCATATTTTAACATCAAAGCAGGTATCATCACATTTTCTATAGCACTAAACTCACCAAGCAAATTATGAAATTGAAAGACATAACCCAAAGATTTATTTCTAAACTTAGCTAACTGCCCCTCATTCATCTTGCCTATATTATTGCCGTTTATGTTAATGCTTCCAGATGTAATATCATCTATACCGCCTATAAGGTTTAAAAGCGTAGTCTTACCGCTTCCAGATTCTCCAGTAATAGCCAATATCTCATTTTTATAAATATCCAAACTTATAGATTTTAATACTTCAACTTTTGGAGGTCCAACATATGTTTTTACTAATTTGTCTATAGTTATTAAAACTTCTCTATTAATATTATTATTCATATCTTAACACCTCAGCAGGTTTGTATTTGCTTGCTATATATGCAGGTATTATAGCAAATAAAACAGAAAGTAAAAACGATATAGAAGCAACCATAAATACTTGTGAAAAACGAACTATTGAAGGAAGACCGTTACTTACATAATAAATATCAGGCGGGAAGAAATCAGGCACTATAGGCACAGTTATAGAAGGGCTTATATGTGCTGGTATAAACCATATAATGCTTACTATAGACTGTAAAAATGCCCTTATAAACTCTAAAGTTTCATTTACATAACTTGCAAGAAGTATTCCAAATATCACTCCTAATATAGTGCCAACCCCTCCTATTATAGCCCCTTCCAAAAAGAATACTTTAGCTACATTTGAAGGTCTTAATCCTAGTGTTTTTATTATAGCAATATCTCTTCTTTTGTCTTTAACGAATATTATCTGACTTGATGCTATGTTTAAAGCGGCTATCAATATAATAAAAGATAATATTAAACCAAGCATAAGCTTTTCTGTATGAAGTGCCTGAAAAAAGTTTCTGTCAAAAAGCATCCAAGGCATAACATTATAAAATTGCTTTAATGATAAATCTATGTCTTTTGCAACCTTATCAGCATCAAAGAAATTTTTTATTTTTACAGCTACCCCCGTTACAGCACCATCATACCCAAGCATTGACTGAACTGTCTTTAGAGGAACTATCACCATTTTACTGTCATATTCATAATAACCAGTTTTGTATATTCCTTTTATTGTAAAAGTTGTCTTTTGAGGTCTAAAGCCTCTTTCAAAACTTCCAGAAGCAGAAACTATATCAATAGTGTCCCCCACAGATAAAGCATAATCGTCCGCCATCTCAGAGCCTATCAAAGCATCGTTAGTGCCTAAATTTTTATTATCCCCCTCAATAAACTTGAAATACTTAATAAAATCTCTGTCTTTTGTAAATATATCATCTTCAAATGAACGAACTGTAATAAGCGTAGTAAAAGTATATGTACGCATTATTGAAGGAAGAACTATATAAGGGTAAATGCTTGTTATCTCTTTATTGTCTTTAATATTATCTACAACATACTCATAGTTTAGAAGAGGCTGGTCACCATAGGCACTGATATTTATATGAGCCCTCATTCCAAGTATTTTATCTCTTATATCATCTTGAAAGCCATTCATAACAGATAAAACAGTAATCATTACCATATCGCCCACAAGTATGCCGAGTATACATATCACTGTAATTATAGAAACAAATGAAAACTTCTTTTTAGCTTTTAGGTATCTCACACCTAACATTAATTCTAATCTCAAAAGAAAACTCCAAAAAATTAAAAGTAATTTAATTGATAATTTTATTATACTGAAAATTTTTAACTTTGTCAAAAATTGTATTTTTAAAAATGTGTTATCAACTTTTTCCCGCCTTCGCTGTGCGGACTTCGTCAAAGTTTTTACACTTCGGGTACGCTTCGCGAAAGTGCAAATATTTCAGCTTTATATCTAATGAATATGTAAATATAAAGAAATATATAAATATAAAAGAAATAATATAATATTTTTAGTTAAAAAAATGCAGTTCTTTTGCTTCTTTTATACCAATAAAAGAAGTGGGGGTATGGGGGCAAAGCCACCACAAATAAAAAATACTTTTACAAACTTAAAAATTTTTAGTATATATTAAAGCCATGTTTACACAGAAGTAGTTTTTAATAAGTATAATACATAAAATATATACACTACTAAAAATATAATTCCCTTTACCTTGTTTAAACTTCTTCCTCTAAAAGTAAATAACAATAATATTAAACCGCTTAAAACCATAATAATATAGTCTATTAAATAATTTTGTGCAGCAGGTAAAACTATTCCTCCAAACTTAAATGAAGCTATAGAAGATATACCAAGCACAGCACCAACATTAAAAATATTGCTTCCAACAATGTTTCCTATAGATATATCAGCCTCTTTCTTTGAAGCTGCTATCACACTTGTAACCAATTCTGGTATGCTTGTACCAACAGCAACAACTATAAAGCCAATAATATGCTCGCTTATAAAATTTCTAAATATTCCAGTAACACCTTTCAAAAATATATCCGAACCAACAGCAAGAGCAAATATTGATAACACAATTTTAAATATAGCCCTAGAAATGCTGTATGTCTTTGTAGATGATGACACCTCTTTTTCAAATATAGCAAGCTCATCTTTATCTTTAGAGACAACAGTATATAAATAATAAACATATATGCATAGCAAAACTAAAAGTATTACACCCTCTACAACAGATATCTTATCACCAATTAAACTCTTAGTATTAAAATTAAATAAAGTAACAAATAATACAGCATACATTATAAACATAGAAAGCATAGATACATGATAAGATTTTTTGCCCGCAGCCATATCCATAAACAAAGCAGATACCCCAAGCACAAATACTATATTAAATATATTGCTCCCAATAACATTACCAACCGCAATAGCACTCTCTCCCCTCACAGCACCAAATAAACTAACAAAAAGCTCCGGCATAGATGTACCCATTGCAACAACAGTAAGCCCTATCACTATAGGAGGAATCTTTAATTTATTCGCAATCATTACACTCCCATCAACTATATATGTACCTCCTAAATATAATAGAAGTATTCCAGCAACCGTAAAAACTATATATAATAAAATATTTGTCATATATAAACTTATCCTTTAATTGTTTAATTCTGAATTATTATTATTTTCTGTATTGTTATCAGCTTCTATATTAGCTTTATTACTATTATCATCATTATTTTTATTATTTTTTTTGGCTATAATAGATATTATTAAATAAATTAAAAATATTATAAGTATAGATATTATTAAAGCCGTAGAAAACCATAATGGAAATAACACCCAAACCCAATTCCAAGCAACAGCATTAAATAATTTTAGTATTATAAATATAAAAGTTAAAAATGTTAAAAAGGCTACTGCTATATTTAGAACAGGTAATTTATTTTTTGTTTGTACGCTTACTTCATTTGTTTTTGAATTATCTTCATAAGAGCTTTCAGTATTTTCTTTATTTTCTGCATTATCCATATTATCATTTTTTTCTTTCTTAAAAAACAATGAGTAAAAAATGATAGTACCAACAATTAAAATCGCTTCCAAAATTAATAACAGTACAATGTCTCTCCAATTAAAAAGAATAGTCTTACTCAAGTTTAATAAACTTAATGCTATTATAAGCATAGGAAGCAGTTTGCAAGAAATATTTAAAAGATTCTTCAAAAAATATAAACTAGCCATTGTAAAGACATTTTTTATAGTATTAGCTTTCATAATAAAACACCTATTATTATTTTAATAGTATTTATTATAATGATATTTTTAATTAAATTCAAATTATACAAACTTAAAAATAATCAAGTTAAGATACTAATTTCCGACTAATTAACATAATACAATATAATAAAAAACATAAAAAAGGATAAAACAAATATGCAAATTTTTAGCGTAGATTATTTACCTACAAACAATTATGAATTATTGGGTTTAGTTAAAGGTAATATTGTACAATCAAAACATATAGGAAAAGATATATTAGCTTCTTTAAATACATTAGTAGGCGGCGAAGTAACAAGCTACACAGAAATGATAAACGAAGCAAGAGATATAGCTACAAACAGAATGATAGAAGAAGCTAAAAAACTTGGAGCTAATGCAATAATAGGAGTTAATTACAGCACTTCTTCAGTATTGCAGGGCACTACAGAGGTTGTTGCTTACGGCACAGCTATTATATTAAAATAAAAAATCAATTAAAAAAACAAAAAATTTTTTAAAGAGGAAATTAAATGAGAAGACAAAGCACAGAATTTGAAGATTTAGATATGAATGAAGAGGCATGGCGTATATTTAGAATAATGGGCGAGTTCGTTGATGGTTTTGAAACTATATCTATATACAACAATGCTGTTACAATTTTTGGAAGTGCAAGAACAAAACCTGAACATCCTCATTATAAATTAGCTTATGAAACTGCAAAATTATTAGCAGAAAATAAATATGATATCATCACAGGCGGAGGTCCTGGAATAATGGAAGCAGGAAACAGAGGTGCTTTTGATGCTAATGGAAACTCTATTGGTTTATGCATAAAATTGCCTTTTGAACAAAAAACTAACCCCTATGTAAAAGAAGAAATTAAGTTTAGATATTTCTTTGCTAGAAAAGTTATGTTTGTAAAATATGCTAAGGCTTTAATTGTATTTCCGGGCGGGTTTGGTACTATGGATGAAATGTTTGAAACACTTACTCTAGTACAAACTAAAGTGTTAAATAAAATACCAATAATAGTAGTTGACAAGAAATTTTATACTGGGCTTATGGATTGGATAGAAAAATATATGATTAATGAAGGCTATATAGACAAAGAAGATTTAAATCTTATGTATCATACAGATGACCCTAAAGAGGTGCTTAGTATAATTAATAACTTTTATAATAAAAAATAAAAAATTATGTATAAAGTTTTTGTAATTATTTTTATTTTCAGCAACTTCCTATTTGCACAATTAAAAGGAATGCCAGAGTTTTTTAGTTTAGATGGATATAAAACTCTTAAGTTTGGTATGAATATAGAAGAAGCTAATAACAAAATTACAAATTATAATATAGAATTATATGCTGACTTTCATCAAGAAATTAAATTAAATGAAAACACTGTTTTAAACATATATAAAAACATTGATGATAAGTTGGCATATTATTTATATTTTTACAATAATTATCTTTATAGAATAGAAGTGTGTAATCATATAGGATACAGCTATAATAACAACAATGATTTTTACTACCCTTCTGAGGCAACTGATATAGAGAGTATAAAAGAAAAAATAACATTCAAATACGGCAATTCATCTTCCACAGATATAAAATATTATTCGCACTATAATAAACCTTTTGAAGAATACACAATATGGTGGTATTCAGATTTATCTAGTGTATCATTATATGTAAAGCCTGATTTAAATAGTTTAGATAAAGTTATAAAATTATATTCTTATAGGCTTTCTTTTTATGATGAAATGAAATTAAAAGAGATATATAAATAATTTTTTGGCAATTCTATAATTATATATAAATTACAATATAATTTCTTAATATTTTCTTATATTAAAAAATTATAAAACTCCTTGACAATACTATATCTTTTATATATCATAGCTTATTAAATGTTTTTTATCTAATAACTATTATTTAATCGTATATACAAAAAGGAAGCAGAATAATTATGAAATCAGTAAAAAGCGAAATAAAATATCCTATTATATTTATAATACTTTCTATACTTTTTTTTGCAAGCAATTTAACATTTTCTTATCTTCAAATGGGAGATGTTATTCTTTGGGACATAAAAAATATTAAAGATACTGTATTAAGCGGCAATTTATACTTTTGGAATAATGCCTATTTTACAATATCAGCACCTGCAACTGTGCCTATACACCCAAAATCTTTACTAATGACTATTTTACCGTATAAAATATACCCTCAAGTTACAATTATGTTTCATATAGCTGTAATGGGTTATGGATTATTTTTATTTTTAAGAGAAAAGAAATTATCAATAAATGCTTCCATATTTGGGGGAATTGCTTTGATGTTTTCTAATGCAATATTTACTCTTATACTTCCCGGGCATTTAGGAAAATTTGAAACTTATTGTTATTTTCCTTTGGTTTTATATTTCTTATCAAAAGCAATGAATACTGAGAAGTGGAGAGATTTCTTTTTTACAGGTGCTTTTTTAGGCATTGCTTTTTTGGGAGGAGCTTTAGATGTGGCAATGTATTTTGCTTTGTTTCTCTCTTGTTGTTTTTTATATTTATTATACAGCAAGAAAAATAATCTAAAATTAGTTGACTTTATAAAAACTGATATAAAAAAAATAATATTGTTGTGTGTAAAGTTTGCATTAGTTGCAGTATTTTCTTTTTTAATGTCTATACAAGTTATAATGGTTACAAAAAACACTCAAGACATGGGAGCTGCGGGAGTAGAAAATAAAGAAGACTTATGGAATTGGGCTACAAGATGGTCTTATCCGCCTGAAGAAGTATTAGGATTTTTTGTACCCGGACTTTTTGGGTATTATTCTGGAAGTGAAACTCATCCATACTGGGGAAGAATAGCTAATATGAACGGAGAGCCAAAAACTTCAAACTTCTCTCTCACTGCTGTAAATATTGGATATATAACTTTTTTATTTATAATATTTGCAATATTTATAAGCAAAAAAAAATACAGCGAAAAATATTTTTGGATAGGTACTGCTTTATTTTTTTTAATAGCAAGTTTTGGGAGGTATTTGCCTATCATATACGGAGCATTATTTCAAATACCAATATTTAGAGATGCAAGAAACCCTAATAAATTTATAGAAATTATACCTATACCATTTGCAATACTTTCAGCATTTGCAGCAGATTATATATTCAAAGCAATAAAAGCAAAAAAAGAAGATAAGCTGCTAAAATACTTAGAAGATGAATATATAGGCATAATTATAGCACAAAAAATAATGTATGCTGTATTAATTTTATCTGTTGTATTTGCTGTTATCACTATACTATTAAACGGCTTAATACAAAATGCATTTATTGCTGACTGGCAAGATAAATCTCTATTGATAGCAAAAAATATATCAATGTCTTTTATAAGATTAGCTCTAATATCATCTACAGTAACACTTTTAATAATGAATTCTGTTTCTTTAAAAGAGATAACATTAAAAGATAAATATTTATTAGCGGCTCCTTTAATAATATTTATTTTATTCTCAGTTTATGATACAGGCAAAATAAGCATATTAATAATAGGTACAATAATAACTTTTTTATATATCATAATAGCAAACAAAGAAAAATTATATTATAAATATTTACCATACGCTTTTATGGCTATACTATTTTTAGACTTAATGCAAACAGCAAATATATTTATAGTAAAATCCAATATAGATAAAATGTATGAAGGCACTCCTATTACAGAGCATATATTAAGAGAACAAGGCAATGAAACTACAATGCCTATACTTATTCCTTATCTATATAGATATACAACACATACAATGCCATATTATAATATAGCACTAACAGAACCGCCAGCAGCAAGCAGATTAAGTAAAGAAATAACTGATATGTTTTCAGCATTTAGAATTAATGATTATGTAGGATATGAACCGAGATTAATGGATTTGCTCGGAGTAAGATATATATTAAGCCCTACATATTTAGATAATTCTATGATTGCTAATGATATCACTAAAATAACAGAATATCAGGATTCTTTTTCTGCTGCTGTATTATATGAACTTAATGGGTATAGAAATAAATATGAGTTTGTAAATAGCGTATATAATGCCAAAGATTTTAATGATGGTCTTGGAAGAATGAGAATACCTAATTTTAATTTAGCAAAAGAGGCTATTATAACAGACAATACAAACAATATAGTTTTGAATGTTAGCAACTCTATAAGCAAAGTAGAGATGCTTGAATATAGTAACAACAAAGTAGTATTTAATGTTCAAACGCCTGATGCTGGTGTTTTGGTATTAAAAGAGAGATATAGCCCAGATTGGAGTGTAAGCATTAATGGAGAGAAAAAAGAATTGCTTAAAGCTAACTTATTATTTAGAGGGGTTTATGTTGAAGCAGGAGATAATAATATTGTATTTGAGTTTAACCCTACAATGAAATATGCTTATATTACAATAGTTTCTTGGGCTTTGTTTATTATAATTTCTATAATAGCAATGTTTAGAAAAAAAGAAGCAAATGAATAAAAAAATAATTAAATATAAAATTATACTATTAATAATGGCTTCATTATTCTTATTTTGTTTTATTGTAATGAATTATATTAATATTACTAATATAATGAAATACAAAAAAGGTGACATTATAAAAGTTCAAGCGAGTATTGAAGATTCAAGTTATTATGAATATGGACTTATAAAAAGAAAGTATCCATATTTAGTTTATAGCTTTATTTATGATGACAAAAAAATTACAATAAGCAATATGATAAGTGATAGCTCTTTTACAAATAAAAAAACTATAACAATATACTATGATACAATTAATAATAGAGAAGTTATGCTTCCATCTATAAAAAGTTTTATACTATCTTTTATATTTTTTGTTTTAAGTATAATTATTATAGTATATGCTATAAACTTAAAAAGAATATACGCTTAAAAATTACATTAAATAACCGCCGCTCTCTTCAAGCACTTTGGCATATTTTTTTACACCAGTATTAACATCCATAAACTCTTTAGTATATCCTGCTTTTCTCAAATTAGTTAAATCAGCTTGAGTATATTTTTGATACTTTCCTTTAAGAGCCTCTGGGAAAGGAATATATTCTATCTCAGAAGAAGGATAAACCTCTTTTAGAGCCTTAGCAATCTCTACAAAACTTTCAGCCTTACCAGTTCCGCAATTAAATATACCAGAAATATTTTCGTTTTCAAAAAAGAAGTTGTTCACACTTACTACATCATCAACATGTATAAAATCTCTTAAGAAATTCTCACTTCCCTCAAAGATTTTCATTTTCTCACCTGCTTTAATTTGGTTAAATAAATGAAAAGCAACCGAAGCCATTCTTCCCTTATGATTCTCCTGCGGACCATATACATTAAAATATCTTAAGCCCACAACCTGACTCTTAATCTTATTATTTCTAAATAAAATATTAACATACCTATCAAATTGATATTTAGAAAAAGCATAAACATTAAGCGGATACTCATTTTTTTCATCTTCAACAAATCCATTTTCCCCATTGCCGTAAACCGAAGCACTTGAAGCATAAAAGAATCTTACTTTATTCTCTAAACAAGCATGCAAAATATTTTGACTATATTCATAATTATTTTTCATCATATATTTTCCATCAGTTTCCATAGTATCAGAACAAGCCCCCTGATGAAATATAGCATCCACTTTATTATTTTCTACAAAAGAATAAACATCAAAATCTTCTTTGTCTATATAATCTCCAAAAACAACCCTATTTAAATTCTTATGTTTTGAAGCATTTTTTAAATTATCTACTATTAATATATCATTTATACCTAAATTGTTTAATCCCCTAACTATATTAGAACCAATAAAACCAGCACCGCCAGTTACTATAATCATATATATATAAATCTCCTTTTAATAATTTTTTTTACTTTCTTTTAATTTCTTGCATAATATTAAGAATATCATTAACAATACTAGTAACCGCCCTAGAAGTGTAATTCTTTCTAATATTCTCTCTTATCACATCAAGCCTATTTTGATTATTTAAATTTTTTATAATAATATCTCCTAACTGCTTAGCATCAAGATCCGCCTCATTCATTAAATAAGCCATATCTTTGTTTACTAATTCTAAAGCATTATAATATTGATGATTATCCGTAGCATAAGGGAAAGGTACTAAAAGTGAAGGCACATTAACCGCTAATATCTCACTAATAGAACTGCTTCCAGCTCTAGATACTACAAAATCAGCAGCATTAAGCAATGTAGCCATATCTTTATAATAGCTATGAACTGTTACATCTGTAATTTTCTTATCATTAACTTTTGCTATTATTTCAGAACCCCATTTAGGACCAGCAAGCCATACTATATGCAAATTATTTACATTATCTTTTACATTTTTTATACAGTCTAAAAATATATTATTTAATCTTAATGCCCCTTGAGAGCCTCCCATTACAACAAGCAATCTATCATCATCTTTTAATTTCATGATAATTCTAGCAGATTTTCTATTTACAATAAAGAAATCATCTCTAACAGGATTTCCCATTACTTTACCTTTAGGCATATATTGTAAAGTCTTAGAAAAAGTAAGATAAGAAGCCTTAGCATCTTTATAAAATATTTTATTAACTTTTCCAGGTATAGAGTTTTGTTCGCATAAAAATATAGGTATTTTTTTTAACTTAGCCACATACAACATAGGCATAGAAACAAATCCGCCCATTCCTATAATACATTCAGGTTTATGTTTATTAATGATATTATTAGCCTTTAACATTGAAGGTATAAACTTGAGCAAAAAAGCTATATTTTTTAATATATTTCCCGGAGAGTTTATCTCTAAATAATTATAATCATAATGAGGCGGTATTAAGTTATAATCTCTTGCCGCCACTACAAGCCTAGGGTTATGTCCAAGTTTTTTTAAATGGTCATATATAGAAATAGCAGGTGTGATATGACCAGCTGTACCTCCGCCGGATAAAATTATATTCATTCTTCTCTCCTTTGAGTTATTTTTAATAAAATAGCAAACATAATCATATTAACAACTAAAGCATTTCTACCATAACTTATAAATGGTAAAGGCATTCCAGTTGTAGGAAGCATTAAAGCTGCTACCATCATATTTAAATATGCTTGTGTACTAATAAATATATTTATACCAAAAGATATGTTTTTTAGAAACAAATCTTTTATTCTAGATGAAACTATAAATCCTCTAATAGTAAAAGAAAAAAATAGTAATAATAAAATAATATTACCTACAAACCCATGTCTTTGTGCAATAGAAGCAAAAATAAAATCTGTTAAAGCTGCTGGTAAATGAGTACTAACTTCTCTAATATCTTCATCAGGTATCCCAGTAATACCTCCATAATTAAAAGCTAATTTAGCCCTATTAATTTGATACATCTCTTCTTGTGATTGTGTATGAGGTGTTAAATACGAAGTTACCCTAGCCTTCATATATGGAGTATTGAGTATAAATATTATAAATATAACCCCAAGTAAAATACCCGTAAAAATTAAATATCTTAATGGAATACCTCCATAAAAAAACATAGAAAAACCAACCATAGCAAATAATAATGCCGTACCAGAATCCGGCTCAACCATTATAAGTAAACATATAATTGCTAATATAAATAAAGGAGGAAGTAAACCATTTTTAACATGTTTAAGTTTATCTCCTTTATTGGCTAATACACTAGATAAATATAAAACTAATGTTATTTTAGCTATTTCCGAAGGCTGAATAGTAAAAGTGCCAAAAACAGATAACCATCTCTTAGCATAACTGCCTTCCACAGATATACCAAATATTAAAACTGCTATAAGTAATAATAAAGTACCTATTAGTATTGCAGGCATAAATCTATCTATTATATTAAAAAAATCTGGAACTATTAATATTACAACATTAACTCCCAACATTATTATTAATAGTTTAAGATGATTATAAAAATAAGGTTCATTTGGTTCATGAATTGTTTGTGCTCCATATATGGCAACTAGTCCTGCAGCAAGTAACGCTATATATATAATAACTAAATATTTATCAGGTAACAATTTCCTTTTCAACATAAAAACCTACACTCTATAAAATTTTATAAACTAAAGATGCCTTTGCTTCCACAAAAGTACTGCTATCATAATATGGTAATTTTACATGCAAACCAGAAGATGCTAATATATCAAGAGATAGTCTATTTTGCAAAAATTTAAAACTAATAAAACCAACTATAGCTAATTTATGTGTTAGTATATTTGAGTTTACAAGATAAGTTAAAGCATAAGAAGCACCTATATAAAAAGGAGATATATTAGCAAGTATAAAAAAATCATTCATAATTTCAAATTCACTTTTATTATGAAGTATAGCAGTTCTTGAATCATAATAATAATTTTTATCTCCTGCAAAAACATAGTTAAAACTAGTACTATTAATAAAAATAACATATGGCAGCTTATATAAAAAATAAGGTGTTATTCCAGCAATTACACCAATAGCATCTGTTTTAGACATTCCAAATAAAGCAGTATAAGAATAATCTACATCATTATTATCAAAACCCGCATACCCAAAATTCATAATATTGAATATATAATTAAAATAAGCATTGACCCTTATACCAAAAAAGGATAATGGTCTAATATCTGCAAACAAACCAACCATATCTGATGATAATGAAAAATTATTCTCTATACCCAAATCAAGCTTTGTTTTTTGAAATATTTGATTTGTTCTATCATCATTATAAATCGAAGTTCTATAATACAATTTTGTTTGTGCATTAAACTTTATAAAATTATACCCGCCTGCAAAACTCTGTTCAAAATAAAGCTGATGTTTATTATTTGTATTTATTATAACATCATCCATACCTATATTAAAAAGAGTATTTATATCTGCATATATAATACTAATATATAACAAAAAAATGATAGGAATAAATTTTATTTTCATCTTAACATAATCATATAATATAATTTTATAAACATAATATACTTTATAAATTAAAAAAATCAATAGAATTAAAATGATTTTAAATAATAATTTTGATAGAATTTTTTTGTAAAAAATCAAATAAAAAAGGCATTGAGTAAGAACCCAATGCCTAATAAAAAAATTATATTACCGTACCACTCTTAACAACAGTGTTTTTAGGTATAATTACTATACCATCTCTAATACAGTAAAACTCGCTGTCTTGATGCTGAATTTTCTTTTTATTTGTAATAACAACTTCATTGCCTATTCTAACATTCTTATCTATAATAACATTTTTAAGCGTACATTTTTTACCTATACCAACCTTCGGCAAATGCTTAACATTTAATCTCTCTATATCTTCACTAGTTTCATAAAAGTCGCTTCCCATCATAATAACTTTTTCCAAAGTAGAACCGCTCTGAATAACAGAACGAAGTCCAATTACCGACTCTTTAATAGCAGCATTTTCTATTCTGCATCCGTCAGCGATTATACTAGAAGTAATAGCAGCTTTTTCAACTTTAGAAGAAGACAAGTAACGAACATGTGTATATATAGGAGCATCTTCATCATAAAAATCAAAAGGCGGGTTTTTGCTTCCGAAAGATATATTAGCATCAAAATAAGCCTTAATAGTACCTACATCTTCCCAATAACCTTGGAAAGCATAACTAAATACTTTATATTTTTTGATAGCCTCAGGAATAATATCTTTACCAAAATCTATCATTGTAACATCGCTAAGAAGCTCTTTCAAAACATTTCTTCTAAATACATATATACCCATAGAAGCCAAATATTCTTTTTTAGGGTCTTCTATTTCAAACATCTTTTTTTGTTCATCGCTCAACTTTAAAGAATCTAAAACATCATCTTCTTTAGGTTTTTCTTGGAAATTAGTAATCTGTCCTCTTTTATTAACAAGCATTACTCCAAAACCTTTAGCATCTTCACGAACTACAGGGACAGTTCCAACAACTATATCAGCACCGGTTTCAAGCATATGTCTTACCATTACATTATAATCCATACGATAAACCTGGTCTCCAGAAAGTATCAAAACATTATTAACATAGTCATTATCAAAATGGGCAAGATTTTTTCTTACAGCATCAGCAGTACCTTGATACCAATCTATATTAGTGTCAGTTTGTTCTGCCGCCAATATACTAACATGACCGCCAGAGAAGTTATCAAATCTATAGGCATTGTAAATATGATTATTTAGAGAAGCACTATTAAATTGAGTAATAACATATATATTTCTAAGACCGCTATTTATACAGTTAGAAACAGGTATGTCAATCATTCTGTAATGACCGCCTAGTGAAACTGCAGGTTTAGAACGATCTTTAACAAGAGGATAGAGTCTTGTACCTCTGCCCCCTCCTAAAATTAAAGCTACTGTATTGTATGATCTCATAAAAAAAACTCCAAATTATTTTACACTTAATTTATATAAATAAGTATAGTAAAAAAAAATGAAGTTTTCAAGAAGTATAGAAATATCAATTTTTCTTATAACACAAAACATCTTTGAAAGCAGCTGATCCATCATTGAAATTAACTGTTACTTTTATAACTGTATCAGAAATAAATTGTAAAGTACCTCCCATTACACCTGTTTGAAAATTATAATTAGGGTCTTCTCCTCTCATATCATCCCCTGTAACTGTATTTACTTTTCCATCTTGCGGAAGAGTACCTGCTGCATCTTGTGAATAATATAATTTAAATCCTCCTGCACCATCAAATGCTATAGCAAGATAAGAACTGCCATTAACTGGTTTAGCACTTACATATGTACCAGTGCGTTTTGAATCTATAGGAGCGGTAGCTGATTTACAAGATAAAACAGCAAACATAATTGATAGCATTATTAACAATATTTTTTTCATAATAATAATTACTCTCCATGCATTTTTTATATTATCGGTATTATATGTTTTTAATTTTATAACTAATTTCTTTTATCACAAACTACATTCTCAATATTAACAATACCTTGACCTTTCATTGTAACTTCAACTTGATTATCAGAGAGAAAAACTAATTTACAAGTATAATCACTATTATATAAATTATAAACATTACCATCGCCTATAAAATTAATGTACTCAATACGGGGATATCCAGGAACTCCCGTTATATCAGTATCATTCTCTCCGCCAAAGTATATAATAACTCCTCCGCTTTTTACATTTACATATAAATACTTATCATATTTATTACCAAAAATTTTTTGTCTGCTTTTAAATGTTCCCATATATCTATCGGAAATACCTACATAAGCTATATCATAACAAGAGTAGATACAAATAATTATAATAAAAAACAATATTATTTTTTTCATTATTATCCTAAAATCAAATTATATAATATATATTCGTCAAATAATTTTTATTATATTATAAATATAATAAAAAAAATAGTTTTTTACAAATTAATCAAAAGCAATAAAATAATTGACTTTTTTCTTAATTATTATAATATCATTTATATATTCTAACATATTTTAGGAAAAATAAATGAAAAAAATTATAATAATTTTATCTGTTTCTTTTTTATTTTTAGCATGTTCAAATAAAGGATATAAAAATATTAATAATATAGAAAAAGCAATTAAATTAGTAAATAGCTCAACAAATCTTATAATTCTAGATGTTAGAACAAGAGAAGAATATTTAGCAGGGAATATTCCAAACTCAATTAATATAGATGTACTAAGTCAAGATTTCAAATCAAAAATAGATATGTTAGATAAAAACAAAGAATATTTAGTATATTGCAGAAGCGGAAATAGATCTGCCATTGCATCCAGCATAATGTCTACAAATGGATTTCTTAATATTTATAATTTGCAAAATATAGCATATCAAGATTTTGCTAATGCAATGCTTACAAATAATAAATAATAAATATCAATAAAAAATAATATTTTTGCATAATTTTTCTTTTTGTTATATAATAAAAAAATGAAAAAAACATTTCTTATTATTGATGCTTTTGGTATACTTTATAGATATCATTTTATTTTTTTGAAACGCCCTCTAATAAACTCTAAAGGTCAAAATGTGTCTTCAATCAATGGTTTTTTAAGAACATACTTTTCTTTAATCAACACCTACCCTGCTGATTATACTGCAATAGCATTAGACAGTTCAAGACAAACTTTTAGAAGCGAAATATATAAAGCCTATAAAGAAAATAGAGAAAGCATGCCTGATGATTTAAGAAGTCAAATACCTATATTATATAATCTTATAGATGCACTTGGAATTACAAGGATAGTTCTTGATAATTATGAGGCTGATGACATTATAGGATGCATTGCACAAAACAATAAAAAAGAAAATATTAAAACTATAATATATTCTCCTGATAAAGATATACTTCAGCTTGTTGATGATAATACTAAAGTAATAGCAAGCAATAAAGATAATGAATTAGTTGAATATGACATAAATATGGTTAAAGAAAAGAGAGGAGTATTTCCAAATCAGATTATAGATTTACTTTCATTAATGGGAGACGCTTCTGACAATATACCGGGTGTTAAAGGAATTGGAGAGAAAACAGCTTTAAAACTCCTTGAAGAATATGACTCATTAGACAACATTTATAAAAATATTGATTCTATAAAAGGAAAGATACAAGAAAAACTTATTGCTGATAAAGACAATGCATATATGAGTTATGAACTTGCTGCAATTAAAAGAGAGATAGAAGAATTAAATATAGATTATAAAGAAATTGAAAAAAATAAAATTAATATAGATGAAGTTAATAAAATATTAGATGATTTAGAATTAAAACAAATAAGAGATAAAATTAATTCATATATATACGGCTCTTCTTCAAGCAAAAAAGAAGAAAAGGTACAAATATCTCAAACAAAAAAAGAAACTAATAATGCAGAAAATAGTACAGAAAAAACTACAATAGTATCTAACGCTAAAGATAATAATGCTAAATATTATTTAATAGAAAATGAAACAGAACTAAAAAATCTTTTAAATGATATAAACGCTAAAAAACTTGTATGCATAGATTTTGAAACTACAGGGTTAGACACTTTAACAGATGAAATAATAGGAATATCATTTGCAATAAAATCAAAAGAAGCTTTTTATTTAGACTTAAGCGGAAGAACAAATATAGATAAGGAAGCTTGCAAAAAATTAGTGTTTGACACTTTAGCAAAAGAAGACATAAAAATAATAGGTCATAATTTAAAATATGAATACAAGATGATGCGTGCCATAAACAAAAAAATTGGCAATATATATTTTGATACTATGGTAGCTGCTTATTTGATTAACCCAAGCAGAGGCAGATACAATATGGACGACCTTGCTTTAAGTTATTTATCATACAACACCATAAAATATAGTGACATTACAGATAATGCTAAAAAAACTTTACTTGATGTTGATTTAAAAGATGTTGTTGAGTATGCTTGTGAGGATGCTGATATTACATTTAGATTTTACGAATATTTTGCTCCGCTTTTAAATACATATAATCTTGAAGAATTATTTTTTAATGTAGAGATGCCTCTTATCAGTGTGCTTGCTGATATGGAATTTGATGGTGTTTATATAAGCACAGAAAAAATGAAATCTTTATCAGATGAATATGCTTCACTTTTAGAAAAAACAAAAGAGAAAATATACCAACAAGCAGGAGAAGAGTTTAATTTACAATCTCCAAAACAGCTTGAATATATTTTATTTGAGAAGCTAAAAATAAAATCTACTAAAAAAACAAAAACAGGTGCTTATTCAACCGATGAAGAAGTGCTTAGAGATCTAGCACCAAGAGAAAAAATTGCTGAGTATATGCTCACCTACAGAAAATACTCAAAATTAAAAAACACATATCTTGATGTATTTCCTACACTAGTACATAAAAAAACTAATAGAATACATGCTTTTTTCAATCAAACTGTAACAGCAACAGGACGTTTATCTTCATCAGAGCCTAATTTGCAAAATATACCTGCAAGAGGCGATGAAGGCAAAGATATTAGAAACACTTTTATAGCAGAAAAAGGAAATGTATTAATAGCAGCTGACTACTCTCAAATAGAGTTAAGATTATTAGCACATTTTAGTAATGACCCTGTGTTAGTAGAAGCTTTCAAAAACAATGACGACATACACAGAAAAACTGCAATGAAAATATATTCTGTAAGTAAAGAGCATGTAACTCCTTCAATGAGAAACACTGCAAAAATAATTAACTTTTCTATCATCTATGGTAAAACAGCATTCGGACTTTCAAAAGAATTAAATATATCAAGAAAAGAAGCTGATGATTTTATTAAAGGATATTTTTCAACATATTCTCAAGTAAAACCATTCTGTGAAAAGGTGATAGAAGATGTAAAAGCTAAAGGTTATGTACGAACTATGCTTGGAAGAATTAGAGATTTATCTAAAACTATAAACTCATCAAATGCGGTTGTAAGAAATGAGGCTGAAAGAATGGCATTAAACACACTCATTCAGGGAAGTGCAGCTGATATGATAAAAGTTGCTATGATTGCAATACATAAAGAGTTTAAAAATCATTTTAAAACTGCTAAAATTGTTATGCAGGTGCATGATGAATTGGTTGTTGAAGTTTCTGAAAAAGAAGCTGATAAGGCGATGACTATAATGAAAGAGATAATGGAGCACTCTGTTAAAACTAATGTTCCTATTACAGTTGATATACATAAGGGATTAAGTTGGGGAGATATTCATTAACTTATGAAGATTGCTTTTTTTGATTTGGATAAAACTATTATAAAAAAAGATTCTATTGTACCTTTTATGTTTTTCTACTTAAAAAAAAATCCTAAAAGTTTTATTTATTATATTAGATTAATTCCATATTTTATTTTATTTCTTTTAAAAATTATAGACAATTCAAGAATTAAATACGAAATAGCTCATATTTTTACAAACATTTCTATAGAGTTTGGAGATAGTATCGGAGAAGAGTTTGCAAACACAGTTGTGCCTAGTTTATATTACAATGATGCTATAAAAGAAATAAATAAATTAAAAGAAGAAGGCTATCAGCTTATAATGGTTACAGCAAGTTTTGAAATATATGCAAAGTTTATAGGAAAAAATTTAGGATTTGATAGAGTTATGGGTACAGAGTTATGGATTTTTAGAGATAAATATACTGGCTTTATGTATGGAAAAAATTGCTACAATGAAGCTAAAAGACATAGACTTTTCACAGAGGGAATTTTTAAAAAAAATATATCTCAAAATATTGTATACAGTGATTCTATTAGCGATTTACCCTTCTTCGCCTTTGCTGCTAAAAAAGTATGCGTTAATCCTGATAAAAAATTAATAGAATATGCTATAAACAACAAAAAGAATAATTTTTCTATAGTGGAATGGAAATAAAAATGGAGTGTTTCAATGGACAATATAGAAAATGAAATTAAAGAAATAATTAAAGAGCCAAAAGAAAATATTTTAACTGCAATAAACACATTAATAGAAAAGAATAATTTAGATTATGCTAAAAAAATTGCATTGCAATTAATAAATAAAAAGCCTAATTATAAAGAAGGCTATTTAGTATTATCTGACATATTTTATGAAGAAGAAGATTATAAAAGTGTAATACATATTTTAGATAAAGCATTAGAGTATCTTCCAAAAGATAAAGATATATTAGAAAGCAAAATAGAAGCGTTAATTAGCACTTACAAATATGAAGAGGCAAAGTCAACTATAGAAGAGATAATATCTTTAGGTAATGTTAATGCTAGTGTATATGGACAGTATGGGGTTTTGCTTTCAATAGAGATGAAATATAAAGAAGCTATTGAGAAATTTAAAATGGCTATATCTTTAGACAAAGAAGATGTATTATCTATGATTAATATGTCTATAGTTTATGCTGCAATATATGAATATGATAATGCTATAGAGATATTAGAAAAAGCTTTGAATATTAGTAAAGATTCTAATATTCAAGAGAAAATTGATAATATAAAAAAACAAAAAGAAAACTCAATGTTTCATTTTTCAAAGTTTACCGCAATTAATGCCAAGCCTGATAAATTTAATTTAATTGTACCAGAAAACTTTAATGCTTGTATAGAAAATAATGTATTAAAAATTGAAAACGATGAAAAAACTATTTCTATATTATTAAGCTATGATAATTCTAAATATGATGAAAAAGAGATAACTCAAATATTAAATAATTTTAAAGCAGAAAATAAAAACCTTTATTCTATAATATCTCCTCTATCTGTCGTAAGAAGAAAAGAACATAACGATATATTTGGCTCTATAATTTTTAATTGTAAAACTAAAAACAATAATTTATTTAATGCTATGGCAATAGTAGTAAAAGAAGAAGAGTCAATAGTGCTTACTATTATATCAACACTCGCTACAAGCAATAATTTAATATTTTTAGCAAAAGAAATAATTAACAGCTTATATATAAAATGATTAAAGAAATAAATAAAATAATAAAAACTCTAAATAATATACCTGAACCATTTTCTGTAGACGGCATAATAAAAACATTTGAAAAAAGCTCTAAAAAAATAATAAAAAATTTTGCCTTATATTTTTATAAAGATAATAATTCAAATCTATGGTATTCAACTTCAAAAAATATATTAAAAGAAAATCATAATAAATATAAATTGCAGGCAAGAAATTATGAGTTTGGATATTTAATAATAGAAAGCTCTATTGAAAAAGAATATTTAGAAATATTAGTAAATCATTTATCTATAATACTCTATAGTGAAAAATTATCATTTTTGGCAAATAGAGATAAACTTACTAATTTATACAATAGAGGTTATTTATTAAAATATTTGGAAAACAAAAAGGATGAAACATATTCTGTAATTATAATAGATTTAGATAAGTTTAAACATTATAATGATAATTATGGACATAATGTAGGTGATCATGTATTGAAAATAGCTTCAAAGGTAATGAGAGAAACTCTAAAAAAGATTAAATATAATTCACTTCTTGCAAGATACGGAGGAGAAGAGTTTACTACAGTTATTGATACAAAAACTAAAAAAGAGCTTTTTAATATAATGGAGATTATAAGAAAGAAAATATATGAAACAGATTTTTCAACCGATGAATATTCTCTAAAAGCAACTGCTTCATTCGGCGGTGCAATTAAAACAGATGATGATACAATTAATAGTTTAATAGAAAAAGCAGATAAAGCATTATATAAAGCAAAAGAAACAGGAAGAAACAAAAGCATTGTTTTTAATAGTTAAAATTTATTTATTTTCTTAAATGATTTTCTTCTTATACCTATAAATAAAAAAGCTATACCTAAAAAGATATAGCTTTCTATTCATCATAATTTTAAAATATTATCATATAAGATTATATTTTATGTTTTTTATGAAATATTTTTTTATGTATGGAACAAATTCTATTCTTTTATCAAGTATTTTACCTACAAAATCAACTGCCTTTCCAAGCGTACAAGCTGTAAATATAGTCCCTATTCCAAGACCTTTTATATGACCTAAAAAAATAAATGTAATTATTGCTGTTGTTAAAAGACAAATTATATCACATGTTATTTTTATTTTAGAATACGGTACTTTTATTATACTATGTAACTCTCTTGTGAATAAATCAGTAGGTATTATAGGAAGTCCACATCTATTTGATAAAGCTATTCCAAATGCTAATATAAAATAACTTATTATAAAATATATTATTCTGCTTGTTATGGTTAATGGAAGATAATTGATCCAAGCAGCATGTATATCCACAAATTTACCAAAACAAAATCCTACAACAAAACTAAATAAATATTCTCCAACAAATTTTTTTCTTAATATCATGAGTATTAATACGAGCGAAGATTGAAAAATATAAGTAAAAGTTCCAAGAGATATTTTTTTGATAACTTCAGAAAAAGCATATGGCACACTTGATATAACAGATATTCCAGAACCTGAATAAAGCATTAATACCACACCAAAACTGTTCATAATTACAACTAAAATCAATGCTAATTCGCCGCTAATTATAAAATATTTATTTTTATTATCTAATGAAAGCTCATTTTCTGATATCATAAGATTTATCCTTATATAGTATGTATACTTATTATTTTTTAATTCATATATTATATAGATAATTAAATACTAATCAAGGAATTTATTATAAGTTTATTTTGAATTTATTTGGAATTCCCGCCCTTTATTTATTATAATTTATTTTGAATTTTTTATTTTTATTATATTTAATATTTATATAGAAATTAGAGCCCCCGCCCAAGTTTTTTTAAATTTCAAAATATCTCCTACGCACGGTGAATAAAATTTTATATATAATAAAAATTAAAATTAATAATTAAATATATATTTATAATTTTACTCTGCGTGCGGTGAAGAGATTAAAAATAAAATTTGGATAGTTTTAGAATCAAAAGTAGTATTTAAAAAGGCGATACTTTATAAAAGATACCGCCTCAAATTAATGTGTCTAAATTATTTTATTATTTAGCTTCTATAACAACTTTATGCTGTCCGTCATAACCGAACACCTCTGGATTATACATCTCTTCAGCCTTAGTAGCAGGAAGTAAATATTCACCAGGTGTAACAGCACGAACTACATATTTGTATACATGCTCACCCTTATCAAGAACATCAGCAAATAACAATATTTTATCATTATAGTTTTCAATGTGATTAAATCCGCCCCACCACCAAGTATTATTATAATTTCCTGTAATGTTTTTAATTTCGCTGCTTTCTGTAGCAAATGAAGAGTTTAATATTCTCATACCAGAAGCAATAGGAGTATCCACCACAACGAAATGTCTTTCATAAGGAACTGTAACTTTTACCACAACAACATATTCTTCGCCTTGTTTGAATTTCTCTTTAGTAAGGTCTAATACTCTTCCGTCTTTAGTTTGATACTCTCTGACAATATTTATTCCCATATCTCTATTAACAGCCAACTCACGAGGAGCATAAGTAAGTCTTACACCATAATAAAGTCTTCCAGCACCATTTCTTCTAATATTTGCTATAGAAGCTCTTGTATTTAAATTGCTTAATCTCTCATTCATAAACTCACTTAAAGCATAATTTTGTGTTAAGCTAGGCTGAGTTCTTGAATTAAAGTTTTCAGCAAGTAAAGTTTTACCCTGATATATAAACTCTGCTTTGAAATTAGGTTTAACATTTTCGTATTTTTTATAATACATATTCATAGCAGCAAATACTGATACATTGTCTTGAGTGTTTAAATATCTTCCGTTTTTTCTTGACTGAACAAGCCAGCGAACCACTTTTTCATTGATAGCATTATCATAACCTGTCTCAATTAAAGCATATAAAGCAGCTGAAGTATCTCTCACTGATGAAGAGTGTATCCAATAAAGATTTTTATATCTCTCTTCTAGTTCATAATGAGCAGTATTAGGGTCTTCTTTTATAGTGTTAAGTATATATTGTCTAACATCAGCAAATGCTTTGTTATTGTATTTATTATAATACATAGCTCTCATTAATTGCACCTGTCCATAGAAAGGTATATTATTAACTTGAGGATATATTCTGTCTATTATAGCTTTCACATCGTTATTCTTGTATTCACCTTCTGCAAGAACTGCCGCAATATAAGCTATAGATGAAAGATTAATATACTCATCAAACCAGAAGCTAGGTTTTTCAGCCTCTCCGCTCTTAGCATAATTATTAATATATTCTAATGCCAATTTTAGAGAGTTTTCGTCTATAGTGTAGCCCTCTTTTTTAGCTTTAATCATAGTCTCAGCAGCATAAGCAGTAAGCCAAGGAGATATCCAAGTTTTGCTAGGATAATAAGAGAATCCTCCGTTAGCACTTTGATAAGTAGGCATAGCTTTTAAGAAGCTGTTTACTGTATTGTCTAATTCTTGTTCTGCTATATCAGTAAGCTTCATATCAACTAATAATCTCTTAGATGTTATTATAGGGTACACTCTTGATAACTGTTGCTCTAAACAAAGATAAGGATAATTTATAAGATAATTTATTCCCCCTGTAAGTTCGCTAAATACACTAGGAGACATATAAACTTCTAAACTTCCAGCACCTTTATAAGCCTCTGTAGCATTTGGCACTCTAATCATTAAATCAGTATTGCTATTTGTAGTGCTTGAGAATGCTGCAACAGATTCTGTAGTCATAGGAATATTAACTTTAAATGTTTTCTCTACAGCATCAGTATATTCCCCGCCTTTAGCAAGTATTGTAACTTTAGCCTCTCCGCTATTTGTAGCTATAATATCAAATCTTACATCAGCATTACCGCCTTTAGGCACAGTTATTTTTTGATTAGCATTTTGTATTAAAGCATTAGAAGATACAGCCTGAACTTCTATCTCTAAATCTTTATCAGAATAATTGTATACTATGCTTCCAGCCTTAAACTTATCTTCAACATAAGCAAACTCTGGAAGTGTAGGCATAAGCATAATATTTTTCTTAACTACCACAACATCATCAGAAGCACCGAAATAACCGTCTTTATTTATAGCAGAAGCCATTATTCTAAAAGATGTAATGTTATCAGGCAAATTAAATGTAACAGTAGCTTTACCATTAGCATCAGTTTTTACTCTACCTTGATAGAAAGCAGTTGTTAAGAAATTTTTTCTTATACTGAATACATCCATACCCATAGCCTCAACTTTGGCCATAAGCATATTGTCTGCTCTCATACCGTCTCCGCCCGGTGTGTCCCCTTTCTCGCCATAGTTACGCTGACCTATTAAGTGTATTCTTGTGTCGGCACTTGCAACACTCAAAGGTCTCTGTCCGTAGAAAGTATTAAACCAATTTGGAGTTTTATAGCCTATTAAATTCAATACTCCAACATCAACCACACTTAGCATAACTTCTGTTTCCATAGGCTCACTTTCTTTAGTTTCAACATATAAATCAACTGTCATCTCATCACGAGGCTCTAAACTATCAGCAGATTTTGTTATTGTTACATTAAGCTCTTTTTCACGAGGAGATACTGAAAGCCCTGCATAACCAATCTTAAATGATGGCTTTCCTTCGTCAGTAGCATAATTAGTATAAGACTCATTTTCAACTCTACCCTTAACAAGTGAAACACCCACATAAACATTAGGTAAATATTCAGGTTTTATAGGCACTTCTATTAAAGCAGTAGAACCTTCAATATTTGTAACAAAAGAATCTATTACATATTCTCTCTCAACTGTTACTAAAGCAGCAGCAGATTCATAAGGAGATTTTACCATTATTCTTGCTGTTTCATAAGGTTTATACTCTTCTTTTTCTGTGATAAGCTCAAGCAAATCATCATCAAACATAGCCCAAGGAGCATAATCTTTACCTATAACATACATATATTCATCAGCTGCAACTTCTCTATTTTTAGAGTCTTTTGCCCTTGCTAATATTATATAAAGTCCTGAATTTGTAGGAGTAAAGCTATATGCAACAGGGTCTTTTTTTGTTGTAACTGTAGTAGTTTCAATAACATCATCAATTTGAGTAGATTCCCATTCAAATCTTCCGCCTGTTATAGCCTTTCTTACAGACTCCCAATGCCTTCTTATAACTTGAACTTCTATTTTTTTACCTTCAAGTCTGTTTCCTTCAGCATCAACTGCAATAAACTCTAACTCTGTAGGCTTATCAGTCTCCAAGAAATAACCTTGTCTTTTTATACCAATATAATAATCACTTCCATGAACCAACACGCTTTTAGTTGTACTTACTTTTTGAGAATCTTCACCTAACACAGTTGCTTCTATTGTAACATAAGCAGAATGTATCGAGAGGCTTGCATCCACTGTCGGACTATAAGCATATTCTCCGTTTTCATCTAATGAACCAGTGCCTGTAGCTATTGTAGAATAATAATTATTATAATACTCATCTTCAAACCAGCTTAATTTTGTGAATCTAAATCCTGCATTGTTAGGAGGAGTGAAGAAAGTTTCATTCATAGATATATTATAATCAACTCTATTAGATATCATAGGCTCGCCGAATAAATACCAGCCAGACATCTTAATAGGCATAGTGTCGCCTAAATAATAATTTTTATCTTCAACCCAAAGTCTGCTTTCATATTCTAAAGGCTTAAACTCTTCAACTCTAAAGCTCTGTGATAAACTATAAAGCTCTTCTTCATTATTTTTTTCATTAGAATTAAATGCAACTCTCACGCTATAATAACCAGTAGGAGCATCTGCAGGAAGAGTAAAGTCTATTAAATAAGAACCAAATTCATTTAAACTTACATCTCCCTTATAAATCTCTTCTCCTCTTGAGTTATTAACAGTAAATGAACCATCTTTCAAATTAGTAGGTATATTCCAATTTCCAATAATATTTTCTCTTACAACACCTTTTATATGCACCTCTTCGCCTGCCTTATAAAGTCCTCTCTCTGTAAACATAGAACCATTATACTCTTTATCAGCAGGTGAATAATCATAACTTATATCCATTCTCCAAGGGGAAACGCCTGTGCCCCAATCGCTATTTATGAAAGATACATCATCACCTTTTGTAACTATTGCCCATTGTCTTGGAGTATCCCATCTGCTTGCTCTTTTTATTCCAAAACTTCTAAAACCTTTAGTAGTAGCTATTCCGTTTTCATCTGTTGTTGCTTTTTCTAATACTCTATTAAAATCATCTCTTATCTCTACTTCTGCACCTGCAACAGGCATTCCTGTTTTTAAGTCTGTTACAAATATTGTATTTGAATCGCCCGAAAACTTTCCTGTTACTCCCATAGATGTTATTTGTATTTGAGAAGATGTTGAATAATCGTACTCGCTTTGGTAGCCTGTTTTAGTTTTAAACTCTATTGATAAAAGTCCGTACTCTTTATTATTCACATAATTTGTTAAATAGAGTGCTGTTGTAATGTATCTATTTCTTTCAACATTTGGAGTATATTCTGTATTGTTATTATAGCCAAATAAGTTTTTATATTGATTAGTATAATTTCTAAACTCAGCACTTTCATCATATCTATATACTTCTCTATTTACAAACAAGAAAGGTATAATATTTTCTTTATCAACATATCTGCTTTGTATATAAATAGTGTTAGGGTTCATTACCTGCACTGGAAGTTTTACGCCTTCATAAGATTCTACAACTCCCATTCCAGATGGTATTGAAACACTTGGGTTATAATCTGTAACATTTAAAGTAATGTTTTGCTCTTCGCCTAAAGTTTGTCCGTAAATATCTTTTAAGCTTCCTTTGATTTTTATATTATAAGTGATATTAGGGTTAAATCTAAGTGCATAAAGTGAGAAGCTTTTAGAAGACCATGAGTTTTGTTCTATTTCTTCTTGTGTAGGAAGCTGAATTTGCGGGCTTATTTCAATGTTTTTTATTAAGTCAGCCCATTCTACTCTTGTACTAAATCTTAATTCTGGAGCTTTAGGAGAGTATGAAGCTGTTACTGTTTGCTCTTCTTCTCCATTAAAATAAAAATTATCATGTGTAGAGAAATTAAAAGTGTCATTATCTGCTGTGCCTAAATCTCCATTGATTGCAGCGAGCCCTTCTTCTATATACACTGTTATTTCATCATCTTTGGCTAAAGCATTTTTAGGTTTTATAACTAATACCTGCTCTAACTCATATTCATTAATTTCCCATTCTCTTAAATCTTCTATTTTTGCATACCTAACATCAAAATCTATCTCTCTATAATTGTTGCTTGCTATTAATTCTATTTTCTCTTTTGCACTTTGCAAGTATATTGGCATGTTATAATAAATAACTATATTAACATCTGTAGGAAGGTCTGATTGTCTGTCATAAGGAGAAGTTTTTTGCATTATTGGTCTTAAAGTATTGAAAGTCCAAGTATAATCATCTTCTAATACCTCTCCTGTAAGTTCGCTTTTAATTCCTTTTTTAAGCGTAACTTCTATTTTTGTATTGCCCGGCAAACTCTCACTAGGATAAAAAGCCAAAGTATTAACAGAAAGCCACCTGTATTTACCTTTAACATCTATATTAAAATTAAAATATTGATTAGTTACTTCTTTTACAGCTTGCAATGCAATCATTTGCTGATTGAAGGTTACTGTTATTGCTTCGTAGTTAGCTCTGCTTGTATTCTCTCCGATAGGAGTAGTTCTGTCGATACTAACAGCACCAAATAAAGATAAACTGCTCATAAAAATAAATGACATAATAATAATATAAAATGTTTTTAGTATTAGAATGGACTTTCCCATAAATACCCCCAGATAATATTCAATTCTAATGTTATAACATAAATAATTTTAAAGTAAATAATAAATTAACATATTTTTTATTTTTTGATGTTTATTATAATTCAAATTTATATAAATAAATTAAATTTATTAAATAATATAGCTATTTTATACTTTAATAATTTACTAATATTTTATGAGAAACTTAAAATATATATTTAATTTTAAATTCATTATATTTTAATTGTAGATATATTTATAATATTAATTATTTTTTATAACTTCTCTAAATTTTGAAATATTAAACACCCTTGTAGTTTTGCTCTTTTCAAGAGATGCTCTTATTATAAGAAGTTTATGATTAAGCAAACTCTCATAAACATAATCGCTATCTAACACAATAGATGAAAGTTTATCTTCAGTAGCCTTACAATCCAAATTATCAGGCAAATCATCATCAAATCTAAAAAAAGTTTTATGAGATGCAAATACAAAATCTTTACTGTTCCAATTAATTATAATAGTTTTATTTTCTTTATTAATATTTACTATTAGATGAGTATCTTCGCTCCAAGATGATAATTTATAGGCAAGAAGTTTATAACTAATGTTTTTATCATCTTCTAAAACTTCCCACTCATCTGGTTTTATCTCATAGATTTCAGGATTCATTATATCTTTATCGTCCATAAATATCTCTCTCCCAATAATAAAACAAAGTCTACTATATTTTTAATCTAAAGTAAATACACTTAAAAATATTTTTCTTGTTTTATCTTTATTATTATCATGACCATAGTAAACACAATATATGCTGTTGTTGTTATTAGCACACCAAGGATAACCGCAATCAACACTTTTCATTTTATCTTCTATAATTATCTCTTTTTTTTGTATATCATAATCAGAGTAATTTTTTAAATCATTCAAGTCGTTTAGTAAAATTGCTCTAACCCCATAAGGCTTTAATCTATATCCATAACTTAATAAGACTCTATTATCATCAATCTTTAAAGGATGCAAAGGATAGCCTTTAATATTTGTAAAATGAGGCCTAGTAAAGCTCTTTCCATTATCTATAGAATAGCTTAAAGAAGTAAAAGCATATTCATCATTAACATGCGTCCTTATAAATGCCCACAATACATTATTATGATATATAAGAGAAGGCTCAACATATTCTATTTTGCTTTTTTTATTCTCAATTTTTCTGTATTCAGTTTCACACAAAAAACTCTTTATATCCCAATTAATTAAATCTTTAGTATATATAGTGTAGCATTGATATTTAGAATTATTTTTATTTATATATTTTTTGTAAGCATATATAGGCATAAGTATTTCATTATTTACTTTTACCATACTGCCCCTCGCCGCAAAGTTCTTCATTCCATTTTTTAATACAATAGTATTAGCCTTTGAAAAAGTTTTGCCATTATCATAACTAATACAGTAGCCTATGCCGCTTAATAATGCCACTGTATTATCGTATTTCAAAAAAGTATTCTCTTTTAATAAATCTGTTTCACTTTGCGGGTGAAAAGTATATCTAAAATAGTAAGCGATTATAGTTTTATCATCAACCCTAAAAAGCTGCACATCTTGTTTTGCTGCATCATCTTCTTTGGCTATTTCTGCAGTATTGATTACTTTGTTTTTATAATAAGTTATGAGAATAGCTTTACTTAAAGAATGAAGATGAGAATAATTTTTTTTGTTTTTTGGAGCAAGCCTAAAACTTATTAAATATTTATCTTTTTCTAATTTCAATATAGAAGG
Organism: Brachyspira pilosicoli; assembly: GCF_008016535.1. GTDB lineage: Bacteria > Spirochaetota > Brachyspiria > Brachyspirales > Brachyspiraceae > Brachyspira > Brachyspira pilosicoli_A. Next base: position 108,972 of record NZ_SAXY01000012.1, read on the forward strand.
AAAAGCTGGATATTCATTTTTGCTGCAGTATAAAATTTGTCTATTCATAATTAATTTTAAAAAAAAGTTTTATAATTTTTATATAATAATTTTCGGCATAAAAAAACCCGCACACATAAAAATATGCATGCAGGCTTTTATTTATTTATTACAAAAAATTAGAATCTCAAAGTAATACCTATACGAGGAAGTATTAAAGCTCTTATATTAGCGAACACAGCAAAACTTTTTAAGCCTTCAAATTGAGGAACATCAAATACAGGTTTAGCCCAAGGAGCAACATAATAACCTAAATCAAACAAAGAAATATCTATACCAACTTGTACAGGCCAATTAGCACCCATTTTAGGAAATAATTGTATTCTCCAACCCAATTCAAGAGATAAATAAAAACCGCCATGAGAATATAAGCTAGTAATACCATTAGCCTCTATATTTGGACCATAACCATTAGCCCTCAAAGCAGTTCCTCCTATTCTTGGAGATAAGAAAAAGCCAAAAGGAGCATTCTTCCAAAAGAAGAATTTAACATTTAAAGACCAAGGAATAGTGCTGAAAGTTATTTTGTCTTGTCCAGCTTTAATCTCTCCAACAGAAAAACCAATATCAAGCCCAACTGTCATAAAATTAAGAGGTGCAAAATCATAACTAAAACCTAAACCAAAAGCATAATGACTTGAATTAAAATTTTTTCCTGCAGTATCTGCACCTCCAGATGTAACCATTTTGTCTATATTTAAAAACCTAACACCAATATCAAAAAGCCCTGCATATAATGTAGGACCAAAGTTAATACCAAATAAACTCCTGCCATGCATATAATCCCAAAAAGCATTTCCTGTTTTCTCACCAATATTTTGTGCAAACAACCCTGTGCTTAATGATAAAATCATCATAAAGCCTATAATAAGTTTTTTCATAAGACAAACTCCAAAAGTATTTTTTTATTTATAAATAAATAACTATATGTTTCCATATAGTTATTATTTTCTTTTGCAATTCCGAAAGAGCCTGCATTAAACATAAAATATAATTTTTTTAAGACTGTAGACTGTAGACTGTAGACTGTAGACTGTAGACTGTAGACTGTAGACTGTAGACTGTAGACTGTAGACTGTCTAGTAGTTGTTAATAAATTCCTATATTGCATCATACAGTTAACATATCATATTTTAATAATTTTGTCAAGAAGTTTTTATATAGTTTAATTGAATTTTATTTATAGTTTTTCTATTTCTTCTATTGTTAGTACCGTTAATTTACTAATTAAATTAATATCCATATTTTCTTTTTTCATTCCTTGAGCAATCGGACACTATATTTTTAGCTATATAATAAAATAATCAAATATTTACAGCATAAGAAAGTACGCCATTAACTATCTCTTCTCTCACCTTTCCGCTTTCAACTAACTTTTTTAATAATTCGCTTACCCTTTTTTCATCTTCATTAAAACTAATAGCTATCATATGAACAGTATCAGGCTGCCTCATTAAAAAATTTACTATATCTTCTTCAGTGATTTTTTTAGTATTTCCTTTTGCCTTATCTGACACGCTCGGCACATCTATTTCAATACTGCAATTTGCCTCAAAATATTTTTTTGCTTTTTCCATCTCTTCATCAGTTAATGCCTTAGCTTTTTCATTAGCCGTTCTTCTAGTGGCTGTAACAAGCTGAACTCTATCAGGTTTTATTTTATTTACTATTTTTATTATATCATCAAGCTCTTCTTCGCTGTCATTAATTCCTTTAAGTAAAAATACCTCAAGCCAATACTCACCCTCAAAAACTCTTCTAAACTCTATAAGCCCATTAACCATTTTGTCAAAATCAATTTCTTTATTAGGCTGGTCTATTAACTTAAAAGTATCCATATTACCAGCATCAAGAGAAGGTATAATTAAATCAGCCATAAGCAAATTAGAACGCATCTCCTGTTTATAAAACAAAGAACCATTTGTTATGATGCATACAGGAATATCAGTTATCTGTTTGATTTCATAAATTAACTTTTTTAAATCTTTATATAATGTAGGCTCACCAGAACCTGCAAATGTTATATAGTCAATGTTTTTATTATTAAGCAAAGCCTCTTTCAATTCATATATTATTTCATCAACAGAATAATAATTAGCAAGATTAGTTTTAGTATTTTCTTCAGAACCCAACTGACAATATATACAATTATAAGAGCAAGTTTTATGAGGTATAACATCTATACCTAAAGAATTACCAAGCCTTTTTGAAACCACTGGTCCGAATACTCTTTTTGTTTTTAATTTTGATTTAGTTTTATTTTGATTAAGAAGCAAAGGCTCTTTAGTTTCTTTTTTGGCGTTGTCGTATCTCTCTTCATTTGCCTTATAGAATGCATTCGTAACCTTGTCAAGAAGTTCTCCGTCTAAACTAAATACTGATAAAGCAAATATTTCAGGCTCTTCATAATGAGTTTCTTTATTGTTTTTATATTCTTTTTTTACTGCCTTTTCTATAGCCTTTACTTTTTCTTTTATCTCATCTTCTTCAAGCATATCAGTTTTATTTAGTACGATGATAGACTTTTTCTTTATCAATTCTTTACTATACTTTTTTAATTCGTTTCTAAGTTTTTTGTAAGTATCAAGCACATCCTCATCAGTTAAATCTATAACAAAGCATAAAGCGCCAGTTCTTTCAATATGTCTTAAAAAAGTAAGCCCAAGTCCAGCACCTTCGCTAGCTCCTTCTATAATACCAGGAATATCAGCAATAACAAAACTTCTCTCATAGTCCAAATAACATACCCCCAAATTCGGAGTAAGCGTTGTAAAAGGATATGATGCTATTTTTGGATTCGCTCTTGTAAGTCTTGCAAGCAAACTTGATTTACCAGCATTGGGCATACCAACAAGTCCAATATCGGCTATAAGTTTAACTTCTAATCTTATATTTAATTTTTCACCGTCTAAACCATGCTGAGCGTAGTCTGGTGCTTGATTAGTCGCAGTGGCATAAAATTTATTTCCTTTGCCTCCTTTGCCTCCTCTTGCAGCTGTAAAACTCTGCCCGTCTTCAAGTAAATCAGCTAATATATTATTTGTATCATCATCATAAACAACCGTGCCTATAGGAACTCTTATAACAACATCATCGCCCTTTTTTCCATCACTGAGTCTTGCCCTTCCAGGCTCTCCGTCCCTTGCTCTAAATCTTTTTCTGCTTTTTATCTTTCCGAAACTGTTTATTCTCGCATCAACTCTCACTATTACATCTCCGCCTTCTCCGCCGTTTCCTCCATCAGGTCCCCCCATAGGTACATGTGCTTCTCGTCTGAAACTTACACAGCCTGCACCTCCATGTCCTGCCTCTATCTCAAAATTTACTACATCTATAAATTGTTCCATTTTTTTTATTACCTATCTTTTTATACTATTTTTGATAAGAAATTATTATATTATAAAATAACTTTTTATCAATCATATAATAAAAAATATATATTTTATTGTTGACTAGTTTTATATTCATTGTATCATAAATCTATTATGATAAATAAAATATTATTAGATTGTGAAAAAGTTTTGCAATATAATTTCAAAAATAAAAACTATCTCTTAGAAGCAATAACACACAGAACTTTTGCAAATGAAAATGGAAACATGAAATATAATCAGCGTCTTGAGTTTTTAGGGGATTCTGTACTTTCTCTTATAATATCAGAACATATATATAAAGAATATAATAGTATAAAAGAAGGAAAACTATCAAAAATTAAATCTTATTTAGTTTCTCAAAATACTTTAGCTAATATATCAAAAAAATTAAAACTTGGAGATTTTCTTTTGTTAGGAAAAGGTGAAGAAGCTTCGGGCGGAAGAGAAAGAGATAATATGCTTGAAGATTTATTTGAAGCTATAATTGGAGCAATATATTTAGATTCAAATTTAGAAAACACAAAAAACTTCGTTATGAGAGTTTATAAAGATATATTAAATAAATTAGACATTAATAATTTTGATAAAGATTATAAAACAATACTTCAAGAAATGGTGCAAAAACAATATAAAATTACACCGACATATAAATCATATGAATATAACGAAAATGATAATATAATGTTTAGAGTAGAAGTTTATGTAAAAACAAAAAAATATGCCTATGGAGTTGGAAAAAGCAAAAAAGAGGCAGAGATGAATGCGGCTAAAAAAGCAATAGAATCAATAGAAGAAATAGAAAATATATAAAAAATATATAATAATATATTAATAAAAAGGATAAAACAATGAATAAAATAATGATAGCACCATCTATATTAACAGCATCTTTTTCTAATTTAGAATCTACTATAAAAGAACTTGAAGAAGCGGGAGCTGATTATTTGCACTTAGATATAATGGACGGAAGCTTTGTTCCTCAAATAACATTTGGTTCTAAAATTGTAGCAGATATAAAAAAAATTACATCTTTACCTCTTGATGTTCATTTAATGATAGTTAATCCAGAAAAGCATATTGATGATTTTGCTAAGGCTGGTGCTGATATTATTAGCATACACTATGAAGGAAATATTCATTTGCATAAATTAATAATGCAAATAAAAGCTCATAATATAAAGGCAGGAATCGTTCTTAATCCTCATACAAGAGTTGATGTTATAGAGCCTCTTATAGATGATATTGATAATGTTCTTATAATGTCTGTTAATCCGGGATTTGGAGGTCAGAAGTTTATAACAAATTCAATTAAAAAAATTGAAGAAACAAAAAAGCTAATAGGACAAAGAGAGATTATCATATCCGTTGATGGCGGAATTAATCTAAACACTTGCAGCGATGTTATAAAAGCAGGAGCTAATTTACTAGTTGCAGGAAGTGCTATAATAGACAGCAAAGATAAAAAAGAAACTATTAAACAATTAAGAAACTTTTAAAAAATTATTAAAATTATTTTTTATATAAAAAAGGCTTAAGTTTTTAATTAAACTCAAGCCTTTAATTTTTATCAATAGCTATTTATTTTTTATTATTTTTCTTATGCTCTATAGCATCATTTACTATAGGCACTAATGTTTCAAAATCAAGCGGCTTTTCTATAAGTCTAAATACACCTTCAGCTATAATCTCTTTTACCATATCAGTATTTCCATATGCTGTTATAATTATTATAGGTATAGAGTTTTTTCTTTTTTTCATCTCTCTTATAAGAGCAAGCCCTGTCATAGAAGGCATAAGCAAGTCCGTAATAATAACATCAACAGGATTATGTTCTAATATTGTTATAGCAACTTTTCCATTTTCTGCAGTTAATACCTCAAGGTCATGTGCTTCAAGAGTATAGGTTATAAGATTACGTATATTCTCTTCATCATCTACTGCAAGTATTAAGGGTTTACCATTAAGCATATATCATACCCCTATTATATATATTTAGATAATCTGTATAAAATATTTTCTTTACCCAAAAGCTCGCATATATGTGATAACTCAGTACCAGCACTGCTTCCTGTTATAACATATCTTATAGGGTGATACAAATTAGGTCCTTTAAGACCAGTTTCTTTTTGAGCTTGTTTTATTAAATCTTTCATATATTGGTCAGTTATTTCATCAGTATTTTCTATATTAGTTTTAATAAACTGAAGAAGATTTTTACTTTCTTCTTTATTTACAATCTCTTTCATCTCGTCTGTAAGCTCAAAATCATTTTCAAAAAATACAGGCACATATTTAACAATATCAGATAAAACAACACAATTATGTCTTATAACAGAAATAAGTTTTTTAGCCCAAGCATACTCTTGTTCTGTATAATTTTCTTTTAAAAATCCTCCCTGTATAAGATAAGGTAAGAATAATTCTGCAGCCTCTTCCAAACTAAGATTTTTAATATGCCAAGCATTTAAATGTCTTAATTTAGCAGTATCAAATATAGCAGGACTCTTAGAAAATCTATCTAAAGTGAAAGCCTTAATCATATCTTCATCATTCATATTTTCCATAGCTTCAGGGTGAGTCCAACCGAGTAAAGCAAGGAAGTTTCTCATAGCTTGAGGCAAAAATCCTTCATCTTTATATTCCATTAAAGTGGCAGCACCATGCCTTTTTGATAATTTCTTTCTGTCATTACCAAGTATTGAAGAAGTATGGGCAAATCTAGGAACTTCTGCTCCCAATGCCTCATAAATAAGTATCTGTTTGGGAGTGTTAGATATATGATCCTCTCCTCTTATAACATGCGAAATCTTCATAAGCATATCATCTATAACTACAGCATAATTGTAAGTAGGAAAACCATTCTCTCTAACAATAATAATGTCGCCAATTTCATCGCTATTAGTCTTAACAACACCTCTAACAAAATCTTCAAACACTATTTGCTGATTTTTAGGGACTCTAAATCTTATCTTAGCAGGCTCACCATTAGCAACTCTTCTTTTAGCCTCTTCTAATGGTATATCCTTACATTTGCCATCATAAATTATAGGCTGATTTAGAGTTTTTTGCATATTTGACTTTTTTTCTAACTCTTCAGAAGTACAAAAACAATAATATGCCTTTCCCTCTTCCATAAGTTTTTCAGTGTATTTTTTATATATATCAAGTCTTTCAGATTGAAAATATGGACCATAATCTCCGCCAACTTCTGGGCCCTCATCCCAATCAATCCCAAGCCATTTTAATGATTTGATAGCCATATCAACGGCTTCTTTTGTGCTTCTATCTTGATCTGTATCTTCTATTCTTAAAATTAATTTTCCTTTTATTGATTTTGCATATAACCAATTAAATAATGCTGTTCTTGCATTTCCTATATGTAAAAAACCAGTCGGAGATGGAGCAAAACGAACTCTAATATCTGACATAAAAAAATATCCTTAAATTATTAACTTAACTTATTATACAATAAAAAAAATAAATATCAATTAATAATATTATAAATTTATCCGCATAAAACAGATAAAAAATAGATAAAAATAACTACTATTATATAAAAAAATTATATTGAAAAATAGAAAAATATATTATATAATTGCTTTTATATTTGGAGTTATTAATGGCAAGCATAGAAAGAGAAAAAGCTATAGAATTATTTAAAAAATACAATAAAGAATCATCTCTATTTAAACATGCCCTATCAGTTGAGGCAGTAATGAGATATTTTGCTAATAAATATAATGAAGATTCTGAAGAATGGGCAATGGTAGGATTTTTGCATGACATGGATTATGAAATGTTTCCTAATGAGCATTGTGTAAAAGTAAAAGAAATATTAGAAGAGGAAGGCTTGCCTGAGAGTTTTATTAGAGCTATACAGAGTCATGGATTTGGAATATGCACTGATATAGAGCCTATCACTAATATGGAAAAAACTTTATATGCTGTAGATGAGCTTGCAGGTTTTATTTTAGCTTGTGCTTTGGTAAGACCTTCAAAGAGTTTAGATGATATGGAAGTGAAATCAGTTAAGAAAAAATTAAAAGATAAAGCTTTTGCTGCTAAAGTTGATAGGAATATCATAAATACTGGTGCTGAGAGACTTAATATATCATTAGATGAATTAATAAAAGAAACTATAGAAGCTTTAAAACCTATACAAGAGAGTATAGGATTACAAAAAATATCTTAAAAATAATTTTTAGGTTTCCATTATGAGTAAGGTTAAGATACTAACAATAGTAGATATGCAAAATGATTATATGGAAGGCGGTCCTATGGCTGTTAATGGAGCTATTAGCCTTATACCTGTAATTAATGACCTTATAAAAAATGGAGAATATGATGCTGTAATAGCTACTCAAGATTGGCATCCGTCAAATCATATATCTTTTGCTTCAACTCATAATAAAGAACCATTTTCCAAAATTAGAGTGATGGATCAAGAAACTGGAGATGAAGATATTTTAACGCTTTGGCCTCGTCATTGTGTTGCTAGAACTTTTGGTTCTGCTATTGTTGATGAATTAAAAAAGAAAAAAGATTATATTTATGTTCAAAAGGGTGTGGATGCTGATGATGAGGGGGTATCTGGATTTTCTTATATGCATAAAGACTTTATAGATGCTGCAAAAGAAAATAAAGAGGTGCTGATATTAGATTTTGTGGGGGTTGCTTTGGATTATGCTGTTTATTATACAGCAAGAGATACGGCTGAATATGTAACTTCTATTAATGCTGAATATTTAGTTAGTGTAAATGTATTAGAATACGCCACTGCTGCAATGAACCCTGATAAAGTATATGAATTATATTCTAATACAAAAAACATTAATCTTAAAAAGGTTCATCTGTGAATATTATAAGACTTGAAAATAGTCAGATAGATGATGATAAAGTGTTTTTGTATAAAAGCCCTATTGGAAACTTGTATTTAACTCATTATAAAGATTATATCACTTCTATTTCTTTCCAAAACAATTATAATATAAACACTGATAAAGAACCTAACATTATAAAAGAAGCAAAAAAACAATTAGATGAATATTTTGGATTAAAAAGAAAAATATTTGATATACCAATAGCAGTATACGGAAGTGATTTTCAATATAAGGTGTGGATTGAAACTTATAAAATTCCTTTTGGAGAAATAGAAACATATTCTAACATAGCAAAAAAAATATCTAATAGTTCAGGAAGTATTTTTAGAGCTGTTGGAAGTGCTGAAGGAAAAAACAAAATACCAATTATTATACCATGTCATAGAGTAGTTTCTAAAGATTTAAAATTAACTGGATATGCAGGCGGAATAGAAAAAAAGGAATATTTATTAAAACTTGAAGGTTTTAAAATAAATAATTTAAAGATAATAAAATGATAAAGAAAAGTTATAATACAAGCAGATTACTTTTAGTGCAGCCTAACCTTGAAATGGCTAATTCTATTTTTGATTTTTACTATAGAAATAAAGAGTTTTTTAGAGAATTTGACCCTTATAGACCTGATATATTTTATAAACTCAATACGCATAAAAACATTATAAAAAAAGAAATTGATGATACTAAAAATTCAAGAATGCTTAAATTTTATCTATTTAAAATAGAAAATAGAAAAACAATCATAGGAATGATTAGTTTTGCCAATATAGTAAAAGGCTCTTTTTTATCTTGTACTGTTGGATATAAATTAGATAAAGATGAAACAAAAAAAGGCTATATGACAGAGGCATTAAAATATGCAATAGATATAGTATTTAAAGAATTAAAGCTTCATAGAATAGAAGCAAATATTATGCCGCATAATAAACCTTCATTAGATTTAGCAAGAAGATTAGGTTTTGAATATGAAGGACTAGCTAAAAAATATTTAAAAATCAATAATAAATGGGAAGACCATATACATATGACTATATTGAATGATGATGTATAATTTTCCTAATAATGATTTTTTTAATTAATATTATAAGATTCACTCTGCGTGCAGTTTATAATCAATAAAAAAAAATTAAAATAAGTATACTGAAATATTTTCATGTCTTTGCCCCACACTCCCACTTCTTTTGGTGACCCAAAGAAACAAAAGGACTGCATTTTTACGAAATATAGACATAAACATATAGTGTCATTATATATATTTTTTTAGATATAAAATTTGAATACTTGCACTTTTTGCAACTTTTTGCGGCGGGAAAAAGTTGAATAAAATAAAAAACTTATATGACAATTTTTTAAGTTTTGTGATTTGTGGGGACTAGCCCCCTGCGAAGCGTGCCCTTAGGGTACACACCCCCACTTCTTTTGCGACCGAAGGAAGTGCCTGTGACGTGACCCAAATAAGCAAAAAGGCTATATTTTTTGACTAATTCACAATATTACAACATTAATATATATTCTAAAAATATTAGATATAGCATGTGCGTTTTTTGCAACTTTTTTGAGCGACAAAAAAGTTGATAATAATCTATAAAATATGTTTAAGTTTTATATATGATTAAATTATATTATCTTTTATACACAGAATAAGCGTAAGATATTATAGCGGATGCTGCTGATACATTAAGTGAATCAAAATCGCTGCAGGCTCTTATTATAATGCTGCCGTCAGAATTCTTTTTCAAACTCTCCCTTACTCCGCTATGCTCATTTCCAAGTATAATAGCTGTAGGGGTGTCAAACTTAAATGTTTCTAATGATGTGTCGCCCTTCTCGCTCGCATAATATACCCAAAAACCTTTCTCTTTCATTATTTCAATAGCCCTGTTAAGATTAGTTTCTATTGATATAGTCAAATGATAGGCAGCACCAGCCGATATCTCATAAACCTTTTCATTTATAGGAGCAGCATTGTCTTTAGGTATAATAATGCCTCCCAAATCAAAAAAATATGCATTTCTTATAATAGCACCCAAATTATGAACATCAGTTATAGAATCAAGTATAAATATGAGCGGCGTATTAGTTTTCTCTAAAGCCCTATCCAAAAAAACATCAATACCTATCTCAGCATTTTCTTTCACACTCGCAACAATAGAATAAACCTTTCCTACAATGCTTTCCATCTCTCTTTTGTCAACATTTTTAATTAAAACTTTCTTTCTCTCAGCAAGCTTAATTATTTCTTTTTCTCTTTTAGATATAGGAAATTTAATATAAATAACATCAACCAAGTCTTTAGATAGAGCTTCAACTATAGCATTTTTCGAGCTAATAAACATTATTTCCTATAACCATTAGGGTGATTTTTATGCCAATTCCAAGCAGTTTCAACTATTTTCTCTAATGAGTCTATAGTAGGAGTCCAACCCAACACCTCTTTAGCCCTATCACTGCTAGCAATAAGTTCAGATGAATCCCCTGCCCTTCTTGGACAAACTTCTGCAGGTATAGAGTGCCCTGTTACTTTTCTAGCCACCTCTATAACCTCTTTTACACTAAATCCGTTTCCATTGCCTAAATTACAAGCAACACTCTTACCGCCATTTTTAAGATAATTCATAGCAGCAATATGTGCCAAAGCCAAATCGCATACATGTATATAATCTCTCAAACAAGTGCCGTCTGGTGTAGGATAATCATCGCCAAATATTTTTATGTTTTCTCTTTTTCCAAGAGGAACTTGAAGTATTAGAGGTATTAAATGTGATTCTGGGTTATGGTCTTCTCCAATATCTCCGTCAGGATGAGCACCAGAAGCATTAAAATATCTCAAAGCCACATAATTAAAATCATAAGCTTTTGTATACCAAGAAAGTATCTTTTCTAATGCAAGTTTACTATCTCCATAAGGATTAGTAGGCTCTTTTCTGCAATCTTCTTTTAGAGGAATAGTTTCCGGCTCTCCATAAACAGCAGCAGTAGAAGAAAATATAAAGTTCTTTACTTTAGCTTTAAGCATAGCATTAAGAAGATTTATAGAGTTAGATACATTGTTATGATAATATTTAGCAGGATTTTGTACACTTTCCCCTACTTCTATATAAGCACATAAATGCATAACAGAATCAATATTATGTTTAGCAAATATTTCGTCAAGTAAAGTGCTATCTCCAATGTTTCCCTGATAAAAGTTCTTACAATCTTTAATAGCCTCTTTATGACCATACTCAAGTGAATCTATTACAACAGTATCTATATTCTGTTTTAAAAGTTCACGCACCACATGAGAGCCAATATAACCAGCTCCTCCACAAACTAAAACAGCCATAATAAAAAACTCCTTTTTATAAAAAATTAATTTTCAGCACCTAAACTCTCTAAAAGCTCTATTGTTTCGCTATCATTAGCATAATATAAAACACCATCTCCATCTTCATCAGTGCTGTTAATATCAAAACCCAAGTCATTAACCAAATATTTGATAACTTCTATATTATCATTTAAAGAAGCAATATGAAGCCCATTAGCATCATAAATATTCTTAGAATCAACTAAATCGGGATGTTCCTGAACCAACATTTTTACTTCATCAACACTTCCAGTACCGCAAGCCCACAAAAAAGCATTCCACCCATCTTCATCTTTCATATAAGGATCAGCATTATTGTCAAGCAAATATTTCATTATTCCTAAATCCCTATAAAATATAGCAAATATCAAAGGCGTAGCTCCATCTATACTGTAACTGTCATCCATAAACTCACTGTATTCACTTTCATCTGTGCTTATAGTATAATCAATTAATTGACTATCCATCTCTACCAATTCTGCCACCCTTTTCAAGCTATGATTCCTTATAGCATCAAATATATCATACTCCTCACTATATTCCCCTTCTTCTCTATCTTCATAAGAAAATGCATAAGAACTCTTAATATCAACAAACTTACCATTTACTTTCACAACATTAGTATACTCTTTATGATATATATTATTAGGGTCGCTAACATAAACTTTATTATTAACTACAACTTCAGATTCTTTCTTACAAGAGAATAAAACAATAGATAATACTATCAAAATTATAAACAATACTCTTTTCATAAAATTCAAAACCGCCATTTCATATAACTTATAAATAATTATACTATAAAACCTAATTATTTTCTATAGCAACATAACAATAATAAATAAAAAGCAACAATAATCAATATAAAAAATATTTACTATTTTAATAAATAAACTGTTATAACTAATATAAATCAATATAATAATATAATTGACTTTTTTAATAAAAAATATTAGACTCTGCTTAAGATTTTTTAGGAGATTTTATTTATGGGACACAATATAATAGACGGATACAGAAAAATAGAAGGAAATTATCCAACATATAGAGAATATTTAATACATTTCTATTGTAAAGATTGCTCTAATTTTTGGACTGTAGATGATAAAGAAATCAATATAGTAGAAGATGATGATTTAACCAATATAGATGATATAATAGATGATTCTGTATCAAACTGCCCTATATGCGGTTCAACAAATATAGCAAGAAGCAACAAAAATAATTAATTATTTAATTTGTTCTTAATAAGTTCTATAATCTCTTTAGAATTAATTTCATTAGCTAATTGCAGTGCATCTTTATCTTCTTCATTTTTAATGCCTAAATTAGCACCATTTTCTATTAATATTTTTGCCGCATGAATATTATAATTTTTTAAAGCTATTATTAAAGCAGATTCATTTTTAACATCAACATCATCTAAATTAGCACCATTATCTAGAAGAAAGTTCACAGTTTCGATAGCCCCATCTTCAGCCGCATACATAAGAGGCGTTTTATTACTAAAATCTCTAGCATTGATATTTATACCAGACCTAAGTAAATATTTAATCTTTTTTAAATCTCCATACAAACAAGCTATATGTATATTGTCATTATTAGAATCTAGCCTAATATTTTTTAAAGCTCGTTTTAATATAGGTGTAAGTATAACAAGACCAACTATTACAATAATGATTATAGTACTATTTTCCATAATGCAAAATCCTATGATTTCAAATCATAACTTAAGAACTCTACTATAAAAACAAAAAATATTTTAATTTTGTAAAAGTATATAATATTAATTATTCAAATAAATTATATCTTTATTTTTAGTATCTATAACAATATTTTTTCCGTCAAACTTTTTGGCATCTTTATAAACTACATAAGGAATATTTAGTGCCTTTAATAATATAGATGAATGTGAAAGCGAACTTCCATTTAAAGATATTACACCTTTTATATTATCAGTAAAATTAGCTACAGTCGATACATAAATATTATCCGATATCAAAATAATATCCTTATTTTTAGGAATTTCTATCTTTTTATCTAATAAAACAGCTAATACTTGATTTAATATATCTAAAATATCATACTTTCTTTCTCTCATGTATAAATCGTCAAACTCATTAAAACAATCACACATATTTTGCATAATATTTGTATATAAATATAAAGCCGTATGTTTAGAAGTTTCAAGCAAATTATCTACATCGTCAATAACAGCCTCATCAAGAAGCATAGTTAAATGAGAATCAAATATAAGTGCTTCATCATTGCATAAATTTTTCCCTTCTATTATCTGCTTTTGTTTTAGTATTTCTTTTCGTACAGTCTCTATAGCATATACAAACTTTTCTTTTTCAGCTTTTATATCAATCTCTCTTTGTTCTTCATATCCTATTTTTATATCCAAATCAACATATTTAGCTAAGGCAGAAACATTTCCCTCGCATACAACCTCAAAATCAGAGTTTACAGCATATGATTTTTTCACTTCATTATCTGCTACTTCAAATTTACCATCAAATAAATCTTTTAAACTTTCCAAAAAGTTCTGAGCATTTTCTCCTTTAGCATATACTTCAACAATATCATTATATTGAATGCTCAATAAAGAAATTTTACTCATACTATCAGCCGATATTATGTTCTTGTTTTTAGTCTTATTTGTGATAAGTACAGAACAATTGCTTTTTGAAACCATATTCATAAACATAAATATAGGTCTTGCATGCAATCCGTTTTTTAATAATATTTTATATTCCTGCCTTAGATAATCTTTTAAATCATTATTAGCAGCATTTTCTTTTTCCGTTTCCTCATCATCATCTATATACGATTTTTTTGCATCTAAACTATTATTCAATTCTCTTTTTATTTCGTCTATATTTTTATTTAAAGAAGATTCAATAGCTGCTAATATTCCGCCTTCTAAAAAAGGAGCAGATGTTAGTTTTACTTTTTCTTTTTTATCATCATCAAGCATAGATATGGCCATCTCTGAACTAATAAGAGCACTGCCCAAATCACAAAAAATAATAATACCGTCATCTGTATACATCTCTTCTATTAGGTTAAAAATATCTGTAGGATCCGTACCTAATTCTTTAAAATCATCACCAACCCCGCCAGAAAAACCTATAGGTACCTCTGTTTTAGTAATATCATAAATATATTTTTTTATACTTTTTGCAAGTTCATTACTATGCGAAACAAAAATTAAACTAACCACCATTACATCCTTTTTATTAATTTTTTATTATTATAAATAAGTCATTAAACTCTTTATAAGCATATACATAGAAGTAGCACCAGGATCTTGATGCCCAATACTTCTATCTCCCAAATAACTAGCCCTTCCTTTCGTAGCCAGCATATCAATTGTAGATTTCATGCCGTTTTCTGCTGCTGATAACACATTTTCTTTAAACTTCTCTATATCATTAACATTTTCTTTCATAGCGTTCAAAGCAGGATATAGAGTATCAAGCATAGTTTTTTCGCCAGCCTTAGATTTACCCAAAGCAGCTATAGCATTAGTACCTTTATTAAATATTTCAGTTATATCACTTAAAGATAAATCTTCTTTTTTATTAGCTACTATGCCTGCATTAAGAAAAAAAGTACCATACAAAGGGCCAGAAGCTCCGCCTACATTTTTTATTAAAGCAGTTGCAGCTGTTTTAAATAAAGTTGCTATATCATTTGTATTAGGTATAGCCTCTTTTACAAACTTAAATCCTCTGCTAATATTTATACCATGATCAGCATCTCCAATATCAGCATCTAATTTACTTAAATAATCTTTATTCTCTTCATAAACATCTGCTAAATTATTAATCCATAATTTAATATTATCTATATTCATAAGCTCATCCTTTAATTTATTACATTCCCCATCTTAAAGCAGCAGTATGTACAGGATAATCCCAAAGTTTTAATATATCATCATTTACTTTCATTAAACTTATAGAAGCACCTGCCATATCTATAGAAGTAACATAATTACCTACAAGATTTCTAACTATCTTTATATTTTTTTTATTAGCAATTTTTTCAACAGTATTGAAAAGCAAATAAAGTTCCATTAAAGGAGTTCCTCCCATACCATTAACCATACAAATAACTTCATCATTATTTTTATAAGGTATATCAGAACAAATAATATCCATCATCATCTCAGCAATTTCATTAGCACTTTTCACAGGCATTCTTTCTCTTCCTGGTTCGCCATGTATTCCTATACCCATTTCCATTTCACTATCAGATATATCAAAAGTAGGTTTACCAACAGCAGGAACAGTACAAGATGTTAATGCCATACCCATAGAACGAGCATTTTCTTTACAATAATTTGCATATTGCATTACTTTATCTATATCATCTCCCCTTTCAGAAGAAGCACCGCAAACTTTCTCAAAAAATACAGTAGCTCCAATTCCTCTTCTGCCTGTAGTATATAAACTATCTTTAACAGCCACATCATCATCAATAATAATACTTCTAGCATCTATTCCATCAGCCTTACACATCTCTTCAGCCATTTGAAAGTTTATAACATCTCCAGTATAATTCTTTACTAAAAATACTATTCCCTTATCATTCTTTACAGATTTAGCAGCCTCTTCCATTTGATCAGGAGTAGGAGAAGTAAATACAGCACCAGGGCAAGCAATATCAAGCATACCATAACCAACAAATCCTGCATGCAAAGGTTCATGCCCAGAGCCGCCTCCAGATACTAAAACAACTTTGTTTCCCTGATTAGCCCTCTTTACATACATAGGTTCATAGTTCACTTTTATTATATCACCATGAGCCTTTTGCATACCTTGAAGTTCTTCTAAAATAATATCATCGATGTTGTTAATGATTTTTTTCATAGCTTCCACCTTTTTATAAATGATTACTATCAAATTATAATTAAAATACTATATTTTTGCAATATTTATATTAAAATAAATAATTATGTTATTTTTATAATATTTAATTATAAATTGCTTGCAATTATTTTTTAATAAATATATCATTAGCCAATATAATATCAAGGGGGGGTAAAATGCTAAAAAAAAATATCCATTTCAATATTAATAGTTGCATTTTCTGTAATATCTTTATTTGCTCAAGAAACAACAACAACTACTACTACTGACACAACTGCTGCAGGAGAAAAACCAAGACAACAATTGGATCAGAATTTCGTAGATGCTTTAATGAATCAAGATGAGTCTCTTCTAATTAGTGCTATAGAATCAGTAACTCCTGAGGTAAAAGCAGTATGTTTTGAAGTATCAAGCAAACTGTCTACATCATTAATAACAGCCTCGTCAAGAAGCATAGATAAATGAGAATCAAATATAAGAGCAGCATCATTAGAGATATTTTTTTCTTCTATCTTCTTTTTTTGACTTAATATCTCTTTTCTTACAGTTTCTATTGCATATACAAATTTTTCTTTTTCAATTTTTATATCAACATCTCTCTGCTCTTCATATCCTATTTTTATATCTAAATCAACATACTTAGCTAAACCGCTAACATTTCCGTCACATACAATTTCAAAATCAGAATTAAGAGTATAAACTTTTTTTGCTTCATTATCACCAAACTCAAACTTTCCATCAAATAAATCTTGAAAGAAGTCTGTTAAAATCTGATGATTATCTCCTTTTACATACACTTCCACAACATCATTATTTTGTATATTTAATAAAGATATCTTGCTCATACTATCAGCACAAACAATATTTTTATTTTTAGTTTTATTAGTGATATATACAGAGCAATTATTTTTTGATACCATATTCATAAACATAAATATAGGTCTAACATGAAAACCGTTCTTTAATTTAACTACATATTCTTTTTTTATATAATCTATTAAATTTTCTTGAACATTTTCACTATAATATTTTTTAGTAAGATTATTTAATTTATCTTCTATCTCATCTATTTTTTTATTTAAAGAAGCCTCAGAAGCAGCAATCATTCCTCCTTCTACAATAGGAGCAAATGATATTCTTACATTCTTTTGTTTTTCTTTATCAAGCATAGCAATAGCCGTCTCACAATTAACCAAAGCCTCTTTACTGTCAAAAAATATAATAATACCATTATCAGTATAATTATCATTTATAACTTTATAAATATCATTATGATTAGTACCCAATAAACTATTATTTTCTCCTATTCCTCCAGAGTAAGCAGCAGATATATTACTAACTTGATTAACATATTTTTGTAATGCCTTTACAAACTCATTACTATCTGAAACAAATATTAAACCAACCACATTTAATCCTTTTATATTTTTTATTAGTTAACATATTATTTATAAGTCAAAGTATAATAAAAACATAACTTTTTTGCAATATCATAATATATATTATTGTTTATAATACGAATTTACTATTAAAAAAATAAAAAAGGAGTGATGAATAAACCAACACTCCTTTTTATAATAATAAATATTTCTTACTGATTATTAGTTACTATTTCTACGTTTTGAGTAAAAGTATAAATTAGGTTAGTACCAGAAGTAGTAGTAATAGTTAATACATCGCCATCTAAAGCAATAGTATCAGCACCATTTAATATTTGTAAATATTCCATTTCTGCATTCATATCTTCTTCAGGTCCTGCCATTTTAGTAGAACCCATATCATCGCTTAATTTAATTTTATCGCCTTCTAAAGTAAAACCGCCAAAATAAAGGTTAATAACTGCTTTACCGCCTAACATATTAGTAGCAGAAAAAGCAATAGTAACTTCTTTACCCTCATACATATTAGTAAGAGCAAACTCTTTACCTAATAAATCATCAACTGTAATCATAGCAGCATTTGCTTTTTCAGTTGTTGTATTTGCAGATTGTCCGCAAGATACTGCGAATATTGTTCCTATAACAGCAAGAACTAAAATTAATATTTTTTTCATTTTTATTCCTCTCAATTAAATTTTGTAAAAAGAATTATATTATAATTAAATTTTATTATCAATATCAATATTATAATTTTTGTTTAGGAGTGTGAGATATTGGACATTTTTTAGTATAAAAAAAGCAGTATCCTTGTTATAATATTTTGATATAGAAAATAAATAAAGGATACTACTATGAAAAAAGATTATAGCACAGAATTTAAA
>NZ_SAXY01000013.1 GCF_008016535.1 Brachyspira pilosicoli
AAGAGTACACGGCATAGACGAAAGAGAATTTTATTCACGATTAAATAAAAATATCACAGTAGAATTATTGAGAGAAAAATTAAAAGAATATACACATTTTTATAACAATCAAAGATTGATTTCTTCGCTAGGTTATATTACAATCAAAGAAAGAATCAAAAATATTATAGCAAGTAAAAGTACAATATCTATGGCTCCATGACAATAATTTTTCATTTCTGTATTGACATAATTTTTTTTTACTATATAATACTTGTGTCAATTCAAGAGATAGTCTTTTTGAATTTGGCAATTAAAACTATTTAGGAGTAAATCAATATTATGAAAAAGATTTTGATTTTCTTAAGTCTCGTAAGCATGTTCATGCTTATTTCTTGCGGCGGCGGCGCCTCTAGTTCTACTGATATCGTTATAACAGGTTCTTCTTCAGTTTCACCGCTAATGTTTAAGTTAGCTGAAAAGTTTGAAGAAGTTAATTCCAACTATACCGTAACAGTAGAAACATCAGATTCAACTATTGGAGTTCAGGACACTATAAACGGCAACAACAATATAGGTATGGCTTCAAGAAATTTGAAAGAAGATGAGTTAGCAAGTTTAGATGCTTATTTATTGTGTCAAGATGGTATAGTAATCATCGCTAATAAAGATGCTGACATTGCTCAGATAAGCGAAGAAGAATTATATAATCTTTACATGAACAATACTGCAATAGGAACTATAACTAAATCTATTTCAAGAGAAGATGGTTCTGGTACAAGAAGTGCTTTTACAGACTTAACTTCTATCGGCAAAGAAAATCCATTACCTGCAACTGTTGAAATATTAGATGGAACAGGAAAGGTTAAGACATCAGTAATGAGTGATGCCTCTAAGATTGGATATATTTCTTTGGGTTCTATTGATGATACAATAAAGCCTTTAGCATATAAAGCAAAAGGTCAAAATGAATATGTTCAAGCATCAGTAGAAAATATTAAAAGTGATGCCTACAAGCTATACCGTCCTTTCTATATATTCACTAAAAAGGGTGTTGAGCTCGATGAAGGAACTAAGGCGTTCTTAGACTTTATTAATAGTGAAGCAGGGAAAGCGGTCATAAATGAAAATGGCTATGTAGCTAACTAATTTGAAATAAATAAGTCGATGTACAATATTTTTTGTATATCGGCTTTTTTTATTTCTAAGTAATTTTTAAGGACATTTATTTTGAGTAAGAATATTAATAAATATAAGTTTAATGAAATAATAGATAATATAATGAGATATATATTTTTTATATGTTCTATATTTTCAGTTATAGTTGTATTTTCAATATGTATTTTTATATTTATCTATAGTCTGCCTATATTTAGAGAGGTCGGATTTTTCAAATTTGTTTTTGGAATGAATTGGTCGCCTTCAACAAAGGATTTTGGAATATTGCCTATGATTGTGGGCTCTTTATATATCACAATTCTTTCAGTATTTCTTGGTGGAGGATTTGGTTTTTTTACGGCAGTTTACATATCAATGTTTGCCCCAAAAAGAATAAGAGTAATATTATCTCAGGTAATAGATTTGCTTGCGGGCATTCCATCTATTGTTTATGGATTTTTTGGAATGGTTGTATTAGTGCCTTTTTTAAAAAACTTCTCTCCTAATGATGTAGGCGAGGGAGTGTTAGCTAGTTCTATAATACTTGCTATAATGATACTTCCAACTATAACATCAATTACAAGATACAATTTAGAGGCAGTTTACAAATATTATTATGACGGGGCAAGGGCTTTGGGTAATACTCATTCACAGGCTATTTTTGGTGTTATAGTGAAGGCTGCAAAGTCGGGAATATTTTCTGCTATAGTGCTTGGTATGGGTAGGGCTATTGGTGAGACTATGGCTGTTATGATGGTGGCAGGTAATGCTCCATTCATACCTAAAGATTTATTCTCATATTTTAGAACTATGACTATTAATATAGCATTAGAGATGGGTTATGCAACAGGAAATCATAGGTCTGCATTAATTGCAACTGCTTTTGTGCTGCTCATATTTATACTTATAATCAATATAGTGCTTTCTATTCTAAAAAGAAATAATTTATATTTTTCATTTTCTTTTTCTAATCTTTTTAGAAAAAACAAAGAGCTTAAAACAAATATAAATGATTTTTCTTTTAAGAAGTTTGATATAAAAATGAGTACTATAAAAGCTAGTATTTTAGAATATATTTCTGTGTTTGCTTCTATTGTATCTACACTGCTTTTAGTTTTTATAGTATTATTTATACTTATTAGAGGGCTTCCTCATATAACATTAAATTTACTATTTGGTGAAAGCAACAATTCACAAATGACACTTTTGCCTGCAATAGTTTCTACTTCTATGATGCTTTTTATGTCTTTAATAATAGCTATTCCATTAGGGGTATTTGCCGCTATTTATTTAACAGAATATTCAAAAGCAAAGAGTCAATTAATATCTATAATAAGAATATTTACAGACAGTTTATCAGGAATACCTTCAATAGTATTTGGACTTTTTGGTATGCTAGTATTTGCTAATTTGTTTGGCATGGGAAGAAGTATAATGGCAGGTTCTCTCACATTGGTCTTAATAATACTTCCTTCTATAATAAGACAAACAGAAGAAACATTGCTTTCAATACCTTCAAGTTTAAGAGAGGGTAGTTTAGCATTAGGGGCTTCAAAGGTGAGAACAATATTTAAGATAGTTTTGCCTTGTGGTTTCTCTGGAATAATGACTTCTGTTATTTTAAGTATTGGTAGGATAGTTGGAGAGAGTGCTGCTTTAATATATACTGCCGGTGCTGTTAGATATATGCCGAAGGGTTATTTTAGTGCGGGAAGTTCTTTTTCTGTTATGATGTGGATGTTTTCAAGCGAGGGGCTTTATATTAATCAAACATTCGCTACTGCAAGCATTTTGCTTATAATGGTTATACTTATTAATGCTTCATTATTTTTAGTAAATACAAAATTAAAAAAAGATTATTAAATTTCTAAGAGGATTAAATATATATGGCTAATGAATTAAATAATGTGGTAAACTTTGATTTTAATACTGATATAGCTATTAAGGTTAGAGATTTAGATTTATATTATGAATCTTTTCAGGCTTTAAAAAAGATAAATATTGATATAAACAAAAACAGCGTAACAGCTTTTATAGGACCTTCTGGCTGCGGAAAATCTACTCTTTTAAAAACATTTAATAGAATGAATGATTTAATTCCAAACTGCAAGATAGAAGGGGATATAGAGATAGCTGGAGTTAATATATATAATAAAAATGTTAATGTATCGTATTTAAGAAAAAATGTAGGAATGGTTTTTCAGAAATCTAATCTTTTTGCTATGAGCGTTTATGACAATATTGCTTATGGACCGAGGACTTTTGGAATAAAAAAGAAATCAGAGTTAGATGAGATAGTAGAATATAGCTTAACAAAGGCTGCTATTTGGGATGACATAAAAGACAGGCTTAATAAAAATGCTTTAGGGCTTTCTGGAGGTCAGCAGCAGAGATTATGCATTGCGAGAGCTTTATCAGTTAATCCTAAAATACTTCTTATGGACGAGCCTACTAGTGCATTAGACCCAATAAGTACTGGTAAAATAGAAGACCTTGTTGATGAGCTTAAAAATGAATACACTATAGTAATAGTTACTCATAATATGCAGCAGGCTATGAGGGTCTCTGATAAAACGGCTTTCTTTTTGTTTGGAGAGATTATAGAGTATAGAAATACTGAGGATATATTCTCTAAGCCTCAAGACCAAAGAACAGAGAGATATATCACTGGAAGATTTGGTTAATTTTTATTGTTTATAATTTATAATAAAAATGGAGTTAAAAAAATGAAAAAATTTGAAGAAGAATTAAATAAATTAACAGAATATGTTGTTGAAGCAGGGGATATGATAATAGAAGCTTTAAGAAACTCTACAAAAGCTTTAACAGACGGAGACATTGAATTAGCAAATCAGGTTATAGAAAATGACAGAAATATAAATAGAATATCTTACAGAATAGAAAGCTCATCATTAAAAATGTTATTATTAGAGCACCCAGTGGCTACTGATTTAAGGATAGTTTCATCGGCATTAAAAATAGCTACAGATTTAGAGAGAATAGGGGATCAGGCTAAGGATATATGCGATTTGCTTAGATTTTTATTAGAAGGAAATGTGTATAAGAATAATATTGACACTATAATAGAGATGTCTAATATTATTGATGAGATGCTTAATAATTGTCTTAAGGCATTTAAAAACAAAGATGGAGAATTATCTAAGAGCATTATAGAGAGAGATGATTATGTTGATAAATTATTCTATAAGATGCGTGATGCTATGGTTAATTTAATAAAGAGCGGTACTGAGAATGCGGATCAGGCAATATACTTGATGATGATAGCTAAATATTTTGAGAAGATGGGAGATCATGCTGAAAATATAGCTAAGTGGGTTTATTATTACAGCACAGGCGATAGGGTAAAATAATTAAAAATTACTTAATTTTATAAATTTTATATTAATAAAAAAATTTTGCAGTGCAGTATTGACTATATTATGCTTTTATTATATACTAACTGCAAAATTATTGTTAACTTTTTTTGGAGGAAATGATGGCAAGAGTATGTGAAATATGTGGCAAAGGTAAACAGAATGGACATAGCGTTAGCCACTCAAATATTAAAACTAAACGCTCATTCAATGCTAACTTGCAAAATATAAAAATAGAACTTAATGGTTCTGCTAAAAAAGCTTTGGTTTGCACTAAATGTATTAAAGGAAACAAAGTAGTAAAAGCTAAATAATGAAGGTGGAAATTGGAAAATTCGCGGGTTTTTGTGATGGTGTTAAATATGCCGTTGAAAAAACTTTTTCTCAAGCCTCTAAAAGCAGCGAAGAGATTTATGTAGACGGTCATCTTATACATAATCCTCAAACTTTAGATATGCTTGAAAAAACAGGCGTTAAAACCTACGAAGATACTGAAGATGATATGTCTGTGCTTAATGATAAAACTGTAATTATAAGAGCACATGGCATATCACCAGAAAGAAGAGAAGCTTTATCTAGTCATGCAAAAAAAATAGTTAATCTTACTTGCAAATATGTTGCAAAAATACAATCTATAGTAAAAAAACATAGTTCATTGGGTTATAGAGTTATTGTTATAGGTAATTCTAATCACCCTGAAATTATTGGTGTATGCGGTTTTGCTAAAGATGTTTATGTTGTTTATAAAGACGAAGATATAGATAAACTTCCAGAAGATGATAAAAAAACTCTTATAGTAGCTCAAACAACACTTCAAAAAGAAACATTCGATAAATTCGTTTCTCAAATACAAAATAAATACAAAAACTCTGAATTAATAATAAAAAATACAATTTGTGAAGCAACAGAACAAAGACAAAATGAAATATTGGATATAGCTAAAAGAAATGATGTAGTTCTTGTTATAGGCGGAAGCGAGAGCAGTAATACTAGAAACTTATATAAAATAGCTGCCAATATAAAGCCTTCATTTTATGTAGAGTTTAAAGAAGATTTAGAGAAAATAGACCTTACTCCATATAAAAATGTAGGTATAATGGCGGGTGCTTCCACTCCTGATTGGCTAATAGAAGATATTGCTCAAACTATAAAAGATAATTATTCAAGCAGTTTTTATAGAGGTATTAATAAAATATTTGATTTTCTTAATTATGGTTATATATTTTTTTCTTTTGGTGCTTTTTTAATGTCTTATGCTATTTATGATATTTTAAATAAACCCTTTCAATATAGAATAGGGGTGATAGTGGCATTATATTATTTATTTATGAGTTTGGGTAATGGTTACAGCAATTATACTATAAAAATTAGTGATAAAAAACGCTATCTTTTCTATCAAAAATATAAACCAGCATTTTTAACTATTATTGTTGTAAGTGCATTAATTATGTTTTATCTTGCATACAATGTGGATATTGGTATATTAATGCTTACAATATTATCTACGCTTTTGGGTACAGCATACAATATCAGTTTTGAAAAAAATGATAGATTTAATCACTCTTTTTTCTTTAGATTATTTAAAAAATTAGTTCCATTTAAAGCTATAATTATATCTATTGCTGTTACAACACTTTTAAATGGTTCTATACTACTTCTTAACAGAAACATATTAAAAGAAAATACATTGTCTTATTTATTTTCTGTAAGTATAGTTTTTATATTTATGTTTATAAGGCAGGCTTTAATAGAAATAAAATTTTCGCAAAGCGATAAAATAGCAGGAGCTGTTACTTTAACTACCTATATAGATTCAGATAAATTGGCAATAATTACAGCTATCATACCAATAATATTATTAATAGGTGTAGTTATAGCAAATATATTTTTCTCAGATTTTAATAATATAAAATATTTTATACCAGTTTTATACAGCAGTATAGTGTCATTTATAGTGATGAAAAGAAGAGTGATAACAAGCAGACATTTATTTTCTATATTGATAGATTCTACATTATATGTATTATTTTTAGCGGCATTAATTTAATTTTTAAGCAAAAAGTTATTTTACAAAAAAATTAATTATTTTTAATACCGCTAATAATTATTCCTTTCTTCTAAAAAGTGAAGAAGATGATGATTGTAAATGATTTGCTCTTAAATCAATAAGTTCAAATATAGTAGCAGAAGATAAACTTTCTCTCAAAGCTTTAGGAGCTTTAAGTAATTTAATAATCTCTTCATTAACCATCCACTCTTCATCATAATTACTGCTGATTGAATCTCTTGGAGCATATATCATATTGCTTCTAGCTAATACAATAAATCTATTATTTTCATCATAATAACCCAACTCAGCAATAAAATAAGCATGAGGCATAGCTAAGTTTATATATCTATCCCCATAAATTGCATTAACAACAACTTCTCTATGTATCTCACCATTTGTAATATCATAACCAAATACATGAAATATTCTCACAGATATTCTGCGGTTTTTCAAAGAGTGATAAGATATATCATTATCAGATATATCCCAATAGAAAAAGCACCATTCAGGATCTCTCATCATTAAAGTTAATTTAGTTTCATTATATCTGTCAGGTAATTCTCTAACAATATCAACATCATCAGGTATATATTGCGGCTTTTTTTCTTCTTCTTCAATTTCTACTTTAATAATTATTTCTTCTTCTTTAGTTTTTTTGGCAGTTTTCTTTGCTGTTGTTTTTTTAGCGGTTGTAGTTTTTTTAGTTGTTTCTTTTTTTACTGCACTTTTTTTTGCTGTGGCAGTTTTTTTAGCAGAAACTGATTCTTTTACTGTAGTTGCCTTTTTTGATGTAGTTTTTTTAGCTGAAGCTGTAGTGGGTTTTTTAGCTGTTTCTTTTTTTACTGCACTTTTTTTTGCTGTGGCAGTTTTTTTAGCAGAAACTGATTCTTTTACTGTAGTTGCCTTTTTTGATGTAGTTTTTTTAGCTGAAGCTTTAGTGGGTTTTTTAGCTGTTTCTTTTTTTACTGCTGCTTTTTTAGATGCGGATTTTTCTTTAGCTACAGCTTTTTTTGCTGTTATTTTTTTAGGAGCGGCGGCAACATCTTTTTTTACGGCTGTTTTTTTTACAGCTGTTTCTTTTTGGGTTGTTGTTTTTTTGGTTGTAGCCATAAATAATTCTCCATAGGTATAGGGTTTAAATATGTAATAACTAATGTGTAAATTATAGAATAAATAAGCATATTGTCAATAACTTTTTTACTTTTTTTATTTTTATATTATTTTTATATTTATTACGATAATTAATGCATATTATTATTTTAAGGGGTAAATGTGAAAAAATATATCATATTATTTTTTATTAGTATTACTACTATTTTATTAGCTCAAGAAGATTTCTCTGTTCCTATGACGCCTAGTAAGGATCAGCAATTAGATATAGTAGCAAAATATGGAAGCTCTTTAAGTAAGTTTGATGGAAGTCCAAAGGCATATGCTCAATTAAAATATTGTATTAGTATATTAGATTCTAGAAATAAAAAAGAATTAAAAGAACATCCTGCATATTCTACTTTGGGGGACGTTTATATGTATGGAGCTACATATTTACAAAAAGAATATAAAGAAGAAAAAATTATAGAAATGTATAACAAGGCTTTAGAGTTGAGAAGTGATCCTAATTCTTATTATTCGCTTGCTATTATATATAAAAATAAATATGATAATGCTATAAAAAATAATGATACTGTTAAAGAAGTAGAGTATGGCAAAAAGGTTTATGATAATTTTGATAAGTTTGTTTTATTATCTGGAAGCGGTAATGTAAAAAAGTATAAAGATATTTTAAACTATTTTAAAACTTATAAATAAAAAATATGATTAAAGAAATATTAAAATATTTTAAGTATAGAATTGATAGAATGCTTAATAAGGGATTATTCTATCAATTAATGCTTTTAGTTTTCGTTATAATAATTATTCTCTTAATAGTTTCTGCTTTTATAATACTTGTTTTTAATTATCCTATAAAAGATGCTTTTTGGGATAGCTTAATGCAATTTATAGATACAGGAAATATATCATCTGTAGATGGAAGTTTTGGGCTTGTTATTACTTTCTTAATGGTTACTTTTATAGGGGTATGCGGCTGGGGCTCTCTCATTGCTATGATTAACAAAGCATTACAAG
Organism: Brachyspira pilosicoli; assembly: GCF_008016535.1. Classification (GTDB taxonomy): domain Bacteria; phylum Spirochaetota; class Brachyspiria; order Brachyspirales; family Brachyspiraceae; genus Brachyspira; species Brachyspira pilosicoli_A. The sequence goes on from NZ_SAXY01000013.1 coordinate 8,689, forward strand.
ATAGAATAAATAATTTGAGTAAGGGTAATGCTTTTATTATGGAAAAGGGACATTCTATAATACTTGGATATGGCGAAGAAGCTCTCACTATTATAGAAGAGTTCTTAATTGCTAAGATTAAAAATATAGTTTTGCTTTCTGAACATAATGTTGATATTATTAGAAAGAGGGTTTCTTTTATTAAAGGTTATAGAATATCTAATATTATTATAAGGGAAGGCTCTACTAGCAGAATAGAAAATATAAAACTTCTTAATATAAAAAAATGCTCTAGTATATCTATTATTAATAATGATGATACTGAGTCATTAAATATTTTACTTGCATTAAAAAAGATTCTTAATGAAGAGAGAGATAGTAGTAATGATGAAAAAATAAATATATGTCTTTTGGTTCATAATGAAGATACTATAGAAATAATAAAATCTATGGAAGATGAAAATTTTACTGTGCATATACTTTATAAATATGAATTATTATATAAACTTATTTCTCAAAGCATTATATATACAGGTCTTAGCAGCGTATATGAAGATTTATTTTCTAATGACGGTAATGATCTTAAAATAGAAAGCAATCATAATTTTGAAAATGATATATTTGAAGAAGCTGCTTTAAAATATATGAATAAAGGAATCGTACTTGTAGGTATAATAGAAAATGACATGGAGTTTTTAAAAGTACCTGACAGTAAATATGTAATAAATAAAAATGATAAATTAGTTACTCTCTATAAAAATAATGATAAAAACGATATCATAACTCAAAATAAAAATGATAAATATAATAGCAATAATATCATTCATAATATTTTGTTAATATCTGAAGAGAAAAACAATAATGATGTTGTAAGAGAGATAAAAGAATATATAGAAAACTCAAACTTGGAATCTTTAAGTTATGATGCCATAAAAATGCATAAAAATAAATATCAATTCCTATTAGAAAAAATAAAAAGCTCTAACATAACAAAAATAGTTTTAATATCTGAAGACAGTATCACAGATGCAAAAAGCATTAATATACTTCTTATCATAAGACAAATAATAAAAAAAGAAAATATACAATTATCTATATTATCTTTATTAAACTCCATACAAAAAAGAAATTTAATATATTCTGATGATGTTAGAGATTTTATAGTAAGCGGTAAATTAATAGGTATGCTTATGGCACAGGCTTCTATTGATTATAATATACTATATTTGTTTTATGGGCTTTTAAGTAAAAATGGAAAAGACATAATAATATCATCATATTCCAAATATTTTAATGAAAACAAAACTTTTAAAGATGTATATTTTGATTTACTTGATAGAGAAATTATTATAATAGGAATAAAAAGATATGATGATATACTTTTAAATCCTCCTCAAGACTTTTTATTAGACAGCAAAGATGAAATAATCATAATAATAACAAGCTATATATAAAAAACTAAAAAATTATTTTTATTTTTTGGGAACTTATTGTTATATATATTCGTCTAATAATAATATAAAATACTACTAATGGGTATACCTATGAAAAGAAATATTTTTATTATCTTGACATTATTAATAACAACAATTGTGTCTAATGCCCAAACAGCAAAAACTAATGAAATTGTATATGAACTTGGCAATGTGAAAGTTGTCAATAAAAACGGCTTAGTACTTAATGACTTTATATCATTATGGTAATCTGATTCTAATATAGTGTTAGTTGATGTTAGGACACTAGAAGAGATAAAAGAAACAGGAACTATAAAAGGTGCTATTAATATTGACTATAGAACTAAAGGTTATGCTAAAAAATTATTGTCATTAGATAAAAATAAAAAATATATGTTTTATTGTAAGAGCGGCGGACGTTCAGGCAAAACAGTTCAATATATGCTTGACAATGGATTTAAAAATGTGAACTATATTAAAGACGGCGGATATGCTGAATTGAATGCTGCTTTAAAATAAAAAATAATTTTTAACTAAACAAAATAAAGGAGACTGTTTTTATCACAGCCTCTTTTTTATTTGCATGTAAATGACTTTCTTTTATTCTTAATTTATAACACATCATTAACACATAAATATTTACACTTTTTGTAATGTTATTTTTTTACATTTTTTGTAAAATAATAATTGACATTTTTTGTAAATAGACTATACTATAAATATATCAAACATTAAAGAGAATAAATTAAATGAAACTATTAAGAGAGAAAATAAGAGATTTAGATTTAAGAATATCAGACTTGGCAGAATATCTAAAAATATCAAGACCAACTTTATATAAATATATAGATATGTATGAAGAAGGCGACAGAAGCACAATAGACACAAAGATATTGAATTTATTTGACTATATACAAAACAGCAAAAACATAGGAAACAGCAATGTTATTTATTATATAATGAATAACATTATAGAAAACAGCAATACAAATAATAGTGGGGAGGAGGATAAAAGAATGAAAATAAAATCATTATTAAAAACAGAAAATAAGTCTAAAGAAGATTTTATATATATGCTTACGGAGGATAATTTTTTTGACCCTATATTAGATTATTTGATGAAATGTAAAAAACTTTCTGCTGATAATAACTTATCTGATGAAGATTATGAGTTTATATCTCCTCTTATGAGTTTATATAAATCTCAAGGCATTAGAATGAGATTATCAAATAAAGATAAAAGTAAATAAAAATTTGGAAGGAGAAAACTTATGAAAAGATACTTAACAATTAAAAACTTCAGAAACATCAACCCTGTAATAGTAAACAAAGATGAAGAAAATAATTCAGCAGACAGAGAAGATGAAGTAAAGTACGGCAGATTATATCTTAACGGCGATGTAGAACAAGGCGGATTAATAAGTATTATAGGAGCAAACGGCACTGGTAAAAGCAATATACTCTCAGCGATAGAAAAAGCATTTAAAGGCGGAATAGATGATAAAAGAGATAATCCTAAAATAGATGGTTTTAAAGATTGCAAACCAGAATTAGAAATATTTATAGAGTCAGACAATGGAAATATATATAATGGAATATTTCAGAATAATAAACTTGTATGGAAATTGGAAAAAATCAATAATTTAATTAAAATTATTAATGAAGTATTTAATAAAAATAAAATATTAAGGAATATATTTTTTAGCATATATCATTATATTGATTATTATAGATATTCCAAAATATTATTCAATACATTGAATAATATTAAAAAAAAAGGTATTAATGAAGTAAAACTATTAAAATGTCTACTGGATAGTGATTATTATGTTAATAAATTTTCTCAAAGATATGAATTTTTCATTGAAAAAGCTTATTCTGATATAGAAAACAATATTGTTGATATTAATGATGAATTCATTAATGATATTATAAAATATGACTGTGACTTAGATACAATATCAGTATATGTTCATAATAAATCAAATATAAAAAATGAGGAGCTTACTATAAATAAAGATGATATAAAAAACTCTTCTTTCTTATACTCCTTATTTAAATCAACTAATAATATGGAAACTTATGAGTATTTGATAAATAATTATGATTATATAGTGTCTGATGTGTCTTTTTCAAAACAAAAAGAAAATGAGATAAATAAACTCCTTGAAGATACTATATCAAAAAAATTCAATGAACTCTACAAATCTAATAATGATTATGTTTTCAAAATAATTTTAGAAACTAGCTGTATAAGAGTTTATTTTGAAACCAAAAACGGGCTTACAAATTTAGAAAATGAATCTGAAGGCTTTAATTGGTTTTTCAGTTTATTCTTTAATACAATAAATCCTAATGAATTAAAAAAAGGAGATATAATAATAATTGATGAGCCTGAACAGCATTTATCTGTGCCTCTAATAAAAGAGCTTAGAAAATTTTTAAAACAGTTTGCAAAAGATAATGGTGTTACTATAATCACATCCACTCAGCTTCCTTATTTTGCAGATATTAACCATTTAGATGAATTAAAAATAGTAGAACCAAAACAAGATGGAGTAGGTGTAAAAATAGAAAATGATTTCTCGGCAACTTACGGCAAAGTAGATTCATTAGAAAAAATTATTAATGCATTCGGCGTAAGACATATAGATATTACAAGAGATACCAGAATAATATATGTTGAAGGCATTACAGATTATAATTATCTCACAGCTTTCAAATTATTAATGGAACATATAGAAGATAAAGAAATAAATATTGCTTTTATGCCTATTAATGGAGTAGGAAGACCTAATGATGAAAGACAAAAAAATGATATAATAGACTCTTTATGCCAATTATCAAAAAATCCTACTTTATTAATTGACAGCGATATTTCAGCTGACCAATTTGCAGAGTTGGCAGAAAACACAAATTTAAGAATAACCCAGCTTAAAGATATTAATACTAATTTCATTACAATAGAAGATTTATTTGATGATAATGACAAACAAACTTATAAAATAGATAAAAATAATAAAGATGCACTTGCTTCTGCATTATTTAAAAATAATATAATAGATTACTATGAGAAAAAGCTTATATCTCAAACTACTATTGATAATTTCTTTAAGGTTATCAGAGAGATAGATTAATAAAAAATAATATAATAATAAAAGGGATTGTTTATTACAGTCCCCTTTATTAAAATAGAGTTATTTAAAAACTAAATTAATAAATATTTATATTGTTTTTAGTTTAATATTTAGCATATAAAATATACTTAATATTATTCTATTAACTTGCATTTTAGCTAAACGTAAGAGAAGAACTTAAATATTTGCACTTTTTGCAACTTTGACGAAGTCAGCAAAGCGAAGGCGGGAAAAAGAACAATAAAATTTTTATCTTTTTTATTGTTTGCAGGGCTTTGCCCTTAACGAAGTACACACCGTGCAGCACCCCACTTCTTTTGCGACCGTAGGAAGTGCCTATGGGTATGACCCAAAGAAGCAAAAGGACTGCATTTTCATGGAATATAGCTACAAACATATATCATTATTTAATATATATTCATAATCAGTAAAATTAAAACAACATAAATATTTATTAGTTGGGTTTTGAAACAATATATTCAATAAAAAATGCTTCTATTAAAGATATTTATAATATATAATGCAGCTATCAATCAAACTAGGACTATATATGCAAAATGAAGCTTATGAAAATAAAAAAGTAAAGCAGCCGAAACTTTCACTTAAAGAAAGATATAATGACAGCTTTTTAGAAGAGGCAGAAAACAGAAGAAAAAAACTTCAGTATCAAAGACTTCATGTAGGGCAAATAAATAATTCACGCATTGAACATATGATAAAACTTCTCTATCAGGTGCATCAAAATTATTATTTCGGATATTTTGAAGCAAGCTGCACTTTAGCAGGAAGTATGTTTGAACAATCACTTATGATTTTGTTAGAAGAAAAAATGCAGGAAGATGGTTATATTTCTGTATATAGGTTTAATAATGGAAAAAAAATTAAAGAGCAAATTACAAATGTAGAAGATTTAGCACAATTTAATATAGGCTTTTTAATATCAATAGTTAATAATTATAATATGCTTCCCAAAAATGAATATAATACAGCTAAAACAATTCAATGTATAAGAAACTGCATAGTTCATGATATGCTTCCAGAGTTTAGAATAAATGATAAATATTATGAAGCAGATTTAAAAATTAGCTTAAACTCAAATACTACTAAAATAATAACCATACCTGTAGATGAAATAAATACTTATACATTAGGAAAAAGCTCAATAGAATTATGGTCATATTATCTTCTCACAAGAACTAGAGAGTTGATAGATTTTTTATTTAAAGAAAGAGTGAAAAAATTTCCGCCTGATTTTATATAAAAAAAGAGGCCGTTACTTACACCCCCTTTATATTATTATATAGTAAAAAATTATTTTTCTACTTCTTTTCTATATTTAGTTAAGCCTTCTTTCAAAATCTCCATAGCTCTTTTTATGTCTTTTGTATCTAATGCATAGCACATTCTCACCTCATCTTTTCCTAATCCTGGAGTTGCATAGAAACCCTCAGCAGGAGCAAACATAACAGTTTCCCCATCAAGATTAAAGTCTTTAAGCATCCAAATAATGAACTCTTCAGCATTTTTTATAGGAAGTTTAGCAAGAACATAGAAAGCACCCTCAGGCTCTTGCATTACAACGCCATCCATTTTTGTAAGCTCTTCAAACATGATTTTTCTTCTGTTATTGTATTCTTTTCTAGCATCTTCAAAATAGTTATCAGGTAAATCATATAAAGCAGTTGCTCCAACCATATCAAGTGTAGGAAGGCATAATCTAGCTTGACACTCTCTAAATACAGCAGTACTAAATGTTTTATTTTTACTTATTACACATCCAATTCTAGCACCGCAAGCAGAGAATCTTTTTGATATAGAGTCAACTATAATAACATTTTCTGCTACATCTTTATATGTGGCAAAACTTATAGCTTTCTTATCACCATAAACAAACTCTCTGTAAACTTCATCGCTTATAATAAACATATCATGTTTTTTAGCAAGATAAGCAATATCATCAAGTTCTTGTTTTGTAGATACAACCCCAGTAGGGTTAGAAGGATTTGAAAACATATATGCTTTGGTTTTTGGAGTAATATGCTTTTCTATCTCATCACGATTTGGAAGGTGAAAGCCTTGTTCAGCATAAGTACGAACGGCATTTCTTTTTATATCTAATACATCATAAAAACTATTATAATTAGCGTAATAAGGTTCTGATACCAATATTTCCTCACCCTCATCAAAAATAGCTAATAAACTAAAGAATAAGCCTTCACTGCCTCCGCTAGTAATATTAATTTCATCTTCTTCATAATGTACGCCTATTTTTTTCTCATAGTATTCTTGTATTTTCTTTATAAGCGGTTTCATACCTCTTGAATTTTCATATTTAAGGGTTTTTTCATTATATTTACTAATAGCGTCAAAAAATACTTTAGGTGTTTCAATATCAGGCTGCCCTATGTTAAGATGGTAGATTTTTATGCCTCTTTTTACTGCTTCTTCGGCATAGGGGTTTAACTTTCTTACAGGCGAAGTTTTTAGCCTTTGAATTCTTTGCGATATTTCCATTTTTTTCTCCAAAAACTTTATTATATATAGTAATATTAGAGTATATAATAAAAATTGTCAATATACAAATAATTACTTTTTGTTTAGGAGTGTGAGATATTGGACATTTTTTAGTATAAAAAAAGCAGTATCCTTGTTATAATATTTTGAACAGAAAACAAATAAAAGGATACTACTATGAAAAGAGATTATAGCACAGAATTTAAATTATTTATAGTGGATGAAGCATTAAAAACTAAAAATATTAAAAGATTTCTAAAGATAGAAAGAATAAATAAATCCACTTTTTATACTTGGCTTAAGAAATATAAAGACACTGGAACTGTCGCTAATTTTAGTACTAAGCCAAAAACTTCTCCAAATATCTTTAATAATCAAGAAGCTATTAATTTAATTATTAAACTCTATACTGAAGAGTATAGGGGAAAACATTATATTAAAGCATATTTAAATCGTAAAGGAATTAAGATAGGGGTTACAGCTATAGAGAATGTACTAAAAAGAAATAATCTTTGGAGATACAAAATAAAAAAGAAAAAGAAGCGATATGATAAACGAAAATTTGTCTCTAAAATACAAAAAGAAGGCAAAATAGTTCAAATAGACACTAAATATATCAAATTAGGCAGAAAAACAGTTTATCAATTCACTGCTGTAGATTTAGCTACTCGTTATAGTTGGAGGCAGATCTATGAAGATAAAACACCTTCTAGTGCTTTATCTTTCTTAAAATATGTCTTAAAAACTTCACCTTTTAGGATACAAGCTATACAAACAGACAATGGTATAGAATATACTTATCGCTGTATTAATACTCCTAAAATCAATATTTTTGATGAATACTGCTTAAAAAATAAATTAGAGAGAAGATATATTCCTGTAGCAACACCAAGATATAACGGCTTAGTAGAAAGAGTACACGGCATAGACGAAAGAGAATTTTATTCACGATTAAATAAAAATATAACTGCAGAATTATTAAGAGAAAAATTAAAAGAATATACACTTTTTTATAACAATCAAAGATTGATTTCTTCGTTATTGTATATTACAATCAAAGAAAGAATCAAAAATATTATAGCAAGTAAAAGTACAATATCTATGGCTCCATGACATTATTATAACAATTTTATGTTTAGGAGCCATACATATTGCACGTTTTTTAGTTTAAAAAAAGCAGGTATTCCTTATAATTTAATTAACTAAAATAAAACAAAAGGAATACCTATGAAAGAATATACTTCAAATCAAAGAAAAAAGATAGTTCTAAAAATCAATAAAGTTAAGAATAAAGAAGTATTAGCTTTAAAATATAAGATTAGTATTAGAACATATTATTATTGGAAAAGCCAATTAGAAACTTATTCTATTATAAAACCTAAATCTACTGCACCTAAAACTAATAAAAATAAATTGAAAAATAAAAAGATTATTAAAAGAATAATTGAAATAAGAAAATTATATGGTTATGGTAAATTAAAAATTAGTATAAATATAGAGCATGTTATAATAAGCGGAGAGAGTGCATAAAAACCTAAATTAATAGAATTGATGTATTTATTTGATGCAAGTTTCGACATTATAGGTGCTAATTTATTTTCTATAAATGTATTAATTTTTTCATTGTTACTCATTTCGATTACCCTTTTTTGATGATTATAAAATTATCTTTATATTAAAAAACATTGTTAATGATTATTTTTTATATCATTAGCAATGTTTTATAGTTTTTTAGCTTACAGCAGCAATTTCTTCTTTTTCTAATTGTTTTATATATATGTTTAAAAATGGTTTGTATATAAAATAGTCAAGAACCACTAATCCTAACACCAAAACAGGTGCTAAGAAATTCAAATTGGTTGCGATGAATGCCCCCAATGGTGAAGGAGTTGTCCAAGGAACAAGTGCAACTATTCTTGAAATAATATTAAGCTCCATTAGTATATATGATATTATTGCATCTATTATAGGAGTTAATACAAAAGGTATAGCAAACAAAGGGTTCATTACTATAGGTATGCCGAATATTATAGGTTCATTAATATTAAAAATACCCGGAACAATTGCTAATTTACCGATAGCTTTTACTTGAGCATTTTTAGACATAAGCATAGCTATGCATAAACCTAAAGTAGAACCAGCACCTCCAGTATATGCAAAAAATGACATCCATTCTCCTGCAAATATTTTAGGTATTTGTTCGCCTGCAGTAAGAGCAGCTTGATTTATTGATAAGTTTAATGTAGCAGTAAACCCCATTATAGGACCAACAATATTAGCACCATGTATACCGCAAAACCATAAAACGTGAATTAATAATAAGAATATGATTATGGCTGGTAAACCATCTGCCATATTAAGAAGCGGCTGAATAAAAGTTAATAATAAGTCTGGTATCATTACATGTAATTTATTTTGTATTATAACATTTACTATTTGAAACAATATAGATATAACAGCTATAGGTATTAGAATTTCAAAAGATTTAGCTATAGCCGGAGGCACAGAATCTGGAAGTTTTATCATAATATTTTTTTCCATTAAAAATCTTGATATTTCTACTGTTACTAATCCGCATATAATGGCTATAAATAATCCTTTAGCATCTAAATATCTTGCATCTACTATAGCAATATTTGTGTTTTCGGTAACATGAAGTAATGAAGCAGCACTTCCTATCATAGTAGCAGTTATTGATTTAGCTGATAAAAGTAAAAAAGCATACAAAGAAACAAAACCGCAAGTTGGTTTATCCATATTATAATGACCTGCAAATGAATATCCTATACCAAAAGCTCCAAATAAAGCCATCATTCCCATAGTACAATTATATATTTGTATAAACTCCGTTTGAAATCTTTTTACAAATATGCTGTAAGGTTCAAAATATAAGAAATTGTTAGGGTCTTGAAGCGGCAAATTAAAAAGCAACAGAACAAATGAACCTACTATAATGAAAGGCGTTGTAAATACGAAACCATCTTTAATAGCAACTAAATATTTATTTGAGGCTATTTGTACCATTTTAGGTAAAAATTTGTTTTCCATAAAGTCTGTTGCTTTTTCTTTGAAAGTCATAAAAAATCTCCTTGTATCAATAAAATTTATTAAAATAATATTATTGTTACTAGTATAGAAATAATTTTAAATCAAGTCAATTAAACTCTTATTAATTAATTACCAGATTAATATGGAAAAAATATTGTTTGAGTTTTTATGTTTTCTGTCATAGATCCATAGATATTGTACTTTTACTTGCTATAATATTTTTGATTCTTTCTTTGATTGTAATATACAATAACGAAGAAATCAATCTTTGATTGTTATAAAAATGTGTATATTCTTTTAATTTTTCTCTCAA
>NZ_SAXY01000014.1 GCF_008016535.1 Brachyspira pilosicoli
ATTTTCTTTGATTTGAAGTATATTCTTTCATAGGTATTCCTTTTGTTTTATTTTAATTAATTAAATTATAAGGAATACCTACTTTTTTAAACTAAAAAAACGTGCAATATCTGTGGCTCCTAAACAAAAATAATATAATAAATGTTTAGGAGTATGAGATATTGGACATTTTTTAGTATAAAAAAAGCAGTATCCTTGTTATAATATTTTGAACATAAAACAAATAAAAAGGATGCTACTATGAAGAGAGATTATAGCACAGAATTTAAATTATTTATAGTGGATGAAGCATTAAAAACTAAAAATATTAAAAGATTTTTAAAGATAGAAGGAATAAATAAATCTACTTTTTATACTTGGCTTAAGAAATATAAAGACACTGGAACTGTCGCTAATTTTAGCACTAGACCGAAAACTTCTCCAAATATCTTTAATAATCAAGAAGCTATTAATTTAATTATTGAACTCTATACTAAAGAATATCGAGGTAAGCATTATATTAAAGCATATTTAAATCGTGAAGGCATTAATATAGGTGTTACAGCTATAGAGAATGTACTAAAAAGAAATAATCTTTGGAGATACAAAATAAAAAAGAAAAAGAAGCGATATGATAAACGAAAATTTGTCTCTAAAATACAAAAAGAGGGCAAAATAGTTCAAATAGATACCGCCTTGCGTACCTTCGGTAAAATATATCAAATTAGGCAGAAAAAGAGTTTATCAATTCACAGCTGTAGATTTAGCTGCTCGTTATAGTTGGAGAGAAATCTATGAAGATAAAACACCTTATAGTGCTTTATCTTTCTTAAAATATGTATTGAAAACTTCACCTTTTAAGATACAGGCTATACAAACGGACAATGGTATGGAATATACTTATCGCTGTATTAATACCTCTAAAATAAATATTTTTGATGAATACTGCTTAAAAAAATAAATTAGAGAGGAGATATATTCCTATAGCAACACCAAGATACAATGGTGTAGTAGAAAGTACACATAGGCTAGACCAAAAAGAATTTTATGATTTTTGTACTAAAGAATTAACTTTACAGAAAGCAAATAAAAACATACAAAAATATAATCATTTTTTCAATTATAAACGAATACATTCTGCTTTAAATTATGATACACCTATGCTATACTTTAATAAATTAAGGAATTCCTAACTGCAATATGTTTGGCACCCGTGCATGTAAAAATTAATATAATTATTGACTTTATAACAAATATTATTATAATGCTTACTTATCAAAAATTAAGGATACACAAAGGGTACACAAATGAAAAAAATATTAATTATGTTTTTTAGTTTGATATTATTATTATCTTGTAATAGTAATTCAAACAGTAATGAAAATTATAAAAATATAGTATTAGTTCAAGGGGCTATGGATATAGAAGTTGATACTATGATAGCAAGTTTAAAAGACGTAAAAGAAGAAAGATATGGTTCTTGGACTTTTTTTGTTGGAACTTTAGAAGGAAAAAATGTATTAAATAAAGTAATAGTATCTAGAACAGAAATCGGACTTGTTAATGCTTCTGCTGCCACAGCTATAGGTATAGAAAAATATAAACCTACTATTATTATTAATCAAGGCACATCTGGAGGTCATGACATTAATTTGCATTCTGGCGATATTGTTTTGGGTACTAATATAATTAATATAGGGGCTTTTAGAACAAAAAAGTCAGAAAACAGCGATCAAAATAATTGGATATTTTTAGATGATGTTCAAAGGCTTAGAGATAAGAATAATAATTCTATAACAAATATGGCATTTTATAGTGACAGCGATTTAGTTAATATAGCAAAAACTATAAATTACACAAACGGCAAAGTGATTGAAGGAACTATAGGAACTGCTGACCAGTGGAATAGAGAATTAGAAAGAATAAATATGCTTCATAACAAATACAACACTTCCGCTGAAGAGATGGAAACCGTAGCTGCAGCACAAGTGGCAAGAGCTTTTAATATACCTTTTATAGGAATAAGAATATTATCAAATACTGATTTACACAATGAAAATTTTAATCCAGAAACTGCTATTTGGGGTAATAATTTCACTATAGATTTTATTAAAGCATTATAATAAAAATAAATAACAATTCAATCATCGCTTATAAATATGTTTGAATTGTTATTTTCTTAATTATTTAATATACAAATTTAAAAATCTATTTTGTCTGGATGAAGTCCTGAACCTCCAAAATATTCTATATTGTTTATAGTATCCATATCTTCATCACTAATATTAAAATCAAAAACTTCACTATTTTCTTTTATTCTTGATGGGGTAATTGATTTTGGAAGCGGAAGTGCATTATTTTGTAAACACCATCTTATGCAAAGCTCTGCAACAGATTTTTTATATTTACCAGCAATTTCTTTTAATAAAGCATTATCAAGCATTTTGCCAGTACCAAGAGGACTCCAAGCTTCAACAAGTATATTATTATCTCTGCAATATTTGACTGTTTCTTCTTGCATAAAACCAACATGAAACTCTATTTGATTAACCATAGGTTTAATTTCTGTTTGCATTAAAGATTTCAAATGATGAGGCATAAAATTAGAAATACCTATTGATTTTATTTTTCCTTTTTTATAAAGTTCAGTCATAGCTTTCCAAGTCTCTAAATTAATATTATCCCAATCTCTAAATTGATGCTCTGATGCAGGCCAGTGTATTAAATAAAGGTCAAGATAATCAAGCTGTAAATCATTAAGAGTTTTTTCAAACGCTTTTAAGGTGGTATTATATCCTCTATCTTTATTCCAAACTTTGCTTGTAATAAATAATTCTTTTCTATTTATACCGCTTTCTTTTATAGCCTTGCCTACACTTTTTTCGTTTTTATATATAGCAGCTGTATCAATATGTTTGTAGCCTAACTTTATAGCCTCTTTTACAGAGTTTACAGCAGTTTCACCATCTGGAGTCTGCCAAGTACCAAAACCTATACAAGGAATTTTATAACCATTGCTTAATACAAAAGAATCGTTTAAAGAAGAGAAATTATTCATTTTTACACGCCTTTATAATTATTTAATTATTTAATTATTTTATTATTTTATTATATAAAAAGAAAATATGAAAGTCAAGAAGGGGATATATAATGATTATGTATAATTATAATACATGGTGTTTATTATTAGTATAATATTAATACATATAACTATTATAAGATGTATATAATTACACATATTATAAAGATTAAATAAAAAAATAAATAAAAATATGATATTTTTCATATAGTAAAATAGATTATAAGGTATATATATGGCACGTTTCTTGCATATATATAAGCGTACAGTAATTAAATGCTGAAAGAAAATTATTTAATAAAAACAATTAATTTATAAAGGAGTTAGGCGGTTTAAGAGCCGTCAATTAATTAGAATATGGATTATAATAAATATACAATAAAAGCTCAAGAGGCAGTAAATGAAGCTGCTAATATAGCTAATGGTGAAGACCATAACGAAATAAAAAGCGAGCATTTACTTCTTGCATTATTAAAACAAGAAGACGGACTTATTCAGCCATTAGTTGAAAGAATAGGCGTTCCTATAAATACATTAATAGATAAAACTCAAAGATTAGTTGATGAAAATGTAAAGGTTACAGGTGAAAATGTGCAGTTACATCTCTCTACTAATGCTGGTAAAGTTTTAGCAAAAGCAGAAAAAGAGGCTAATGCTTTAAAAGACCAATATGTATCAACAGAGCATATATTCTTAGCACTTGTTGAAGCTGACAATAAAGCAGGCGACATGCTTAGGAAAAGCGGCATAAGTAAAAAAGAAGTTTTAACTGCATTAAAAGCATTAAGAAACGGACAAAGTGTTAATAGCCAAGACCCAGAAGCAAAAATGCAGGCACTTGATAAATATTGCCGTGATTTAACAGCATTAGCAGAAGCAGAAAAAATTGACCCTGTTATAGGACGCGATGAAGAGATAAGACGCGTTATGCAGGTGTTGTCAAGAAGAACAAAAAACAACCCTGTACTTATAGGTGAGCCGGGTGTTGGTAAAACTGCTATTGTTGAAGGACTTGCAAGAAGAATAGTTTCTCAAGATGTACCTGAGGGGCTTAAAGATAAAAGGCTATTAGCTTTAGATTTAGGTGCATTAGTTGCTGGTGCAAAATTTAGAGGAGAGTTTGAAGAGAGATTAAAAGCTGTTATTACAGAGATAGAAAAATCTGAAGGCAACATAATATTATTTATAGATGAGCTTCACACACTTGTGGGAGCGGGGGCTACAGAGGGAGCAATGGACGCTTCTAACCTTTTAAAACCTGCATTAGCACGCGGAGAATTAAGAGCAATAGGTGCGACTACTTTAGATGAATATAGAAAATATATTGAAAAAGATAAGGCACTTGAGAGAAGATTCCAACAGGTTTATTGTAAAGAGCCTAGTGTTGAAGATACTATTTCAATATTAAGAGGTTTAAAAGATAAATACGAAGTTCATCATGGTGTAAGAATAAAAGACGATGCATTAGTTGCTGCTGCTGTTTTATCTAACAGATACATAACTAATAGATTTTTACCAGACAAAGCTATTGACTTGGTAGATGAAGCTGCAAGCCAATTAAAAATAGAAATAGACAGTCAGCCTACAGAACTTGATAAAATTGAAAGAAAAATATTACAGCTTAATATAGAAAAACAAGCTCTTTCAAACGAAAATGATGCAGCATCTAAAGAGAGATTAGAAAAGTTAGAAAAAGAATTATCTGAACTTTCTGAAGAACGCAACACTATGAAACTTCAATGGGATAATGAAAAAGGAAGAATTGAAGAAACTAGAAAATTAAAAGAAGAACTTGAGGCTTTAAATATAAAAGAGACTCAATATACAAGAGAAGGTAATTTAGCAAAAGCTGCTGAGATAAAATATGGTAAAATACCAGAATTACAGAAAAAATTAGAAGAAGCAGCAAAAGCTATGGAAGAAGCTAAAAACTCTGATAAGAAAAGACTTTTAAGAGAAGAGATTTCTGAAGATGATATAGCTAGAGTAATATCTGTATGGACTGGAATACCTGTAAGTAAAATGCTTACAAGCGAAAAACAAAAATACTTACAGCTTGAAGAAGTGCTACATAAAAGAGTTGTAGGACAGGATGAAGCTATTACTTCAGTTGCTGATGCTATTAGAAGAAACAGAGCAGGGCTTTCTGATGAAAACAAACCTCTTGGAAGTTTTTTATTTATAGGACCTACTGGAGTTGGTAAAACTGAACTTGCTAAGACTCTTGCTGATTTCTTGTTTAGTGATGAAAAAGCTTTAACAAGAATCGATATGAGTGAGTATATGGAGAAGTTTTCTGTTACTAGACTTATAGGAGCTCCTCCGGGGTATGTGGGTTATGATGAAGGCGGACAATTAACAGAAGCAGTAAGAAGAAGACCTTATTCTGTTATACTATTTGACGAGATAGAAAAAGCTCACCCTGATGTATTTAATGTTTTACTTCAGGTGTTAGATGACGGAAGACTTACTGACGGACAAGGAAGAATAGTAGATTTTAAAAATGCTATTATCATAATGACAAGTAATTTAGGCTCTGATTTAATTCTTGAAGCTAATGATACTAATGACATAAAAGAAAAAATTCAAGAGTTACTAAAAATGTCATTTAGACCAGAGTTCTTAAACAGAATAGATGAGATAATAACATTTACTAGACTTGACAAAAAATATATTGCTGAGATAGTAAGAAATCAAATAGTAAGAGTTGCAAACAGACTTAAAGACAGAAGAATAACTTTAGATGTAAGTAATGAGGCTATAGATTATATTGCTGATATTGGTTATGACCCTCAGTTTGGAGCAAGACCATTAAAGAGAGCTATACAGAATTATATAGAAAACCCATTAGCTAAAGAAATGTTAGCAGGAAAATATTTAGAAGGAGATACTATAAAGGTGAAAAAATCAGGAGATGGTTTGGTTTTTGAAAAATAATATTAAATAAAAGCAATATTAAGGGCTTAGTATATAAATATATGCTAGGCCTTTTTTTATTTTTTAAAATTTGTATTATTAATATAATAATTACTATAATAATTGCTGTAATAATAATTATAATTGCTTAATTGATTCTCACATTTTAATGCTACAAAATCAACTCTTCTATTTTTAAAAGTATTAGTGCTGTACTTAGGTGCAAAATAACTATATGGGTAAATCTTTACTCTTTGATGAGAAATACCAAAAGAAACTATAACATCTCTTATAACGCTTGCCCTTTGAAGAGAAAGTTTAATATTTAAATCTAATTTTTCTTTGCTTATCTCATCAGCATGCCCTTCCACTATTAATATAGCATTTCTATTATTGCTCATAAAGCTAATCATTTCATTCATTACATATGTATAATCTTCTATATTATAAGCCTTCTTTGCTCCAACTTTATAATATATTTCTTTATCCGTGTTGAGTAAATATCCTCTTTCAGTTTGAATAATACTTATATTGGTGCTTAAAACAAAATTATAATTGCATTCGCTTTCAATATTTTTAGGTTTATCCCAAGGAAAATATATTCTTCTCTCTGGTATGAAGCAGGCTATTAAAACAAAAGGAATTAAAACAAACAAAAATATTTTATAATTCATTAAATTATTAACCCCTTAAACTTTTTAAAACCTTATATTAAGCGGTATAAATGAAATAGCAAGCTGTTTTGTAAATATACCATACTCTATAGCAAAAGCCTGATAAAATATATCAAAATGAAAACCCACTCTCATGTCATAAAGCCTGTAATACATTTTATCTTCTGAATTAGGCATATATAAATCATTAACCGTTATTTCATGTCCAACAATATTAGCATAACTTCCTATGCCATTAACGCCCACTCTTGAGTTTAAGCTTCCAAATATAATATCAGCCCCAACAAGAAAAATAAGCATCTAAATATTGTATGACAGGAACTTTATCTTTCATCTTAAAACCAAATACTATTTTTGGACTTAAGGCAAAAGTTTTCCATTTAGATTCTAAAAATGCATTTCCATTAAATACAACTCCAGTATCAGTTCCGCCATTATAACCTAAATAAAGAGGAACATATACATTTCTATTGTTAGCAGACATTTTTAAATTGCCTTCATCATAATTAAAATCCATTCTTAAATCGCCGAAAAAATATTTAGTTCTAAAAAGATAAGCCTTTAAAGAAGCCCCTATATTATAGCCTAAAGATTCTATTTCAACATCATTTACAACTATGCCATAAATATCCTTAAACCCTAAAGATATTCCGCCCCTAATAGTGAGAGCCAAAGGCAAAGGTCCAAGATTAACTTGCAAATAGGTATTAATATGAGGAATGGGAAGAAGATTTAAAGATCCAGATAATGATTCATAATCGTTTTTTCTATTATTTTCTATTTTTTCTGCAGAAGATAAAGGCACATCACTATATAAATTAATACCAAAACTTCCTATAGGTGTATGCATAGGAATTAGAAGACCTGTATTATTTCCAGATGCTGCATTAAAAGCGGTTTTCTTTTTTAATGCATTTATAACTGCTGTTGCTGCATATTAGCTAATTCTAAAAAACCTAATGTAGTACCAACTAATAATATTACAGATTCATTTGTAGTAGTGTCAAGAACTCTTTCTGGATTTTGGATTATTGTCATAAGTTCTCCGAATGTAAATGTTTTTATTCCGTCATCAAAAAGTTTATTCATCTGTTCGCTTTCAATTAAAATATTTACAGTTTCTTTAGGAATATTATTATATCTGCCAGTTGATTCTACATAGGCATTAATAAAAGTTCCATAATCAATAGTTGGGATTATAGGCGGGAAAACTTGCGAGAATAAATTAAAAGAATTAAAAACAGCTAATAGAAATATAAATAATAATCTTTTTATATGTAGATACATTGCTAAATCCATGCTGTTTCATATTGATTGTTTAATTTAAATTCACTACCATAATCAAGCAACGGTATATAAGTCAAACTTAATAAATTTATTTTTTTGCAAGACATTATTAATACTAACATTAAACACACAATAGCTGCTACTTCTATTCTCATAACGAAACTCAAAATAAAAATTACATAGTAGTAATAGTATATAATATTAATATTATTTTTCAAATCATTTTACTTAGAAAAAATGAAATAATTAATGTTTTTTTGCTAAAAAATTATACCCTAACCCTTTTTGAAGCATCATCTATATCAAGATTATAAAGCTCATCAATGAATGCAACAGCAAAACTAGCAGGAGCATCAGATTTTTTTGAAGCCTTTTCACCAGCTGAAGCCATTATACACATGGCTGAAGCTGCAGCAATTAAAGGCTCAGACACCGCAAGCATAGCAGCTGTAATTGCAGTAGATGCACAGCCCATACCAGTATTTAAAGGCATTAAATGAGAACCTCCGTTTATATACAAAACTTTATCTCCGTCTGTGATAATATCAGTTTCACCGCTTATGCTTACAACGGTGTTATATTCTTTAGCTAAATATTTTCCTGATTCTAATGCCATATTAACATTAGCACTGCTGTCAACCCCTTTAGTTTTTATGCTCTCCCCAGCAAGAACCATTATTTCAGAAGCATTTCCCCTCACAATTTTAGGGCTATAATTTTTAATCAAATCAATAGCCGTTTTAGTTCTTAATTTTGTAGCTCCCGCTCCCACAGGGTCAAGCACAAAAGGCACATTTTTTTTATTAGCTATTTCGCATGCACTATGCATAGCCTCAATAGAAGTTTTTGTTAAAGTTCCAATATTAATAACAAGCGATGAAGCAATAGAAAGCATATCCTCAAACTCTTCTTTTTCAAATGTCATCACAGGAGAAGCCCCCACCGCAAGTAATGCATTAGCTGTAATTTGCATAACAACATAATTAGTAATGTTATGCACTAATGGGCATTTGGCTTTCATATCTGTGATTGCTTTAATTATTTCGTTTTGTAATGTATTCATTTTATACTCCTTATATTTTTATAATAAATATTTTTAATAATAATTTTGAAATTTACAAAAATCTATATTATTTGTGGGGACTATCCCACACAAATAATACTTTTACAAATTCAAAAAAATCAATATAACTAAAATAATCATATCAAAAATAAATATGCAAAAGGCACTGCCAATATCAAAGAAAATATTATTCTCTCTATCCATATAACTATAATATCTCTTATTCTTATTGGAATGTCAGTAGCAAGCATGCAAGGAATAGGAGCTGCAAAATAAAGTATTTCTGAAACACATACTATAGCTATTACACTTTTAGCTAATTGACTCGAATCCATAATAATGCTTGAAGAAGAAAACATTTCCACTATTGTTATAGAGCAAGCTTTAGCAACTGTATAAGCCTCATCTCCTAATCCTAATAATTTTGTAAACGGTAAAAATATATAACTAATAAAATCAAATAAAGGTGTATAATTAACTATTAGCAAACCTATAAATGTTATAGCCATAAAATTAGGCATTACAGATATTGATATTAATAAGCCTTCTTTAAGATTTTTTAATATGCCGTTTAAAAAATTATCTTGTTTGTCAGCCGCTTTTACGCCTTCATATAATGCTTTTTTAAAAATGTTTCCGCCTGTAAATTTAGGCTCTTCAATTACATCTCTATTTAAATATCCTCTGTTAGATTTATTTCTCAAAGGATAAAGTCTTACTGTAATTGCTGTAACTATAAATGTAATAGCTAAAGTTCCCCAAAAATATATATTCCATTTATCTATAATACCCAAAGTCTTAGCCACCACAACCATAAATGTAGTTGATACAGTAGAAAATCCTGTAGCTATTATGCATGCTTCTTTAGTAGAATAAAATCCTTCTTTATAAACTTTATTAGTGATAAGAAGCCCTACAGAATAACTTCCTATAAAAGAAGCTAAAGCATCTATTGATGACATGCCCGGAGTCTTCCAAATAGGACGCATTATATAACGCATAAATATTCCAACAAAAGCCATAAGACCATAATCAATAAGAAATGATAAACATAAAGCACCTATTGGTATAAGAATTGCAACTTGTGTTAATAGCCTGTATGAGAAAGGAAGCATATTAGGTTTATGAAAGTCGGCAGGACCTAATTTGAAATAAGCCATTATAATAAAAGGTATTGCCAAAAGCTTAATAATTGAAAATACTATTTCTGTTTTATTTTTATTCCAAGACTTATTTATAAACGGATATATTCCGCCAAACATTGTAATTATTATACCGTAATAAGGTTCAACAAATGGAATATTTCTTATAAAACTAACTAAATGGTCTATAGGTATTGATTTTACACCATTAATATTTATGCTTATAAAAAACATAAAAACACCTACAACACTGAAAATAATAAATTTTAAATACGATGCTCTTTTGTATTTAGCATTAGATAAATCATTGTTTTGTACAATAGTTTGTGAATTTGAAACATTATTCATAAAAATTTCCTTTATATAAATTAATAATTTTTTATAGAAACCTTAATGAAAATAATGAGTGCATAAAAATTATAAAATAAAAAAACGAGACCAATTTAAGAAAACTGATCTCGCATTTTTTAATACAAAATTATTTCCCTACACTGGCATTATCCAACAGGTTATAAGGGTCTAAGTTATTAATAAACTTACTCTCAGCCTTTTCAAGCTCCCCTAAATATAATATCTCTATTAATATTTTTGAAACATCCTAGATGAACCTCCGCAAGTTTCACAAGTTTCTGGAATTTTATCAATATAAATATTTCCGCAGTTAGGACATAAATATAAAACAATTTCAGTATTTGTATTCAAAAATTTATCTTTAATTAACTCAAATAATTTAGCATGTTCTACTTCTACTTTACCAAGTGAAGTAACAGTAGTGCTTACTAATTTATTTTGCTGTTCCATCATAACTTCAGCTAATTGAGGATATAAAATAGTAGATTCGTATACTTCGCCTTTAATAGCTACTTCCAAGTTACTTTTATCATCTGAAATTTCAACATCAAGCAATTGAGGAATAAATTTTGTCATATCTAAGGAACTTCTTAATGCTAACTTTCTCATTTTTTCAGCATGTATTCTTTCTGCTAATGCTGTAGTAGAAAATACTTTTTGAACAGCTGGATTTTTAGATGCCTTAGAAAATTGAGAATATTTATTAGCAGCATTAGATTCACCTTGAAAAATAGAAAATAGAACTTCTTCAAGAGATTTTACAGCCATATAAATAACTCCTTCAAAATAGTATCTAATATTTTTTAATGTGTTCATAAAAAAATATTTATTTATAAGTATATTACATTTAATAGTAAAAAATATCAAGTAAATTCTAATTATAATATGTTTATTTTATATTATAGTGTATTTATTTTATGATTAATTTTCTAAATTTAGAATATAAACTTTACTATAAAAATAATAAAAGGCTTATTAATATTTAAATATTAACAAGCCTTGAATGTCAAAAAATTATTAAATAAAAAAATTATTTTGTTGGGTTAGCAAATAAATGTTTTATATCAGTTTTTTCCCAAGTGAACTCTGGTAGCTCTCTTCCAAAATGTCCATAAGCAGTAGTTTTTTCGTATATTGGTCTTCTTAAATCTAATGTTTTTATTATACCTGCTGGAGTTAAATCAATTTGTTTAGAAATAATAGCAGCCAATACTTCATCATGAACTTTACAAGTACCAAAAGTATTAACATATACAGATAAAGGATCAGGAACACCAATAGCATAAGCAAATTGAACTAAAGCTCTGTCAGCAATACCAGAAGCAACAATATTTTTAGCAACATAACGAGCCATATAGCAAGCACTTCTATCTACTTTTGTAGGGTCTTTACCAGAAAAAGCTCCGCCGCCATGTGCCCCATGTCCGCCGTAGCTGTCTACTATAATTTTTCTTCCTGTTAATCCGCAGTCGCCCATAGGTCCGCCAACTACGAATGAACCTGTTGGGTTAATATAATATTTTGTGTTTTCATCAAGCATATTTTTAGGACATATTTCACTTATTACATGTTTTTTTATGTCTTCTTCTATTTGTTTATGCTCAATACCTGCAGCATGCTGAGTAGAAATAACAACAGCTTCTATTCTAGCGGCTTTACCGTCTTTATACTCTATTGTAACCTGACTTTTTCCGTCTGGTCTTAAATAGTCAACAATTTTGTCTTTTCTAACCTTTGTTAAACGTTCTGCTAATCTATGAGCTAAATGTATGCTTAAAGGCATAAAAGTTTCTGTTTCATTTATAGCATAACCAAACATTATACCTTGGTCGCCTGCACCTTCAGAAACATTTGAAGATTCAGAATTAAATAATCCTTTACCCGCACTAACACCCATATCTATATCAGGAGACTGTTCTGCAATAGACTCCATAACCGCACAAGTATCAGCATCAAACCCCATATCGCTGCTTGTGTATCCTATTCGCCTTACGGTATCTCTAGCGATTTTTTGATAATCCAATTTAGCTTTTGTAGTGATTTCTCCGGCAATGATGAGCATTCCTGTTTTTGCTAAAGTTTCACATGCAACTCTAGAATTAGGATCTTGTTTTAAACATTCGTCTAAGACTGCATCGCTTACAGCATCGCAAATCTTATCAGGATGGCCTTCTGTTACCGACTCAGAAGAGAAATGATAATTTTTTATTTCAGCCATAGTTTTACCTCTTATTAAAATAATCATTTTATTTTATATTATGTTCATATAATAGTCAATAACTTTTTTGGATAATTCTAACTATAAGCATTAAATATTTACAAAAACGTTTAATAGTATATAATTTTTTATACATTTTTATTGAGTGTTATTTATGAAAAAGAAAGTTATATTTTGTATATTTATTTCATTTATTGCTTCTTTAATATTATATTTTAATTTTAGTAATAAAAAAACGTATTCAAATTATATAAGCATTATGAATACTAATTATATGCCTGTGAGAGATGAAGCTCCGCCTGAATATTTTATTGATAATTATAGGGAAAAAAAAGAGAATCTTTCAAAAAAGTTTGATGAGAGAGATGTATCTGCAGTATTAAAATATAAAGCACTTATTATTTCCTATTTGGGTGAAGAAGAGATTATATTAAACGGCGTAGAAAATAATAATATTTTTAATATTAATGCTCTTGAAAATATAAAAAATAATGGTGTTATAATAAGTAAAAAAACTTCGAAGAATTTAAATGTAGAAATTGGGGACAGCGTTATATTAAAATTAATTACTAAAGATGGTCATTATAATGCTGAAGAATATGAGGTTTTAAGTATATCAGATGCTTTAAAATATAATTATGCTTTAGTTGATATTGATAATTTAAATAATTTTGTAAGGCTTAATGATTGTGCTAGTGAGATATATCTAAAAAATAATACTTTAGATGATAATATAGTTAAGCAAATTTTTGGGGATGATTTTGGATATTACTCTTTAAATAATGAAAAAGAAAACAATAATTATAATAATTTATATTTTATTTTAGCTTATTTCTTTATTTTGTTCTTTAGTTTTATATTTATAAATAATGATAATTTGATTTATAGCGTAATATTTTCTATTATTGGATTTGTGCTTTCTTTAGCTGCTTATTTTATAATAATGAAATATATATTAAATACTAACTTTTATTTTGATAATATATATTTAATAGTATTATTAGTAAATGTTGTTTCTGTATTGTCTGCAAAATTAAAAGTATTTTCAATAAAAAAGATGTTTTTAGAAAGTTTAAAATTTTCTAAATTAATTCTCTTTGGTTTTGTTATAGTATATATTTTTGCTTTTGTAGTTTCTTATGATTATTTATTGGAAACAGCCAAAAAAACACCATCTTCAAACAATAATGTTTATAATATTGCTAAAAAAAATACTTCTGATAACACTTTTTTATTGAATGGTTCTATTGGAGATATAAATATTATTAATAATGATGTTTCGAGGGTTATATCATTTCCTGTGGGTGTTGTTATTAGAACAGGAAGCATTCAATCTAAAGTTTATGCTTATGATAATTTAAATATTAAGTATAACATTATGTCTGGAGAGATATTCAAAGGAGAAAACAAAGAAATTGTTATTGGTAAGTATTTAGCAAGATATTTAAATCTTAAAGTTGGAGATAGTGTTTCTCTTATAGCAAAAAACTCACGCGGTATTTTAGATACTATGTATTTTAAGGTTGTTGGAATATATGATATAGAAAATTATAACATATATGCTAATTTAAAAACTATGTATGATTTTTTGCATCTTAGAGGTGGCGATAAATCTCCATACAATGAAAGAATAATAATACAATCAGAAGATAATATATATACATATTTAAATGAAAAATTAAAAGATAATAATTTAGATGAGCTTTATATAGAAGGATATGAAAATGATAATATAAAAATATTTGGCTTTATATTTATGGGATTATTTTTTATATCTGTTTCTTTGTTTAATTCTTTTCTATTGTCTGTTTTTTCTAAAGCAAGTAATATTAACAATATTAATAAAAATGAGTCCATTAAAAAGTATGCTATATCATTTATAATTTCTATTATCTTGTCATTAATATTAATTTTAGTGCTTTATGATATAGTATTTGATTTTATAATATTTTTAGTAATAATTTTTATTTTATCTTTTGCTTTAACTATAATTTCATCAAACCTATTAGGCAGTGATATATGATAAGAAATATATTTAAGAAAAAGAGAAAAGTTATAATAATTTTGCTATTTATAATATTAATTCTTTGTTTATATATGTTTTATTTTTCAAGGTCTTTGAGGGTAAGATATATTGAATTAGAGTTTGATGATTTACCTTATAGTTTTGAAGGTACAAAAGTAGCATTTGCGGCAGATATGCATGCTGGGCTTTATATACCAACTTCTCATGTAAAAAAAATGTCTGATATTATAAGAAAAAATAATCCTGATTTAATATTATTTGCAGGCGATTATATTTACAGTGCCCCAAGATGGTTTCATTATTATAATTCTAATAATGTTCAAAAGCTCGATGAAGGAATAAAAGATTTAAATGCCAAGTTTGGCAAATATTCCGTTATGGGCAATCATGATAATTGGGAGAGTACTACTGATGTATCTAATTGTTTAATAAGAAACGGATTTAAAACTATAGACAATAATGTGGTATTTATTACGAACGAAGCAGGAGATTATATTTCTATAGGGGGAGTTGGAGATTTTTTAACAGATAAAGTAGATTTTGATAGTGCAACTAAGGGTGTAGAAACTAATGATTTTCATATACTGTTATCTCATGAACCTCTTTTCCCATTAAAAATTGCAAGAGAAGGCGGATACAATAAGCTAATAGATTTTTTTCTTGCTGGGCATACTCATGGATTTCAAATAAGTTTTGTGCCTATCAAGTTAATAGAGTTTATAAACAAAAATAGAGAATATCCTCTAATTAGCATATATGGCAATATGAAGGCATATAATACAAAAGTGTATGTTACATCTGGGGTTGGGGTAGTGCTGCTTCCTTTTAGACTCTTTGCTTATCCTGAAGTAGTTATTATTACATTAAAAAGAAAAAGATAATTTTTTTATTCTTTGCTGCTATAAAATTTGTTGCTATGGCAATAGACTTTTATAAAGAAATATTGGATAATTCAAAAAAAATTAAAAGGATATTGCGATGCCAAATTTTATTAATAATATAGATTATAAAAAAGTATTATCATTAAAAGACACTGTAGAGATTAACTCTGCATTAACCTTAGTAGACAGAGATAATTTAGCAATAAAAATACTTTCTGTAGACAAAGACAAAGCTATACCAACTCATAGCAGTACAGGAGATGTATTGGTTATCACTATAGACGGTAAGTTTGAAATGACTATAGAAAATGATGCTTATGTGTTGTCTGAAGGAGAATCTATTTTAATACCTGCTAATGCCAAACATTCATTAAAGGCAATAGAAGCTTTTAAGGTGGTTGTTATACAAGTGAAGCCATAATGGTATTTTTTAATAAATAATCTTTTATATAAAGCATAAGGTTTTTGTGGCCTTATGCTTTTTTATAAACATAGAAATTTTATAAATAATTCTATCAGAATATTTTTAATTCTCAAAGTAAGTAAGAGATAGTATTATAATAATTATATGGTTTTTATACTAAAACATCACAGAAACTCATAATCTTAAAACAAAATTATAAAATTAGCTTGAAAAATTGTATTTGTAATATAGAATAGCGGTATGTTTTATTTGTTTTATTAAGATTGTTAAAAATATATTTGAGGTTTATATTTTTATTATGAAGAAGAAATTTAATAAAAAACTATGCTTAATATCTGCTTTATTAATTGTTGTAATAGTGTTAATTATATCCTGCAGTAAATTTAATATATTAGGTCCTACTTATATACCGCCTGAAACAGATTTTAGATTGCCCGAAGACACAATACCCGGCCATATTGATGTAAACCCTGTACCTGCTAAAGACGGCGAAGTATTTGGAGGCTTTAGAAGAAAGTTTAGATATAAAGGCAAATGGTATATATTGGTTGACTATATGTATGAGTATATACCTGAAAATAAAACATTAACTCAAACGGCTAAGAATATAATTTTACAAATAGATGATGATGGAAACATAGTAGTTTATGATAAAAACAGTAAGGGCTATCGTTATTTATTAAGAATGAATGTAATAGAAGAAAACAGAGTTTTATATGAAGATGATTATTACGGAAGGTATTCATATTTTTCAAGCTATTTTACTACTACAAATTGTAAAGGTAAAGAAATAACTCATACATTTCGCACAGGAATAACTTTTAATAATGAGATAAAAACATCATCAGATTTAATAAATTGGAAAACAGAAGGTTCTAATGATAATGTTTATAAAACTTTTCCTTTAGTAAGTACAGACCCTAATGCGAGCTTTCAAGGAAGATTTGGAGTTAGTTTTCAAACTGTAGAGTTTAAAGATTATATATATTTAATAAGTTTATCAGAAGATTTTTGTGAGCAAAATCCAACTGGATGCCGAAATACAAGTTTAGGACCATTTACAGTAAGTAAAGATGTATATTATAGAGTATATAAAAATAAAGATACTTCAATTGGGGCTAATTGGGAAAAAAGAAATACTCCTTGGGGACAAAGAAGCCTTCTTAATATTCGCTATGATAAAAATAAAATATATGTTACAAAAGGAGAAAGGGGATATTATGAAAATGATCCTTCCATTAATAAATGGGTGAATAAATATGAAAAATTTGAAAATGATAATACTATATGGTCAACTACCGATGGAGTAAATTGGCAGAAAGAACCCAATTCTTCAGCTTATAACAAGGCAAATGAAATATCTTATTCATTAGGAGGGGATTTACCTTATATACAAAATAGAATAAAAACACCTGAAGAGCCTAATTGGATAAAGCTTGATAGATATTATAAATCAGACAATTCTTATGAAACTTATATAATAAATAAGAAAACTTATTATGTTCCTATACCTCCTTATGAAGAGATAAAAGCGGCTTATAATAGCGGTCAGGAATATTTTACTATCACAGAAGAACATATAAAAACAGCTGGGCTTAATCAGTTTTTAACCAAAGATAAAGAGCCTAATAAAGATGAAGATTGGACAGTAATAACTCCTATAGATTATACAGATAAATTAATGGTATGGCAGAGCGGAGGCGAGAAAGTAATGCTTAATATTAATAATAAAGCAGTGCAGCTTGTGGACTATAGTCAAATAAATACTATTAAAGAATATTCTATTGTAATAAATTATTTGAAAAAAACAGCAAAAGAATTGAGAGATGGAACTTATTATGATCCTAATGTCAATTTTGGACTAGGCGGATATGTAAAAAATGTACTTAGAGGAATGGAGCTTGATGCTAGGGCTGATATGATTGAGCTTATGAAAAGTAACAGAGAGTACATTATGCCAGACAATGCTATTACGCATTATACTGTGGAGTTTAAATATTAAATGGATTGCCAATAGCTAAAGTGCAAATATTTCAGTTTTATATATAATAAATATATATAAAATAATACCATATATTTTTGACTATACTTTATAAAAATGCAGTTCTTTTGCTTCTTTTATACCAATAAAAGAAGTGGGGGTGCGGGGGCTAGTCCCCGCAAATAAAAAATATAAAAAATTATTGTTCTTTTTTCCCGCAGCAAAAAGATTAATTGAAATAGTTTACAATTTGCTTTTAATAAAGTAATAATTTATAATTATGTTAATAGTTTAAGATTTTCAAAAGGTTATTATATGAATAAAATAAACAGAATATATATAGGCTATCCTCCATTTGAAAGCGATAGGGGAGTGGCATTACTTTCACAAAACAGACAATTTCAATGGTTCAAGAGCCCTACATATATTTATCCTGTTGTGCCTGCCACTGCTGCAACTATGATAAAAAATGCAGGCTATAATGTAGATTTTATTGACGCTATTGCAAGGAATATGACTACCAAAGAATGGTATGAGTATTTAGATTCTAATACACCTGATTTATTATTTTTTGAAGTGAAGACTCCTGTTATATATAAAGCTTGGAAAATAGTTGATGATTTAAAAGCAAGATACAAAAATATGATAGTAGTTATTGCAGGAGATCATATTACTGCTATGCCTGATGAAACTATGAATAACTGTAAGGTTGATTATTTGCTTACAGGAGGCGATTATGACTTTTTGCTTTTAAACTTAATAGAATATTTAAACGGAAAAACTCAATTAGAAAAAGGCATATACTACAGAGAAAACAACAATATAAAAAATACAGGCTTTTTTGAATTAAGACATGATTTAAAAAGTCTGCCGTTTATAGACAGAGATTTAACTGAGTGGAAAAGATATGCTTATGACAATGGAAATTTTAAATGCATTCCGGGCACTTATATAATGGCTGGACGTGATTGCTGGCATCATAGATGTACTTTCTGTTCTTGGACTGGCATATATACAAACTTCCGTGCGAGGACTGCAGAGAATGTAGTTAATGAAGTAGAGTTTTTATACAACAAATATAATATAAAAGAGATAATGGACGATACTGGCTGCTTTCCTGTAAAGAAATGGCTTAATGATTTTTGTAATCTTATGATAGACAAAAAGCTTAATAAAAAAGTTAATATTGATTGTAATATGCGTTTTGGGGCTTGCAATGAAGAAGAATATAGGCTTATGAAAAAGGCAGGTTTTAGGTTCTTGTTGTTTGGTTTGGAATCAGCAAGTCAAAACACATTGGACAGACTTGTAAAAGGCAATAAAGTTGAAGAGATACTTCCTTCTTGTAAAGCGGCATCCGATGCAGGACTTTCACCTCATATAACTGTAATGCTTGGATATCCTTGGGAAACTGAAGAAGATATTGAAAAAACTTATGAACTTACTAAAAAACTTCTTCTAAAAGGTTATGCTAAAACGATGCAGGCAACAATTATAATTCCGTATCCGGGTACAGAATTATTTAATCAATGCAAAAGAGAAAATTGGCTTACCACAGAAAACTGGGAAGATTATGATATGCGTAAGGCTATAATGAAAACCGATGTCGGCGAAGAGAAAATAAAATGCTGGATACAAAAGCTTTATAATTTGAGTTTTACTCCTCAGTTTTTAATGCATAAAGTATTATCTATTAGAGATTTAGACGATATAAAATATTATTTAAGAGCATTTAAAAAAGTTTCAAAAGGGCATTTAAAAGATTTTGAGTAAATATATTTAATTATGCTAGATTATATATTTGAACAATTAACAAAATTACAAAATAGCAAAAAAGCTAAAGAGATGTCTGCATACATGAAAAATAAATTTGAGTTTTTGGGTGTAGATTCTAAAAGCAGAAAAAATATAGAAAACAATATTTTTAAAGAATATAGAAAAACAGAGAATATTGATTTTTGTTTTACAGATAAATGTTTTAAGAGTAAATATAGAGAGTTTCAATATTGTGCTATTGATTATTTGAGTCTTAAGAAAAAATATTTAAATAAAACTCATATTGAAAAATTAAAAGAATATATATTAACAAAATCATGGTGGGACAGTGTTGACGGCTTTCATAGAATAATTGGCGACATTGCTTTGAGAGATGAGAGCGTCAATTCAATATTATTAGAATGGTCTTTAGATGATAATTTTTGGCTTAGAAGAATTGCTATATGTCATCAGCTTCTAAGAAAAAATAATACAAATACTAATTTACTTGAAGATATAATAATTAATAATCTAAATCAAAAAGAGTTCTTTATAAACAAGGCTATAGGCTGGGCACTTAGAGATTATAGCAAAACTAATCCCAAATGGGTTATAGATTTCATTGATAAGCATAAAGATAATATGTCTAATTTGAGTATAAAAGAAGCAAGTAAATATTTATAAAATTTTGCTCGAGACTGGACTTGAACCAGCACGGTGTTACCCGACAGCACCTCAAGCTGTTGTGTCTACCTATTCCACCACCCGAGCGAATAAAATTAATATCTATTATATAATAACATAACTTTTTGTCAAATTTTATTTTTTTTATTATAAATTATTTATTGCTAATAATAAAAAATGTATTAATATAAAATAAAGGATTTATATTATGACTGTAAAAGATAAAATAGATAGTTGGTTTATTCAGGCGAGGTTATATTTTGGCTTAACTAAATATTCTTCTGCACTTAGGCTATACGATAAGATTATAGAATATTTTTATACTTATAGCGAAGATTTAGATAACAATTATAAAGAGATATATTTTGCAAGAGTCTACTACAAAAAAGCATTAACATTATATTATTTAAATCAATACGAAAAGTCTATAGAGTTTTATGATAAGGCTATAGGTGTAAATCCTTTATATGAAAAGGCTTTTATTAATAAGGGCATAATACTTGCTAAGTTAAATGCTTATGATGATGCTTTATCTTCTTTTAATATGGCTATAGAGATAAATGACAAATCTGAAATATCTTATTTTAATATAGGAATAATATATTCAAAATTGGAGCGTTATCAAGATGCCTTAGATTATTTTAATATAGCAGGAAAATTAGGTTATGAATATGCTTATTTAAATGTGGCTATTATGCTAGAGAGGCTTGGCGAAATAGATAATGCTTTCAAAATGTATGATAAGGCAATAGAAAGTAATCAATATTTAGAGATAGTTTATTTAAATAAAGGAAATTGTTTAAATAGAGTAAATAAATATAAAGAAGCAATAGAGTATTTTGACAAAGCTATATATATTTTAAAATCAAAAGAGATAAAAAATACTAAGAAATCAGACATAAATGATATTGATATGATAGAATATAATTATATTGATGATGATTCTATTTGTGAGAGAGTTTATTTTTCTAAGGCTAACTCTTTAATATGTTTAAAAGAATATGATAAAGCTTTAGATATTTTGATAAGCATAGACAATTATAAATCTGTTAATATTTTTAATATTATATCAAAGTTTATATATTTTATAGATATAGATAAACTAATAAATATAATCTTAAATCAAGAGAGTTTTTGGACAAAAGAGAAAGAGGAATATTTTTATTTTGTTACAAAAGATATTTCTGATAAAAATAAATTAAAAAGATTGTGGATACTACAATATATACTTTTATATTTAATATCAGTAAAAGATTATGATAAGATAGAAGAGATATCTCATTATACTAGCATAGAAGTATTTGATGAGATGGCTTTTGATAGAAGATACGATAAAACAGAAGAAGCTAATTTAAAAAATTATAATAGTTATCTTAAAAAAAATAAGTTTAGAATGACAAGCGTAAAAAATGCCAATGATCCTAAGGAGGGTAAAATTTTAATGAAGCTTCTTAGCGATAATAGTTTAAATGTAAAGCATTCTAAAGTTAATAATTTTATAGCACTGCAAACTTCTTTTAGCAGATGTAAAGACTCTCTTACTATGTATAGGCTATATGGTAAAAATGATAATAAAGAAGGAACAGGCTGCTGTTTAGTGTTTAATAAATCTTTTTTTGATACTTCTTTTAATAATATAAACTCTAGTATACTTTTTTCTTTTTCTTATAATAAAGAGAATAATTCTTATATGGAGTCATATGAAGAAAATACTTTGCCATTATATTATGTGCTTTATTATAATTATAGAAAAAATGAAATAATATTTAATCCTTCTGAATCTGATTATAATAATATTATAATAGATTTAAACAAAAATTATCATGCTCTTTGGAATGAAGGAAATGATTTTTATGATAAGTTAAGAAATAAGATAGGTTATATTTTTAATAATATATTTGATGTTATAAAATCTTTTAATAGTGAAGAGTTGGAATATTCTTGTCTGCTTCTTATGAATATACAATATTTAATAAAAGATTCTTCATTTGTAGAAGAGCAGGAGATGCGTATTATACAACTGATTGAATATGGAAGTAATCCTTTGCATATAGATGATAAGATGAAACGCTCTTACAAAAACTATTTATATTTATTTGACAATAAGGCATTAAAAGAGGTAATACTTGCTCCAAAGGTTAAGGATGCTGATTTTTTGGTTGAGAAATATAATGATAGATTAGCAAAAGCTACTAATATATATAATTCAGAGACAGTAAAAAATAAATATAGAATTAATGTATATGTATCAAATGCACCTATATCTTGATAGTGTTATAATATCTAATTTGTATAGTATTATTAAGATAATTTAATTTTTTATTAATTTCATATGTAATTATTGTTTTATATTTAATTTTTGTTAAATAAATAATTTTGTATATATTTTATTATTGCTTTTTAAATAAATGTTTACATACTATTTGAATATAGATTTTATAATTTATTAATGAATAATAAGAAGTTTGTAAAATTAATACGATGAGATCACTCCTATAAAAAAAATATTTTTGTTTTTATTTTTGATTATTATTTCATCATGTCAAAAAGAACGTCCTAATATACTTGCTCCAGATAATATTATAACTGCTCCAGAAACTAATTATATCTATATTACAAACTCTATGACAAATTTTGTTACTAATAATGCTATAATTGTTATAACTTTAGATTATATAAATAGCCAAATACCTGCTTTATCTTTTGAGGTTCCAAATACGCCTGATGATGTTAAGGAAGTGTCTACTGATTTTATATATGAGTCTATACAAGAATTGCCAGAAGGAAGTAAATATCCTCAATTAACTATGCAGTTAAAATCAAAATGAATAAAAGAACCAAATTATCCAATAAAAATAAAAGAATTTACGAATACTTTTCAAAAGAAAATATATACTTTAGCAACGAATATAGGCTGTGAGGTAAAAGGTGATATAAAAACAGCTTTATCTCCTAGTGATGACGGTACTCCTAATGTATGGCTAGATGTAGAGTTTTCTTTGTCATTAAAAACTAATTTTCAAATTACTCCAAAAGAATTAGCTGAAGCTATTACAAATAATCCTATAAAAATAACTTTTAAAAGAAAAACAAGTTATGCAAAAGTTTGGGAAGATGATACAGCTGCCGTAATACCATAATAAATTTATTTTTAGCTAAAAAGTTTATAGTCTTATTATCTTGACAAATAGTATATTATTAATATAATTAAAATATCTTATATAAGGACTTTTTATGAAGCGAATATTTTTTATATTATCTATTATATTATTTGCATTTTTTGTTTCTTGTGAAAAAGATAAAAAGAATATAGAAAAACAAGTTGATAAGCTGCTTGAGAATGTTGATGAAAAAATAGATGAGGGATTAAATACTGCTAATGATGCGATAGATGATGGTTTAGATAAGGCAGGAGAAACTATAGAAGATGTGAAAAAGAATGCTGAAGATACTCTAAGTAAATCATTGGAAGAAGCATCAAAATCTATAGAAGAGGCAAAAGAAAATTTAAAAAAATAAATTTAAGAATAAAAAATAGCTGTATTTGTTTAGAGTAAAACAATTAATACTAGGCTTATGGCAAATGCTCTTAAAGAGGGTATAGAACTTCAAAAGTACCAAGCGGATATATGTTTAAGGCATGTAATTTTAATAGAAATAAAACTGGGGAATATTCTATAATAGCTTTAAGCTGCTATGTGTGGATGAAACTTTAGAGGGTAGTGAGTTTTTGCCCATGTATAATGATATAAAATCTGTTCTTAAAGATAAAAGAGTATTTTTCTTTGGTTTTTATAGATGAGGTTATGGAAGATGGATGCTAGATTGGGTTGAAGATGGCAAAAAATAATAATATTATTTTGTTTAGAGAATCTATTATGCAAAAGAAAAACTACAGATTATATATTATTAAAAATGAGGGAAATGGGAGCTGATTTGTCAAGAGATTAAAAAATATTGGAGGAAATCGTTATGGATAAAAAAATTATTATTACTATTAGCAGAGAGTTTGGAAGCGGGGGAAGATTTATAGGAGAGAATGTTGCTAAAAAGTTAGGTATTGCTTTTTATGATAAGGCAATTATAGAGATAGCTTCTGATAAAACAGGATTTTCTCCTGATTATATAAAAGAAAATGAACAAAAATTAACTTCTCCTTCTCTTTTTAATTTTGCTATATCTGGCTCTTATGCTGGTAATATGCTATTTGGTAATGGGGAATCTTTACAGGATACTATGTTTTTTGCTCAAAGCAATGTTATTAAAGAAATTGCAAGCAAGCATTCTTGTGTAATAGTTGGAAGATGTGCTGATTATGTTTTAGAGAAATTTGATAATTGTATTAATATTTTTATACATTCAGATATGCAAAGTAAAATAAATAGAGCTGTTAATGAATATAAATTAGACAGCAGCAGTGTAGAGAAGATTCTTAAAGATAGAGATAAATTAAGAGCTAAACATTATAACTATTATACAG
Source organism: Brachyspira pilosicoli (assembly GCF_008016535.1). Classification (GTDB taxonomy): domain Bacteria; phylum Spirochaetota; class Brachyspiria; order Brachyspirales; family Brachyspiraceae; genus Brachyspira; species Brachyspira pilosicoli_A. Next base: position 24,941 of record NZ_SAXY01000014.1, read on the forward strand.
GAAGAGTATGGGGGGATGCAAGAAATTATCATGCTTGTTTTAATAGCGATTATATAGGACTTCAAAGAGTAGAAGATATTATAGTAGATATGGCTAAAAGTATATGAGGATTTGCAATAAATGAAAATAATAGCGGATTTGCATACACATACAATAGTAAGCCAGCATGCCTTTAGTACAGTAGATGAAATTATAAATGCTGCTAAAGAAAAAGAATTTTCGGCTGTTGCTATTACTGATCATGGCCCTAAATCCAGCGATGGAGCCAAATCTGTACATTTTAGGTCTATGCATAATATACCTGAATATGTTAATGGTATTAGAGTGCTTAGAGGGGCTGAAGCTAATATTATAGATTATGATGGAAATATTGATTTAAAAAAAAATGTTCTTGAATGTTTAGATTTTGTCATAGCTTCTTATCATGAAGATTGTATTACTCCTTCAAATATAGAATCTCATACTAATGGATATATTGGTTTAATGAAAAATAGTTATATTGATTGTCTTGGACATATTGGAAATCCTAAATTTGCATTTGATATGGAAAAGATAATTAAACTTTGTAAGGAATATAATAAACTTATAGAAATTAATTCTTCTTCTTTTAAAGTAAGAAAGGGTAGTGATAAAAATTGCAGAGAAGTGGCATTATTATGTAAAAAATATAATTTAAATATTGTAGTTACTTCAGATTCTCATTCAAAATATAATGTAGGCAATCATGAAGCTTCCTTGAATATGCTTAAAAGTATTAATTTTCCAGAAGATTTGGTTTTGAATGCAGATTTTGATAGACTTATGAATTATCTAAGTAATAGAAACAGAAATTAAGTTTATAATATTATTGATTTTTTATAGCAAGCTGTCCACACCCTGCTAAAATTTCTTGACCTTGTTTGAATCTCTCAACAACTTCTATTCCATTATCTTTTAATATGGATTTAAATCTCAATATAATATCTTTATTTGGTCTTTGCAACTCTGGAGCATGTTCTACAGGGTTCATGGGTATAATATTCACTTTGAAAGGAAACTCTTTTTTTAAGTTTACTAATCTATAAGCATCATTAACAGAATCATTAACATCTTTTATTAAAACCCACTCAAAAGTAATCATTCTTTTTCCATTTTTGCTGTATCTTTTAAGTATGTTTATAAGGTTTTCTATAGGGTATCTTTTATTTATAGGCATTATTTTATCTCTGACTTCATTTTTAAGTGAGTGCAAAGAAACAGCTAATCTACAATCTAAATCTCTCTCTATTAATTGTTTTATCCCCGCAACTTCTCCAGATGTTGATATTGTGATATGCCTTATGCCTAAATTAAATCCTTTATAGGAGTTAATAGTATCTATTGCTTTGAATAAATTTTTTGTATTAGCTAAAGGTTCACCCATACCCATAAACACTATAGAATTAACCTTTTTTGTAACAGCACGCATTAGTATAAACTCAGCAAGTATTTCATCAGCAGTGAGATTTCTAGAAAGCCCCATGCTTCCAGTAGCGCAAAACGCACATCCATATCCGCAGCCAACCTGTGATGATAAACAAAAAGTTATTCTCTCATTTTTGCCGAGTATTACAGATTCTATTTTTTTCTTGTCATATAATGATATTAATAATTTTCTTGTACCATACTCATCTTCTGTGATGGATTCTATTTTAGAGTTATGTATAAAATAATTTTCATCTAATAATGCCCTTAAATCTTTTGGAATATTACTCATCTCATCAAAAGAGATGGCATATTTTTTATATATCAAATTTAGTATTTGAGATGCATGAAACTTAGGAAAACTATTTTCAATACAGAATTTAGATAAATCCTCTTCTGATACATTCATTATAGATATTTTTTTTGGCATATAACTTAATTTTTTTATTATGTATTTTTTTATATTTTTAGCTTATAACCTATAAACTTATTAATCAAACTCCGCAGCAACTTATTTTAGGTTTATTTGAACTGCTTGAAGAAGATGATGTGCTATTTTTTCCTTTATAATCATTAACATAAAATCCAGAGCCTTTGAATATTACTCCAACATTTAAAGAAATTATTCTTTTAGCACTTCCTTTACATACAGGGCATTTAGCTTTAGGTTCAGCAGTCATAGACTGAAACTCTTCAAACTCATGTCCGCATTTTTTACATTTATATTCATAAGTAGGCATAATTTTTAATCTCCAAATTAATTTAATAAAAAAATATATATCAAAATAAAAATCTGTCAAGTGTTTAATTGAGTTTAGAATAACTATAAGCAATATTCGCAGCTACACGACAATTATTATAAACTAATTCTTTGTTAGCTTTAAGACTCTTATTTTCTGTTACACTATGAAGCTTAGCCAATATAAAAGGAGTGACTTTTTTACCAGATATATTTTTATTTTTTGCTTCTTTAACAGTGTCTTCTATTACTTTGTCTATATAGCTTTTATCCATTTCGTATTCTTCTGGTATAGGATTGCATACAACAACTCCGCCATCTAAACCTAAAGACCATTTGGTGTGAAGAATATTTGCTATATCTTCTATTGAGTCTATTTTATAATCTACATTAAAACCGCTGTCTCTTGTGTAAAAATTAGGGAATTTAGAAGTTTTATAGCCAAGTACAGGCACCCCAAAAGTTTCAAGATATTCTAAAGTAAGCCCCAAATCTAATATTGATTTAGCCCCAGCACATATAACAGCGACATTTGTTTTAGCAAGTTCTTGTAAATCTGCAGATATATCAAAAGTATCTTGTGCATATCTATGAACTCCTCCAATTCCTCCTGTAGCAAATACTTTAATTCCTGCGAGAGAGGAAGCTATCATAGTTGTAGTTACAGTTGTAGCACCGTCTTTTTTTAAAGCAAGTATTGCAGGTAAATCTCTTCTGCTTGTTTTGATAATATCTTTAGCACTTCCCATATATTCAAGTTCATCTTTATTTAAACCTATTTTTATTTTGCCTTTTATTATAGCAATAGTGGCAGGTGTGGCATTATTTTCTCTAATTATTTTTTCACAATTTAAAGCACTTTCTATATTTTCAGGATAAGGCATACCATGTGATATTATTGTGCTTTCTAATGCCACCACAGCCTTTTTTTCATCTAAAGCATTTTTTACTTCTTCACTAATATCTAAAAAATCATTTAATTTATTCATATTAAAATCCTACCTGTTTCCCAAAACATTGAAAAAATATCCAAATTGCAATCCTAAATCTAATGAGCTTATAGATTTATTTGCAATTCTAATATCGCTTAAATAACCATTATTATTGAAGTTTAGAGCGAAATCATAATTAACATATACTCCTATAAGAAGATAATTTAATATATGGAAATCCAAAGAAAATTTAACATATGGTATTAAAGCATTTTCAAAAATATCGCTTATATCACCTCTATCAAGATAATATCTTCTATTATGTGCATATTCTAAAGAACTATCCTCCAAACGATAAGTACCCCCAATAGGAATTTTTACTCCGCCTCCGCCTGATAAAGACATAAAAAAGAAATGAAACTTAAATACTCCTCCTATCATAAAACTATCAAATTGATAATTTTCAGTTGCTCTATTTCCATTTATATCATATTTTAAAGCATAAGAGTCATGATAATATCCAATATCTAGAAGTATTGATATGCCTGTATTGTGAGTTATATCATTTCTCATTCCAACTAAAAATGAATAACCCATATCAAAATCTCTAAAACTTGATGGAAGCTTTGAAGCTGAATCAGCAATAGCACCGCTCATGCCAAATTGACCTAGAAAACCTAAACTTACACTAACAGCACTAAGATTATAGTAGAATATTGAACTGATTAATAATGTAAATAGAAGAAATTTTTTCATGTCTCACTCCCAGTTAAATAGTTTAATAAAACTATTCAAAAAGTCAAGTAAATAATAAAATAGCAAATAAAATTATATAAACAAAATTATAATAAAATATAAAACCTCTCTTTTTTATTATAGATAAAATTATATTGTATATGGCATTAAGTAGTATGATTGCAATAAAAAACTTTATATTAGAAACATCATTTATTATTAAAAATAAAGAAAATATAATAATAAATATGTTTGATATAATATAAGAAATATATTTATATTTATCTAATTTTTTATCTGCTCTAAACAAGAAAATTATTTTTATAAATATAATTAAAAATAAAAGATATAAATAAAAAAATAATTTATGAGATGATAATATGTTGTTTTTTAAGTTTAATATTATTAATGATAGAGAGCTAATTGATATAAATATGCTTATAGTTCTTGATATAGTTATTGATAGTTTTGTGTTTTGCATTTTATTATATAAAAGATAAGCTAAATATATTATAGAAGAGTTTAAGATAATAAATATAGTGTATAATATTTTTAAGTTAAACATATTATTTTGTACTAAAAATATAGTAATGCTTTTTATATCTAATTGATTATTTAATTTCATTAGTGCAAATATTAATGCTAAAATGATAAATAATACAAAATATAATAAAAATGCCCATATAATAATTTCAGCTATCATAGTATAGAAGTCGTATAAATGAGATAATTGTTTTATATCATATTTAATATATGAAAGGGCTAATGCAAAAATAATAAGCATATTAGCAGAAAATATATGAATCAATAATTTTATATATTCTTTTGATATACTCATTTTTATTAATAGCTCATACGGTAAATTATATAAATAAATTGATATTATAAATATTATGATTGCTGTTATAATTGTAGATTTTAAGCATATTTTATTGATTGAAAATAAAATATTAAGTATAAAAAAACTAAGAGGTATTAACAAAGAAAATAGTATTTTTAATAGAAACACGAATTCATTATTAAAAAACATTTCTAAATTTGATAAATTATCTGTAAGTTTATAAATATCTATTGTAACAAATGGCAGTATGTAAATAATAGAAATTATTAGAATAAAACTAATAGCTATTATAATATCTTTTTTATTATTTTTTAATATATTTATTTTTTTCATTACTATTTCCTAATTGATTAGTGATTATAAATCTTATATTATACGGTGTCAACAAATTATATATTTTAACGTTGTTATTTTTTAGCAATAATAGGCAATTCTTTATATAAGCCAGAAACTATATTAAAAGCAAATCCTGAAAAACTAACATATCATAATTTTATATCAAGAACAGATGACAAGCATAATGACTTAGTAACCGTTGAAATATCAAACGAAAAAGATAATTCTATTTTCTTAAATACAAGCATTATAAAAAAAGCAGAAGAAAACAATATACAAAAGATAATAGCTCACGAGACTATACATACTATAATAAATGATAATTTAAGAAATAAAAAAATGTATTTTCGTCCGAGTAATTTACTAGAGGAGGCTTTGGCGGAAAGCGGAACATTTATAGTAGACGGAGATAATTATCGAGAGCCTCCTGAAGATTTAGATATTGGTAAAAAAACAAAATGGATACTACATAGTAAATATTATTTCACAAGCAATTTGATGCATTATCTGTTTAGGAGCCACAGATATTGCACGTTTTTTAGTTTAAAAAAAGCAGGTATTCCTTATAATATATATAGTTTAAATTTAAAGGAATACCTATGAAAGAATATACTTCAAATCAAAGAAAAAAGATAGTTATAAAAATCAATAAAGTTAAGAATAAAGAAGTATTAGCTTTAAAATATAAGATTAGTATTAGAACATATTATTATTGGAAAAGCCAATTAGAAACTTATTCTATTATAAAACCTAAATCTACTGCACCTAAAACTAATAAAAATAAATTGAAAAATAAAAAGATTATTAAAAGAATAATTGAAATAAGAAAATTATATGGTTATGGTAAATTAAAAATAAAAAAACAATTAGAGTTAGAAGACATTAAAGTAGGAACAACAGCTATAGAAACTGTCCTAAAAGAAAATAATTTGTATAGGAGCAAAAAGAAAAAAATTAAGAGAAAACATAAAGGAAAGCATGCTATTTATATTAAAGAAGCAGGAGAAAAGGTACAAATAGATGTCAAATATGCTTTTTTTGGTGAAATACGTTATTATCAGTTTACTGCTGTAGATATAGCAACGAGAATGAGCTTTAGATATTTATACGATGAAAAAAGTCCATACAGTACCATTGATTTTATGAAACGACTTATAGATTATTTTCCTTTTAGAATACATTGTATTCAAAGCGATAATGGTACAGAATTTACTTACCGTAAACATTCATTTGACACAGAACACCCTTTAGATTTATTTTGTAAGAAGAACTATATTAAAAGGGTTTACAGCCCAGTAGCCTCACCTTGGTATAATGGTGTAGTAGAGAGTACACACAACCGAGACCAAAAAGAATTCTATGACTTTTGTACACAAGAATTAACTTTACAGAAAGCAAATAAAAACATACAAAAATATAATTATTTTTGGAATTATAAACGAATACATTCTGCTTTAAATTATGATACTCCTATGTTATACTTTAAGAAATTAAGGAATTCCTAACTGCAATATGTTTGGCACCTGTGCAATTTGATGCATTATCTTTACTTGAAAAATAATAAAAATAGTGATATATTTAAAGATATTGTAAATAATATGCAAGGCAAAGAAAATAGTAAGTTTACAAACGCTATAGAGAAAACCGCTAATAAAATTGGAATTGAAGGTGACCTTTCGGAAATTATTAAGTATTGGATAAAAGATAAATATAACTTTAATGATGAAGAAGCGAACGATTTTAAAAGAACTTTAATGATAAAATTAAACAATCCAAAATGGTAGGTAAATTAAAAAATGACAGAACAAGAAAAACAACAATTAAAAGAAGATATAAAAGCTGGTAAAGTCAATATTGACGAATTATACGAAAAATACAATATGAATTTACCATATATGTTTACCTATGAAGAACGAAAAATAAAAGAACCTAATCTAACTATTGAAGAATACGAAGAGGATGTAATAAATGATAAAATAACGATATTATTTTGGCAGATGGGGTGGGAAGAGTTTTAATAACGGAAATAAAAGCAGACGAAAATATGAAGATGAAATATTTAATTACAATAATTTTAATAGTGAAGTAAAAATAGACTCTGATAATAATTTTAAGGAAGAATAAAATAATAACGAATATTTAAGCGAAGAAGAAAAACAAAAAAAATGATAAAATAATGAATAATAAGAGTTAGTAGGGATGACTCACATTCCCTCCATCGTATCAATTTAGTAAAAACTAAATATCACGGCAGCCGAGTACGATTTTCTGCCATTCATTCTAGCTTTATAAATATAGTTTAACAAAGTTTTTATGAGAAGTCAATAAAAATTTTATTCATAAATAAATAGCAAAATAAAATATACTTGATTTTTCATTATTATGTAATTATACTTTAAATATTATTATTTTTTTGGGAGGTATAAAAAATATAATATGAAAGTTGCTGTTATTGGGGATTTACATGGTAAGCCTTGCTGGAAACATTTGTTAAAGGATAATAATTTTGATAAGATAGTTTTTTTGGGGGATTATAGCGATGATAGCTGGGTTACTTTTACAGACAAAGAGATTTCTGATAATTTAAAGGATGTTATAGAGTTTAAAAGAAATAATAATTCTAAAGTTGAACTTCTTATAGGAAATCATGATTTTCAGTATATAGTTGGATATCCTACAGCAAGCAGATATAGAAAAAGTTATGCTGCTGAACTTAATAAAATTTTTAATGATAATAAAGATATATTTAATGTAGTTTATGTATTAAAAGATTATGTATTTAGCCATGCTGGAATTACAAATGGGTGGATTAATTATATAAAGAAAAAATATAATATTGATGATTTTAATGATATAACTAAAATTATTAATATGGTTTATTTAAATTGTAAAGAAGATTGTAACATAGCCTCTTATAGAAGGGGAGGAATGAATATGTTTGCTGGTATATTATGGGCAGATATTCATGATTTAAAAGAAGATGGCTGTTTTGATTATAATCAGGTTGTGGGGCATAATAGGGTAAGAGTAAATAGCGTTATAGAAAGAAATAATCATAAGATTTATATGTGCGATCATTTTGATACTGATGATAGTCATTTAATTGTATTAGATGTTTAATATAAAAATATATATTTTTTATTAATTCTATATTTCTTATTATATTTTTTTAATAATGTAAAATTAATTATATCCGAATAGTTATGTAGTAATATTTTAATATGGGTTTAAATATGCGATATATAGCTATTTTGATGGCTTTTACATTAAGTTTAAATATTAATGCTGCCCAAAGCATTTATAATATATTTGCAGATACTAACAATATATATTCAAGCAGTCTTAATAATATCACTAATAGTTTTAGTTTGAATAATACAGGAAATTTATCTTATAAAAGAGATATATCAAGTTTGTTTGCAAAAGATATAATGAATAAAGTAAATTACTCTGGAGTAACTTACAGCAGAGATATAAAGTTTATGGAAGGAGCAAATGCTGCTGTTGGAATCTTGTTTTCAAACGTAAAATCTTTTGTTAAAATAGAAAATAAAGGTTATTCATTTTTTGACAATTTATTAGTAAACAGTTTTACAATAGAGTTTTATTTAAATCCTTATAAGATGCGAATGAACTCGCAGGTATTATCTAAAACATCCATATATCAAGATGGAGACACTACTAAATATGCCGGTATCAGAGCTAATATAATAGACGGCCGTTTAGTTTGGCAGTTTAATAATTTATTTATGTATAAGGGTAAATATACTAATGTTACTTTAGCTGAAGGTGATTATTTAAAAGAAAATGAATGGAGACATCATAGCATTAGTTTTGATTCTAAAACAGGAAAGTTGGTAAAATATATAGACGGACTTGAGGATCAGGTCATTTATTTAACTAGCACAGGAGATAGAATGGGCTCTCCATATGTATTAGATATAAGTAATATTAGTGTTTCTCCTCTATATTTAGGACAAGGTTTCATTGGCGGCATGGATAGATTTTATTTTAGCCCTGATTATAAAAGAGATTTTAATTTAGAGAAATATTTGCCAAGCGGAGAAGTATTGAGCAAAGTAATGCAATTTAACAGCGATAATATTTTTATAGATGAAATAAATTATATAGCAAAAACTACTAATGCTACAGGAGTTTATGTTTATTATAGAACTTCTAATAATTATTTTTCTGAAGAAGACAGTAATATAGAATGGACTCTTTTGGATTCAACTAATAATATAATATCTAGTCCTAAGACTAAATATGTTCAAGTTAAGGCATTATTAGAGAGTGATTCATCTATGGAATATAGTCCTTCATTAAACAAGGTTGAGATAATTTATCATGATGGAATAGCTCCTCAGGCACCTACTAATTTAAATGCTATTGTTGCTAATAATTCTATAGTTTTGGATTGGGAAGGAAGTCATGAAAAAGTAAGCGGATATAAAATATATTACGGCACTAAATCTGGAATATATAATGATTATGAGCCTATTATAGTTAATGGCAATCAAACTGAGTATGTTATTAATAATTTAGAATATGGGAAACTTTACTACTTTAGGGTAACAACTATAGGTGGTGAAGGAGGAGATATAGAAAGTGAATTTTCTAGTGAAGTTTATGCTAGACCTTTTCACTAATATATAATTTAAGGAGAAATACTGTGTCTATCAATACTAAAGCTACAAAGTTGAGTAATCTTGCCGAAGAATTGTTGAAGAAAGGAGTTAATACTGAAGCAGTAGAGGCATTGAAAAGAAGTATTAGATTAAGTAATGGCGAAGATATGAAATCTTATTTAAAGATAGCTATTGCTTTATTTAATAATGGTGATTATGAACATGCTAAAGTTTTTCTAAATACTTTCTTAGAATATTGGATGGCAGCTGAGGCTTATTTTATATTAGGCTCTATTTCCAAGAAAGAATGCAAATTGCAAGAGGCTTTTGAACATTATAAAAAGGGTGTTGCTTTATATAATGGAGATGACCTTGTACCTTATTATGAGTTTTTATCTTTATGTAATGTTTTGAAAGAAGAAGATAAAGGAGTAGATACAGCTAAATATATATTAAAAATAGACAACAGAGATAGAATAGCTTTAGTGTTTTTGGCTAATTATTTCTTTGCTAATAAAAAATATAAGGAAGCTATAAAATTTTATGAGGTTTTAGTTGATAATAATTTAGCTGATTATAATGATTATCATTATTATGGAGTTTGTTTGCATGAATTAAAAGATTATAAGAGAGCTGAAAACATGTATTTACAGGCTTTAGAGATGTATCCTGCTGACAGCCCTGAAACTATAGCTTTAAAAAATTTAAGAAACAAAAAATTAGAAGATAATTATCCTAATATAGAAAAAAGTAAAAAAGAATACTTAGAAAATATAAAACATTCTCCAAAATCAAGTGATTATTTTCATTTAGGAAACATTGAATTTATTAATGGTAATTATGACAAAGCTTCAGAGTTTTATTCTAAAGCTAAAGAAATTTATTTAGACAAAGTATGTGTTTGATTTATATATATGAAAGCCCTGTAGATATTAATCTATAGGGCTTATTTTTTTAATTATTTTCCAGTGCAAAAACCAGAATATTTCTCTACAAACTTAACGGGGTTATAAGATAATTTAGCCTTTCTAAGTCCCAAATCACCAACATCTTGTTCTCTATTTACAAACTTATATCCTTCTCTTTTATTGTTTTCTAAAAATAGTCTGTTTATAGCCTGATAGCTTCCTTTATAATTTCTGTCCCCTCTCTCAGAATGCACCACTATAGTATCTCTCATAGTAAAATCTGCTATTGTGTATGCTACAATTTTTTTATTTATATATATAGCTCCGCCAGTGATTCCGTCAATTTCTTTCCAATTATTTATAAGTGTATTTATCATCATAATATCTGCCTCAGCACGAACTTCATGTGTTAATAATTTATTTTTATCAAAAGCTTCACATTCTGTTTTTATATCTTCGTTATTATTATTGTTTTGCATTTCATTTATTTCCCAATTCTTTTCAAACTCAAATATATCTTTAATCATCTCTTCATTTTCTATATCTATATTTTTATATTCAAAATCATTTTTTATAAATTGATTATATAAGTTCTTTTTATTATGAAATTTTTTGCCGCTTAAATTAATTAGCTCATCAACATCATACAAATATTCCCATTCATCTCTCACTTCTTTTACGCTTATTTTAGTGTACTTTTCCCAAAATAAAGCTAATTCTTTAGGTATTCTAATTATCGATTCCTTTGATATTTCACAAGGGCTCATATCATTACAAAATTTAGCATTAAACCAATCTCCAACAGGAGCCCAATATATTGTATAAGGCGAGCGTTGTCTAATCCATACTAATTTTTCTGTAAAAGCCCATTCTAGCATATATATATCTTTAAGACCAAAGAGGTTCATAAAAGTATAATCTGCAGACTGTTCTGGAGTGATAGAAAAATATTTATTATATAATTTTTGTTTATCTAAACTTATAGGTTCAAATTCAAGCATAACTGTATTTCCTTTATAAATAATACAAGAGTAAATAAGAATTATTGTATACTAAAAATCTTTTACCAATTTATTGATCAGTATAAAAGAATAATTATTTTTTTCTTTTTAAATCTATTTGTCTTTGTATTTCTTTTAAATTTCTTACCTTTATTGTGTTAGCATACACATCAATTTTACCTGATTTAATTAAATTATTTAATACTTTCTGTACATCATTAATATTTATACCGCACCAATTTGCTATATCAGCTATAGTGGCATTTAATTCTTGAGGGTCATAATAATGATCTCTTGGAATATTTTGAAGTTCAGCTAATAATAATAAACAATCATAAACTCTCAAATCTGTTTCTGGTAATTGAAGTATTAATAATCTTCTTTTGGCATCAAATATTCTCTTAGCAAGCATTTTAGATAATTTTAATGCCATAGCTGTATTGTTGCCTAATATTGTTTGGAAGTTTTCTTTTGTTAATTCAAGTAATGTAGTAGGTTCATTTGCTATAGCAGAAGCACTTCTTGTTGTACCTTCAAGTATAGCCATCTCTCCAAAGAAATCTCCAGGATAAACTATATCTAATAATTTTTCTACGTCTTTTATTACTTTGGTTATTTTTACAGAGCCACTTTGAACCATATAAAATTTATTACCTGTTTCATATTCCAAAAATATTATATCATCAGCTTCATATTTTTTTGTATGTGAATATATATTATCCATTTTTTATCCTTAATTAAGTTTTTGTATGCTGTCATTAGCCTCTTGTGATAAACTATCCATCGGAGGTATAGACATAACTTTTTGATAATATGCTTTTGCCTTATCTTTATCACCAATATTAGCAAAGCTTTTACCTAAATATAATATTGCCTCTTTTACATTTTTTGATTTTGGATATGTTTTTATTGCTGATAATAAAACCTTAGAAGCATTATCATATTTATTAATATAATAATAAGCTTTCCCCATATAAAATATTGAGTTTTCAGCCACATCTTTATCTTCATTTTTTAAAAGAGCATTAAATGATTTTATAGCGTTCACATAATCGCCTCTCTCATAAAACTCTAAAGCCCTGTCATAATCTTTATTGTTAATAGAAGTGTTTTCTATAGATGTGCTTGGCTTGCTTATTATTTTTGGTTCTTCTGTTGTGCTGTCTTCTAATGGAGCTATATTACTATCATCTGTTATATTTAATAAACTTTTGCATTCTTTTATTCTTTGCTCTACAGTATGATAAAATACAGAATCCTCATCAGCAGATTGTATATATCTTTTATAAGCATATAGTGCGTTTTTATATTTTTTAGCTTTGAAATAAAACTCACCAATATTATATAGCCCCTCTAATGGTGAAGGACCTTCTTCATCTATTGTATTTTCTACTAATATACCAACTTTTCTGTTTATTCTTCTTAGTTGATTTGAAAATACTTTAAGCATTTTTATGATTATTGGTTTATTTTTTGAAACTAAACTTTCAAATTCGCTATATGTTAAAATAATAATAACGCAATCTGTTAAACATTGAACAGTATCTTCTTGAGGATAAGTACCTAGTATACTTTTTACGCCAAAAAACTCACCTATGTTGATTAATTCTCTAGTTTCATGCCCTGTCTCTTCTGATAAAAATATACTATGGGCTTGACCCTGCTTTAGAATATAAACTCTATCAGAATTATCTCCAGCAAAATATACTATAGATCCTGCTTTATATACTCTTGTTTGCATTATTGTTTCCTTAAAATATTTTGGATATTTCTTATTACTAAATTTAATTTTATCACTAATAAACCTTTTTTCAAGTTATTTTTTAGCATTTTTAGTTATATATAAATAGCTATATTTTATAAGTTTTTATTTTATTCAACTTTTTCCCGCCTTCGCTCTGCGGACTTCGTCAAAGTTGCAAAAAATGCAAATATTTTATTTTTTATATATATTAGTAATATTTTTGATAAACTTAAAATCTTTAGTTTATATCTGTTTTGCTGTAAAACTCAGATATACTGCCGTTTTTTATATGTTCGTCCATTAATATATTTACTATCTCATCAGCACGATTATTTTCTTTGTTTGATGAGTGTCCTTTTACTTTTATAAACTCAATACTATGTTTTTTTGATAGGTCTATTAATTTTAGCCAATAGTCTTTATTTTCAACAGGCTTTTTATCACTTTTAATCCAATTATTTTTTTGCCAAGAATAAATCCAGCTATTCATTCCATTAACTAAATAGGCACTATCGCTATATAATTTTATATTATGAGAATGTTTAAGTCTTTCAAGAGCTTTAATTGCTGCCTGCATCTCCATTTTATTATTAGTTGTATGCTCTTCGCTTTCGCCTATTTCTAGCCTTAAATTATGTTTCTCACTAAGTAATATAGCTCCCCAAGCTCCTATACCTGGGTTTCCTCTGCAGCCGCCGTCTGTGTATATTATTATATTGTCTTTTTGCATAAATTTAAGATTCTAATAATAAAACTATCTTTTCTTTTATAGCTTTTACTAATTCTTCTTTAGTTTTATATTTTTCTTTTGATACTGTAAATCCTGAAGCTTTAGGGTGTCCTCCGCCTCCAAATGACTCTGCTATCTCTCTTATATCCTTTTTACATCTGCTTCTTATACTTACCCTAAAATTATAATCGCTTTCATGTACTATAAAACCTATTAACACATCTTGCATTTGTATGAGAGTATCAGATGCACTTACGCTAATATCTTTTAAGTTATGACCGTTAATCTCTTCTTTTAAGCATAAATAGCCAATCTTTTTATCTTCATCTATCACCATCTCATTATACATATAAACTAATGCTTCTACATCTGTTTTTGAATATCTCTTTCTTACAACATTACCTAAATTTTCTATATTAACTTTTTTAGACATCATCTTTGAAGCAAAAAGCAAAGTTCTCTCTGTAGTGTTGCTGAAAACAAACCCGCCTGTATCTGTTGAAAGACCGCAGTAAAGTAGGGTAGCTATAGTAGAATCCATGTTTTTAAGATATGATGAAAATATGTCAAATATTATCTCGCAAGTAGCAGCAGCTTTAATATCATCATAAAACATAGTAACGCCATTAATGTTTCTTACTTTATGATGGTCTATAAATATTACTCCATTATATTCGCTAGTAATATCAGCAATCCAACCAATTCTTTCTATATCTCCAGAATCAAGTATTATAAGCACATCTTTTTTAGGCAAATTATTTTCATTAACTTCAAAAATAACTTTATCTATATTGAGTACATTTTTTAATTCTTTAGGCATCTTATCTGTATTAACAACATAAGATTTCTTTTTAAATACTTTTTTTATAAGCAGTGATAAAGCAAGTCCAGAACATATACAGTCCCCATCAGGATTTCTATGTCCTGTAATTGTTATGTTTTTAGCATTTGATATTCTTTTTAATATATCTTTCTTTGTTGTTGTTATTTTTTTTCTATCTGTCTTGGATTTGATAGGCATTTTTACTCCGATATTTTTTATTCTTCTTCTTGACTATCTTCTTTTATGTCTAAGTTTCTTATGTCGCTTAATACTTTATTAGTTTCCATTAATGTTTTATCATAATAGAAAGTAAGATTAGGAACATATCTTATAGTAAGCTGTTTTCTTAAATAAGAGAATATAACTCCCTTAGCACTATTAAGCCCACTTAATACCTCATTTTGTTTGCTTGAGTCTAAACATACAAAATATACTTTAGCCTCTTTCAAATCTTTAGCTGTATCAATACGAGTTATAGTAACCAAATTGTTTTTTATGCGAGGGTCTTCTATCTCTCTTAAAAGAATGGTAGATAGTATTTGTTTTATATTTTCATTAACTCTAAGTATTCTATGTGATGACATATATTTTACTGCACTATTGAATTATTTACTTTATTTGTTAAATTATCAAGTTCATTTTCCAAAAATACTTTATCTATATCCACTAATATAATCATTTGTTCATTGGCTTTTACTAAACCGTTAATATATCTGCTGTCTATGCCAGAGTGTATATCTATCTCAGACTGTATATTTTCATTGTTAATAGTAAGTACATCAGATACGGAATCAACTACAAGTCCATATTTTTTATTTCCTATAGCAACTACAACTATTACACAATTTTCTGGATCCATTGGCTTATCAAAATGAAATCTGGATCTTAAATCTATTACTAATATTATAGTACCTCTTAAATTAATAATTCCTTTAAAATATTCAGGAGAGTTAGGTATTGGAGTAGGAGGCATAAAGCTTAAAATCTCTTGAACTTTTAGAATATCCATACCATATAATTCATTATTTATTTTAAATACAAGTATTTGATTTGATGTAGTGCTACTCATATTAACTCCTTAAAAATGTACTCTAAAATTATAATATATAAATATTATAAGTCAAGTATATTTATTTTGTTTAATGTTTAGGAGTGTGAGATATTGGACATTTTTTAGTATAAAAAAAGCAGTATCCTTGTTATAATATTTTGATATAGAAAATAAATAAAGGATACTACTATGAAAAAAGATTATAGCACAGAATTTAAATTATTTATAGTGGATGAAGCATTAGAAACTAAAAATATTAAAAGATTTTTAAAGATAGAAGAAATACCCAAATCTACTTTTTATGCTTGGCTTAAAAAATATAAAGACACTGGAACTGTCGCCAATTTTAGCACTAGACCAAAAACTTCCCCAAATATCTTTAATAACCAAAAAGCTATTAATTTAATTATTAAACTCTATACTAAAGAATATCGAGGTAAGCATTATATTAAAGCATATTTAAATCGTGAAGGCATTAAGATAGGTGTTACAGCTATAGAGAATGTACTAAAAAGAAATAATCTTTGGAGATATAAAACAAAAAAGAAAAAGAAGCGATATGATAAGCGTAAATTTGTCTCTAAAATACAAAAAGAGGGCAAAATAGTTCAAATAGACACTAAATATATCAAATTAGGTAGAAAAAGAGTTTATCAATTCACTGCTGTAGATTTAGCTACTCGTTATAGTTGGAGGCAGATCTATGAAGATAAAACACCTTCTAGTGCTTTATCTTTCTTAAAATATGTCTTAAAAACTTCACCTTTTAAGATACAAGCTATACAAACCGATAATGGTATAGAATATACTTATCGCTGTATTAATACTCCTAAAATAAATATTTTTGATGAATACTGCTTAAAAAATAAATTAGAGAGGAGATATATTCCTATAGCAACACCAAGATATAACGGCGTAGTAGAAAGAGTACACGGTATAGACGAAAGAGAATTTTATTCACGATTAAATAAAAATATAACTGTAGAATTATTGAGAGAAAAATTAAAAGAATATACACATTTTTATAACAATCAAAGATTGATTTCTTCGTTAGGTTATATTACAATCAAAGAAAGAATCAAAAATATTATAGCAAGTAAAAGTACAATATCTATGGCTCCATGACAATTTATTTTGTTTAATTGTTTAATGTTTTTTCTAAATAACAAAAAATATTAAAAGATATTGATATATTCATTTTTAAATGTATAATAAAAACATGGAAGTTAACATATTTTTAGAAAATTTAAAAAACAAAGTATATGGAAGAAACTTAAAAATATTTGAATCTTTAGAAAGTACAAATACAAAGATGATAGAAGATTTAAATAATGGTATTAAGTTAGAAGAGGGTAGTGTATACATTGCTTTAAAACAAATTGCGGGTAAAGGCACACATGGTAATCAGTGGATATCTAATAATGATTTAGGCCTATGGTTTAGTATATTAGTATATACTCCATTTAAGAAAGAAGCATTAAGTTTTCTTCCAGGCATTGCTTTAAGTAAATGCCTAAGAGAAAAATATAATGTAAATGCTCATGTAAAATGGCCTAATGATGTTTTAGTAAAAAACAGAAAAATATCAGGAACGCTTATTCAGCTTACTCTTATAGAAAATAGAAATGCCTGCATAATTGGAACGGGTGTTAATTTATACCATACAAAAGAGGACTTTCCATCAGATATAGAGCATAAGGCAACTTCTCTTTATATGGAAACTAATTTAAAAATAGAATTATCTGAATTTTATAAAGAGTTTATTACATGCTTTGAGGAAGTATATACAAGCGAAAAAAAATTATCAGAATATTTCAGAGAATACAGTAATATGATAGGCAGAGTTATAAAGGCAAAAAAAGATGGTGAAGAAATTAGTGCTTTAGTTAAAGATATTACTGAAGAAGGATACTTAATTGTTGAAGTTAATAAAAAAGAAGAAACTTGGATATCAAGGGCTTCTTTAGATATAGATACTAATTATTAAAAAATGGAAGTTTAAATTATGAGAAAACCTATACCGTATAAAAAACCAGAAGAAAAAAAGAAAATAAATAAAAAGAATATTATATTGTTTATATTATTTGAGATAATAATAATAATACTTGCTATTGTAACTACTGCTATTATATCTTTATTATTTACTATTACGCCTTATATAAGTGCGGCTATTAGTGCGTTGATACTTATTTTGTTTACTATTTTTATATCTAAAGAATTTTTATTAAAAAGCAAGTAAATAGTATATAAAAAAATGTCCTTGACAAATCAAACATATATATTAATATTATAAAATGAGAGGTTTTAAAAGTGATTGAAGCAAAAATACTTAATTTGGCTATAACAGATAAATATTTTGTTGTAATGTTAAAGCCAGAAAATACTGAAAAAGTTATTCCTATATCTATAGCTACATTAGAAGCTCAATCTATAATGACTAGCCTTATAGGTTATAAAAAAGAAAGACCTCTAACTCATAATCTTATTAATAAAATATTTAATACTTGTAATATTAAATTGCTTAATATAGTTATAGATAATATACATATGGATACTTATTTTGCTAAACTTGTTATTGAATATGATAAGAATAATGTTTTTATAGATTCTAGACCTTCTGATGCTATAGCATTAGCTTTGGAGTTTAAGTGTCCTATTTATGTAGAAGAGCATGTTATAGAAAAAGCTGGTATTATACTTGAAAATGGAGAGGAGTCTCCTGCTGTTCCTTTTGTATATCAGAGATTTGATAATAATGAGGAAGAGGTTTCTCAGTTAGATAATAATAATGCAGTAAATAATAATAATAATAATAATATAAAAACTAGAGAAGAGATACAAAGATTATTAGATCAAGCTATAAAAGAAGAAAGATATGAAGATGCTGCTAGATATAGAGATGAATTAGACAAACTTAATTAATTTATTTATTAGCTAATAAGGTTTATAAAAATGAAAAAATATATAATAATATTTTTATTTATTATTTCTCTAATAGTATATTCTAAACCTTCGGATAAAATAAAATTTGATGAAACTGAATTAACTCCATTAGAAAAAGATTTCTTTACAAAAATAGATAATGGTGATACAAATGATATGGAATTATATTATGACGGTTTTATTATAGCATCTGGAATTACTGATGAAGATGAGTTTCAATTTTATAGAACTAAATTAGATGATATTAGAAAAATGGCAAAAGATGAGCTTTCTCAGTATGCAGATGAGGGGGCTTATGATTTTGGAAATAGGCTTTTACTGTGGATATATGATAAAGGTATATTAAAGAAATATTTTGAAACTTCTACTTTATTTCAGGATATGATTTCTAAGGGTGAATATAATTGTTTAAGTTCTTCTATACTTTATTATCTTCTTTATAGTGAGTTTGGCTATGAGGTTAAAGGCGTATTAACTTCAAGTCATGCATTTTGTACAGTTTATACAGAAAAAGGTCCTATTGATGTGGAAACTACTTTAGCTAGAGGTTTTAATCCCGGCACTAAAGAGATAAGAAATACAGGAACTTCTACTATAGTTACATTTGTGCCTAAACAAAATTATAATAATATAAATGAAGCAGATATTCTCACTTTAATAGCTACATTATATCCCAATTCAATTTCTCTAAGAAAAATAGAAAATGACTTAGATAAGCAATTAACTATGGCTAAAAAGGCTTATTATTTATCTCCATATACTGAAATGTATAATGATAATTTAGTTAATGCTTTTAATAGAGCAGCATTGGAGGCATTAAAAAAACGCAATTATGAGAAGGCATACACTTATCTTAAAGAAGCATATGACTTTAACCCTAATAATAGTATGACTAAAAAAAATACAGAGCATTATTATAATACTATTGGTGCAAGTTATTTAAATCAAAAAGATTTCTCTTCTGCCATAAATATATATAAACAAGGTATAGAAGATTTAGGAGAAAATACTACAGTTTTAAAAAGGAATCTTAAAGTGTCATATTATAATTATGCTGTTACAGAATATAATAGCAAAAGATATAATAATGCTAATACAATAATAGAGGAAGCTTTGAAAATATTTCCTAAAGATGCTGATTTTACAAGGCTTCTTAGGTCTATACCTAAATAATGATTATGAGATTATTAATTATTGTTTTATTACTTTTTTTTAATATAAATTTTCTTTACGTGCAAGATTTAAAAAATTATAATCTAAACAAAACTTTTAGAATAATAAGAAAGTTTGATAATTTGCTTTCATCAGACAATAAAGAATATATTTTTTATATAGATGCTTCTTATTTGTTTTCACCTGAAGGTAAATTAATATATAGCAATAATATTTATACAGCACAAAAGTTTTTAGAAAACGATTCTAATAATATGGTTTATAGCGGAATAATAAAATCAAATACTCCCCCTGAAAACTATATATATATGCTTCTCCATAAAAGACTCTATGATTATATGTCAAAAAATAAATCTACCTATATAGATAAATTAATGCAATCTGATTTACAAACATTTTATGATGATATAAGAGAGTATATCTTTAAAGAAGAAATCTACACTGGCAATTTTAAGTATATAAGATTTTTAAGCAAAACAAAATATAAATATTATACAGGCAAAGATTAAAGATTAAATAATTTTTTTACCTCTATAGTGTTATATTTTGCAGTACCGCCTTTTACCTGTATCATCTCTTCAGATACAGCTGATGCAAAATCAAGCACTTTTATTATATCTAAATTACTTAAAATAGCATAGCTTAAAGCAGCTGCAAATGAATCGCCAGCTCCAACAGTATCAACTACTTTTACTTTATTTGAAGGTTTAAATATATATTCATTATTATAAAGCACAGAAGCTCCCTTAGCACCAAGGGTTAAAAATATATATTTAATATTAAAATCTTTGCTTATAACTTTTAATAATTTTTCATTATCATTTTCTAAAGATGGGTAAAATATATTTTTTATAGTATAAAGCTCATCATCATTTATTTTTAATATATTAATAAATTCTAATGCCCCTTTTATTTTTTCTTTAGTATAATAATTTTTTCTAAAAGTTACATCACATATTTTATATTTAGAATCAATATTATTATATATTTTTTTTATAGTATTATATGAACATTCATTTCTTTGAGATAAAATATTAAAATAAAATAAATCATATTTTTCTTTTAATGCATTTTCTATCTTTTCATTATATTCTATGTTATCCCAAGCAGCATTCTCATGAATTATATAATCAGGTACTTTTTTTTCATTAAGAAATACAGTTGCTTTTCCAGTTTCATAATTATTATTTATTTGTATTAAAGAATAATCAATATTTTCTTTTTTTATAAAATCAATAGCATCATTAGTTAATTTATCATTTCCTAATGAAGTTATAAACTTTAATTTATCATCATTACTTAAAAGTCTGGATAGTTGAATAGAATAATTAAAAGGTGCCCCTCCTATTACAGATACATCATTATAAACATCATATAAAAGTTCGCCAAATGTAAGTATATTAAACATTTTATTTTATCTCCTTAAAAAGGTTATTTATAAAAACTATTTATTAGGAGCTTTAAGATTAAGCCTTATTATCTCTTCATTAGATATTATAGTTCCAGCTTGAGGGCTATAATCATAAATATATCCTTCTCCTTGAACAACTATTTTGGCATTATTATTAGAAACTATATAAGATATATTGTTTAAAGCATCTCTTAATGAAAGACCATATATATTAGGCATAATGTTATTAGTATAAATAATATTATCTTTTGGTACTAAAGATAAAAATTCATTAGTATTTATAGTATGTATCTCTCCATCAACGAGTCCCAAATATGGAATTATCTGATTAGCAACCTGAGCAAAAAGCGGAGCTGCAACTCTTCCCGCAGCAAGCCCTCCAGAACCTTTGGGGTCATCTAATAAAACCAATATAGAAACTTTAGGGTCTTCCAAAGGAAATCCGCCTATAAATATAGATTGATAATATTTTTCAGCTCTATCTGTAGAACCTGCTCTATATACTTCAGTGATAGCAGTACCTGTTTTACCAACAACATCTATATTAAGTAAATTAGCTCTGCTTCCTGTAGAGCCTGATTCAACCCCTTTTCTAAGTAAAAGTCTTGCTATTTGTGAATATTGCTCTTCTATTATTCTTTCTTTTTTTAAGTTATTTGTTAATACTAATCTTTTTTCCCCATCATAAACAGAGTCTACAACATGCATTTGAACTTTATATCCGCCATTTAAAAGCGGTAAATATGAAGAAGCTATTTGCATAGGTGTTACGCTTAAATCATAACCTATTGCTAAATAACCGCGTGAAAATCTATGCCAATCCTGTAAATCATGATATATACCAGTCCATTCATTTTTGTATTTTCCCATTACATCTGTAGCATCACCGAATCCAAATCTTTTTAAATATTCATATAAGAATTTTTTATCTACTCTCTCAGCCACTGTAACAACAGCATAATTGCAGCTGTATTTTAATATATCATTAAAAGCTATTTTACCATGCGGATAATCGCAGTGTATACGAGTTTGTTTACTGTAATCATAATAACCATTACAATAAAAAATTTCATCAGTATTAGCAACCCCCTCTTCTAAAGCGGCAAGTTCTACAAATATTTTCATTGTAGAGCCCGGATAAATAGTACTCATTATACTTCTGTCTAATCTTTCATTATTAACATATATAAAAGGATTATTTGGGTCAAAAGATGGATAAGAATAATTTGCTATAATAGCCCCAGTATTTACATCAGACACTATAAAAGTAACAGATTGAGGAGATTTCTCTGCTACAGTTTTTAATACCTCATTTCTTACTATAGTTTGTATATCTCTGTCAAGAGTTAAAACTAAATCCTTTGATTGTCCATTTACAGAAGATAAAACATTTTGATAAGTAGCTTCTAGTCCAGCATAGCCTTCAGTTTCAGATTTGTTCATATAGCCTATAGCATGAGCAAATATATCAGCATATGGATAAAATCTCTTATAGCTTTCATTTCCATAAATACTTTTAATATTATATTTATTTTTTACTTCTTTTATTCTATTATAAACATCTAAGCTAACATTTCTTGCTAATCTTATAGTTCTTCTTTTGTCTTTTAATAGTTCTGCAAATCTTTCTTTTGTAATACCGAGTAATTTTAATATTTCATCATATCCTTCATTTACATCAATGCCTTCTTTTCCATCTAGTTCTGCTACAGACTGAGTATCTATATATACAGTGTATGCTGGTATATTGATTGTAAGAGGTCTCATTTTAGAATCATAAATAGTGCCTCTTGGTTCATGAGAATCATTAGCTTCTTGAGTGGACTGTCTTTCTTTGATAGTTAGCACATAAAGTTTTTGAGTGAGCATAATTACGATAACTAAGAAGAATATTGCAAAAACATGTATCTTTTTCATTATGTTAACAAAAAATTAGAAAAATGAGGCGGCGAACGGATTCGAACCGATGAATAAGAGTTTTGCAGACTCCTGCCTTACCACTTGGCTACACCGCCATATATTTTGATGAGCATAGTATATAATAAATAAATTAAAAAGTCAATAGATGATATAAAAATCTTTTTTCATAAATAAATATATGTGTATAGTTTTTAGATAATATTTTCTATTTTTATATATTTTAATTATTTAATAGCTTATTAAATAGTTAAGTATATAATTTATAGTAATATATTTTTTTATTTTAGCTATTGACATTTTTTATTAAATATGCTATTATAATCAAACAATTAAGAATAAAAAATATTCCGAGATAGCTCAGTCGGTAGAGCAGGTGACTGTTAATCACCGGGTCGCAGGTTCGAACCCTGTTCTCGGAGCATTATTTAGCCCTATATTTTTATGGGGCTTTTTTATTGCAAAAATCAATACATAAAATATAATTTAATAATTTACTTTGAAAATAACCATAGAACAATCATCGTCAGGACTTCTATAATCTAAATACTCATAAAAATCCCTCTTGATATTTTCTATTATTGTTTCAGCACTATAATTACTATTACCTCTAAACATATCTTTTAATCTATCTATACCATATACATCATATTTATTTTTAGATTTAGAAGCCTCAATAATACCATCTGTAAAAAATAAAAATATATCCCCATTATTAAGTTCAATATCCTCTTCATGGAAATATGCACTAGGAAATAAACCTATTATTGTTCCACCATTTCTATATTCTTTAATACCATTATTGCGTACGGCAAGTAAAGGAGTATGAGAGGCATTGGAATAAGTTAAAACTCTATTTTTTAAATCTATTTTTGCAACTATCATCGTGGAATAATATCCGCTTGGCATCATATTAATTAAAGTATCATTTATATCATGCAGCAAAGATTTAACACTTATGAAATTTTTAGATAAATCTCTAAAAGCAGTTTTTATTACAGCTGTTATTATAGCAGCATCTATACCATGTCCGCTAACATCAGATATAATAAAAAGTATCTCACTAGCATCATTATTTAAATAAACATAATCAAAAAAATCTCCTCCTATTATTTCTACAGGATTGTAAAATGAATAAGAAGATAGGTATTCATTTTTTGGCATTTTTTTAGGAAGCATGGAACGCTGTATTTTTTTGGCATTCTTCATATCTTTTTTATATTTTTTTCTTATATTATCTAATACATCATATCTTCCTAATACATACATGTTTTTTTCTTTTAGTTTTTTTATAGCATTTTGATAATCATTTAATATAGCACTATTTATATTAGAAAATCTATGTGTTATTCCGTTATCATTAGTTTCGAGTATTTCTTTATAATTAGATGTAGAGTTTTGTACAAAAAAATAGACTATAAAAAAAGAAATAGAAAACAATAAGAATAGTACAAGTAATACAATAAATACAATTTTTGTGTTATAATAGACTATTGAGGTAATATTTAATATAAGAAACAGCAAAAAAAATGCTACCAATGCTATTTTCAATAAAATTAAAACTTTTTGTTTCATAATAATAGCTTTTTATTATTATAAAACAAAAAGTAATTATTTGCAAATTATACAAAATTAGATTAGTTAATAAAATTAATAATTTTTTTATTTAAAATTCTTATCTATAAGTTTTTCATATGTTCCATTAGTCATAATTACAGATAAGCCTTCGTTAATCTTATCCAAAATTAAAGTATCTTCTTTTCTCACAGCAATGGCATAATCTTCTTCAACAGCATCACTTTCTATTAATTTAATACCATCATTATACTTAGCAAAATTTTTGCAAGTCTCTTTATCAAACACAATAGCGTCAATCTTATTTTCTGCCAAAGCAAGTACAGCCCCAGCTCCAGTATCAAATTTCTGAGTATTAACTCCCTCAGTTTCTGTCATAATAGTATCACCCGTAGTACCAATAACAACACCAACATTCTTTCCAATTAAATTATCAAAATTAGTAATACTATCATTTTTCTCATTAACTAACATAACCTGACTAGATACATAATAAGTTGTAGAAAAATTAACAAACTTTTTTCTCTCCTCTGTAACAGTCATTCCAGCAATAATGGCATCTATTTTTTTAGTTTGTAAAGCAGGTAAAAGCCCATCAAATTTCATAGCTGTAACCTCAATATTAAGCCCAGAAACTTTAGCTACTTCATTTATTATATCATAATCAAATCCCTTTATCTCATTTCCTTCAAAATAACCAAAAGGAGGAAAATCAGCATCAATCCCAACAATCAAAACATCTTCGTTTGATACCTCTTTATTGTCAGTATTATTATTGCAAGAAAGAATTAATAAAGTAAAACATAAAAACAAAAAGAATATTTTTTTCATTGTAAGAACTCCAATTATTACTTTGAACAATAATACTATATATAGTTAAAAAAGTCAAGTGCTATTTTTTAAATATAAAAAATACAGCCAATATTAAACATAAAAAACCAATAAAATGATTAATTCTCAAAGTTTCTGTTTTAAAAAATACAACTGTAAATATTGTAAATATAGTTAAAGTAATAACTTCCTGCATAACTTTTAATTGCATAAGAGAGAAAGGCCCTCCATTTCCTTCAAAACCAATTCTGTTAGCAGGCACTTGAAAGCAGTATTCAAATAAAGCAATCCCCCAACTAATTAATATAACAAAAGGAAGAGATAATTTAGCAAAACCCTTCATTTCGCTAAATTTTAAATGTCCATACCAAGCTATAGTCATAAATGTATTTGATAAAATAAGAAGTGCTATAGTAGTTACACCTTTCATAATTTTTTAATCTCCTGTTTTTATTATGATTTATTAAAAAAGAAATATTTATTTATTAACTTAAAAGTTTAATATTGATTTTAGGATTCAAAGCATAATGCTGCTCTATTTTCTTTTTTGTATCATCTATTAATGATAAGACATCAGAAACTTTAGACATATTGGTAGAGCAATTATCTATGTAAACACATTCATTAACTATATAATTAGGAAATCTTTTATGCCATCTCATAGTACCAGCCTTCATTTCAAGCCCGCCAACTCTCTCAACCATCTCATAAGCTTTTATATTATCAAAATCTTCAAATACAGGACCAATATTAGCCTCCATTGGGGCAACAGAACCTCTTATATATCTAAACCAATCTATTCTATTATCTATACTTTCAGGAGAGTCTTTTTCTAATTTTAAAGTAGCAGATAAAATAATCATATTATCCTTAATCTCTCTGCTTGAAGATAAATATTCATTTTTAGATATATCTTTTATAATCATTAAATCTTGATAAAGCACAGTTAAAGTTTCTACAATATTCATAAATGATATACCAAAAGATTCAAGCTCTCCATAAATAGCAGACTCTATTCTACTATTTACCATAGCAACAAACTCTAATCCAGATAAATTTCTAATACGAGCCTCATGTGAAAGTCGCTCTAAAATAGCAGAACTATTAGCTTTTAATACACAATCATCTAAGAATTCAAAATCTTCAAAACTTCCTTCCATAGATATAATAACACCATCATATCCATCATCAGATACAAGGAATTTATTTTTATCTTTTATCACAAAATATTTTATATTATTTTTATTTAAAAACACAAGTAAAGATAAAAGCTCATCTATATTTTTTACAGTAACATATAAATCTACTATTCCCCCAACACTGAAACTAGTACATTCTTTAAACGGACGGTTTTTTTTGTATGTAACCTTATTTTTTTCTAAAAAATTTTCAAGATTCTGATAATTTTTTTGCATAATCATTACTAACCTTTACTATATTGCCAGCCCCCAAAGTAATTATTATATCTCCGTCTTGTTTTATTTTTTCTAATTCTGGCAATATATCTTCTATATTTTTTATATATTTTATATTATTATTTTTTACTGTTTTGCATATAGTTTCACCGCTAATTCCAGCAATAGGACTTTCTCCTGCAGCATATATATCGGTAATTATTAAATTATCAGCATCTAAAAAAGCATTTTCAAAGTCATTTAAAAGCAACTGAGTTCTGCTATATCTATGAGGCTGAAATATAGCTATAATTCGTCTATCTTTATAAGCATTCCTAAGAGAAGATAGAGTTGCTTTTATCTCAGTAGGGTGGTGGGCATAATCATCAAATAATGTTATCTCTTTATCATATAACTTATTTAATCTTCTGCCTACACCTTCAAAGGTTTTAAGAGCTTTTTTTATTGTATCAGTATCTATATTTAAATTATATGCCACAGCAATTGAGGCTAAAGAATTAAGTATATTATGTTTACCTATTAAAGGAAGTTCAAACTCTCCTAAAAACTTATCTTTATAATAAGCTTTAAAATATGTTTTAAGCATTTCCATTTTTATAGAATCTTTATCAACATAAAAATCATATTCATTAGAAAAGCCGTAAGAATAATATTTTTTAGTTACACTTTTAGCCAAATCTCTTACAACATCATTTTCAAAACAAAGAAAAGAACAGCCATAAAAAGGAACTTTATTAATAAAATCTAAAAAAGCAAGTCTTAATTTTTCAACATTGCCATAATAATCCAAATGGTCATTATCAATATTTGTAACAATGCTAAATACAGGTGAAAGTCTTAAAAAACTTCCGTCACTCTCATCTGCCTCGCAAACCATATATTCACTATTTAAATTACAATAAGCATTGCTTTTAAGATTAAAATGATTTCCGCCTATTATACATATTGGGTTTAATTTTGCTTCTATCATTATTTGACTTATTAGAGAAGTAGTGGTAGTTTTACCATGAGAGCCTGATATTGCTATACCTTGCTTTAGACGCATAATTTCAGCAAGCATTTCTCCTCTAGGTATTACAATAATATTTTTCTTTTTAGCGGATATTATCTCTTCATTAGTAGGGCTTATTGCAGAAGAGCTAACAACTGCTGTAACATCATCTTCTACATTGCTTTCTCTATGACCATAATAAACTTTTATACCGCAATCTTCTAGGGATTGAGTTTTTGGAGTTTTAGCTAAATCGCTTCCTGTAATAGTAAACTCATCTATAGAATTAAGAACCAATGCTATAGCACTCATTCCTATTCCGCCTATTCCTATAAAATGTATCTTTTCTTTCTTTTTTGTAAACATTTGCACATACCTATAAAATTTTTATTTTTTAAATAACAAAACAAATAATTTTTAGTTAAAATTACATAAAAATTGTAATTAATTAATATTAATTTTTTTTATAATATTTGTGGTAGAATACCCATTTACAAAATCTATTAATACAGTTTGTTTAGCATATTCTCTGCCAACAACCTCTTCTATTTTATAATCTCCGCCTTTTACTAAAATATCAGGTTTTATAAATTTAATCAATTCTAAGGGGGTGTCTTCATCAAAAATAAAAACATAATCAATACATTCTAATGCAGATAATACTATAGCCCTATCAGTTTCATTATTTATTGGTCTCTTGCTTCCTTTTAACCTTCTCACAGAGTCATCACTGTTTAGGCCTAATATAAGTATATTGCCAAGCTCTTTTGCTTTTTGTAAATATTCTACATGTCCCCTATGAATAATATCAAAACAACCATTAGTAAATACTATTATTTTTGTATCTCTTTTGTCTAATACATTTTTCAATTCTTCTAAATTATTAAGTATTTTTTTCATATATCAATAAAGTATAAACTATTTTGAAATTTTGATACTAATTATAACATAAAACCAATTAATGACAATCATAATTTAATAATAATTTAAATTAATTATATTTTTTTAATTATTAGCTCTTTTTTTAGAGGCAAAAAACACTATAAAGCCGAACAGCAAATATAAAGCAGAAGTGATTATTGCAGTGATTAAATTATCCATAGTAGAGCCAATAGCTAAAACTGTATTTAAAATAGGCACAACTAAAAGCCCAGTAACAGACATTAATGAAAAACCTAAAGAGAACTCACTTAAAGCAGGACTTTTATAATCAGGATCGCATATTTTAAGAAGCGTCATGCCAGTGATAAGTACACCTGTTAAAGTACCCCAAGAGATTATAGCCCTCTCAAAAGTATAATCATCTTTAAATAATATACTAGTAAAATAAAATACTATTAAATATGTAAACACAAAACCAAGTACGCACATAACAATTATAGGAGCCATATAAGTTATAACTGCCTCTATTGGCAAACTTGTTATAGCAGATATTATGGCAAAGTCGCTTAAAGTACCCATTATTTTAGCCTTTACTTTAGAATCTACACACCAAGATAATTTTAGTTTTTTTATAGTGAAGTTTAATGCAAACATTATTATCATAGCATAAGTCCAAACAGGCAAAACATTAAGCCCCTGTATGCCTACTTTTTTTATAAATCCTAATACAATATAAGCAACAGCACATACGCTAAATATAATAGCAAGGTGAAAAGTGATAGTCTCTATAGAACTGCTGAAAAAAGTCTCTCTCCCTAAACTAGACTGTTTAGATATATCATTATTATATCCCGCCTTTGTAGGGTCTTCGCTTGATATTTTTTTTACTATATTGGTTTTATTTTTTCTTATAGCAATATTAATAAAAACTATACCAAAAAGTATGCCGCCAATAAGCCCAATAGTAGCTGTAGTTAAAGCAACCCCCTGAGCAGTTTCTTGTATTATTATAGGAAGCCCAAAGCCTTCAAGCAATTTGCCAGTGGAAGCTGCAAGCCCATGTCCTCCTGCAAACCCTGCAGAAAGTTCATAACCAAATGTTCTATACATTGGCATATTTGGAGATATTTTTGTAAAGAGTATATTTGTAGCATAACCTATAGCAGATTGAGCCATACTCGCACATTGAAATATAGCAAATAACATTAAAACTTTAGCAGGATAAAGTGATTTTATACTTTTGTTTTCATTTAAAAACATACCCAAAGGAATTGCTGCAAATATTGGTACAGATAAAATACCGGGTAAAAGTGAATAAAACTTAATATATTCAACCGATATAGAATAACTTGAAAATCTTCCTAAAATCTCCTGAGATATAATTAACCCTATAAATCCACCTATTACAGAAGCAGGCAAATATAAATCTTGAAACAGTTTCACCTTTGCCCTTAAAAAAGTGCCTATTAATAATAATATAGACAAAAGCCCTAATGCTTGAAGTAATTGAGTTAATAATTGAGAAGTCATTTTTTTTCCTTATATGATTTTTTATTTAATTTATTGCTTTTAGTTTTTATAATTTCTCTCTCTTCTATTTTTATGTGGTCGCCATAAAACTTTGGAGGTCTATTGAAAATAATATCGGCAAACATTAGTAATCTTGCACCAACCTCTCTTGGAAATTGCCTTATTCTATATAGCTTTCTTACATTATCAGCACTATAAGCTATTGCATTAATATTTTTTTCTCTAGCAATAAACACTGCCCTCTCATTGTGAAACGGCTGAGACACTATAGTAAAATTACTCAAATCAAAAACCCTATTTGCTCTTAATATAGAATCCCTCGTTCTAAAGCCAGCAAAATCCAAAAATATATGCCTTTTATCTACTCCAAGCTTTATTAAATCTAAACGCATCTGTTTAGGTTCATTGTAAGATTTATGTCTATTATCGCCGCTAACAAGTATATACTTTACTTTGCCGTTAGTGTATAGCTCATAAGCTGCATCCATTCTAAACTTAAAATACATATTTATTCTGCCATCAGACAAATATTTACTCGTTCCCAACACCAAAGCAACATCATTATATGGAATATCCTCTATAGAATTATATATATATTTCTTTGAATAATTAGATACGCTAAAATATGATATTAAAGCTATAAAAATAGCAGCAATAACAAACTCTAAAATAAATTGATAAAAAGAGTAAACA
The DNA here is from genome assembly GCF_008016535.1 of Brachyspira pilosicoli. Lineage (GTDB taxonomy): Bacteria > Spirochaetota > Brachyspiria > Brachyspirales > Brachyspiraceae > Brachyspira > Brachyspira pilosicoli_A. The sequence goes on from NZ_SAXY01000014.1 coordinate 56,213, forward strand.
ATAAGCAAAATATAATTAATTATTTTTAGAAATATATTATTATAATTTTTACTAATATAATTAAACTCATAGGCTATTAATTTTATTTTTTTTAAATATTTATTTTTTAATCTACTAAACACCATATTAAAACAACACAGTCCAAATTATTATTTTTTTAATATTATCGTAAAAAATATAGGGAACTTTCCTTATAAATAATTCGTCTAATATTACATAATAAAACTTATTAGGATTGTTTATGTTAAAAGCAATATATCTATCTATAATATCATTATTTTTTCTCTCTTGCAGAGGAGTACCATATCATCATTTAAGAGGATTTGATGCACCGCCGCCTATGCCAGGAGGTCCAGCATTCTTCGACCATTTCTTTGGCATACATGGAATACTTAATATTATAATTAAAATTCTTATAATTGTTGTTTTAATTTTTGCAATAAAATATATATACGACAATGTTTAGGAGTATGAGATATTGGACATTTTTTAGTATAAAAAAAGCAGTATCCTTGTTATAATATTTTGAACAGAAAACAAATAAAAAGGATGCTACTATGAAAAGAGATTATAGCACAGAATTTAAATTATTTATAGTGGATGAAGCATTAGAAACTAAAAATATTAAAAGATTTCTAAAGATAGAAGAAATACCCAAAT
>NZ_SAXY01000015.1 GCF_008016535.1 Brachyspira pilosicoli
AATTAAAAGAATATACACATTTTTATAACAATCAAAGATTGATTTCTTCGTTATTGTATATTACAATCAAAGAAAGAATCAAAAATATTATAGCAAGTAAAAGTACAATATCTATGGCTCCATGACAAAAAAGCTCTTTATTTGTTTAGGAGTGTGAGATATTGGACATTCTTTAGTATAAAAAAAGCAGGTATTCCTTATAATTTAATTAACTAAAATAAAACAAAAGGAATACCTATGAAAGAATATACTTCAAATCAAAGAAAAAAGATAGTTCTAAAAATCAATAAAGTTAAGAATAAAGAAGTATTAGCTTTAAAATATAAGATTAGTATTAGAACATATTATTATTGGAAAAGCCAATTAGAAACTTATTCTATTATAAAACCTAAATCTACTAAACCTAAGAATAATAAAAATAAATTGAAAAATAAAAAGATTATTAAAAGAATAATTGAAATAAGAAAATTATATGGTTATGGTAAATTTAAAATAAAAAAACAATTAGAGTTAGAAGACATTAAAGTAGGAACAACAGCAATAGAAACTGTTCTAAAAGAACATAATTTGTATAGAAGCAAAAAGAAAAAAATTAAGAGAAAGCATAAAGGAAAACATGCAATTTATATTAAAGAAGCAGGAGAAAAGGTACAAATAGATGTTAAATATGCTTTTTTTGGTGAAATACGTTATTATCAATTTACTGCTGTAGATTTAGCAACAAGAATGAGCTTTAGATATTTATACGATGAAAAAAGTCCATACAGTACCATTGATTTTATGAAACGGCTTATAGATTATTTTCCTTTTAGAATACATTGTATTCAAACAGACAATGGTACAGAATTTACTTACCGTAAACATTCATTTAATACTGAACACCCATTAGATATATTTTGTAAGAAAAACTATATTAAGAGAGTTTATAGTCCAATTGCATCACCTTGGTATAATGGCGTAGTAGAGAGTACACAAGGACAAGACCAAAAAGAATTCTATGACTTTTGTACACAAGAATTAACCTTAGAGAAAGCAAATAAAAACATACAAAAATATAATTATTTTTTCAATTATAAACGAATACATTCTGCTTTAAATTATGATACACCTATGCTATACTTTAATAAATTAAGGAATTCCTAACTGCAATATGTTTGGCACCTGTGCAATTAAAATAATGAACATTTAGATTGTTTTTATTGACATTATACTATAATATAAAACTTAAAAAATTGTATGTTTGTATGCTTAGCTTAAAAGAGATTAATGAGATAGTAGAAAAAAGTTACAAATCAAAATATGATAAAACAACTTCCTTTATAGACAATAAAATTATTTCTAATGTATTTACTAAAGATAAGAGCAGTGTTGTTTGTGTGAAAGTAATAAGATTTATTATTGGAGCGTATTTAGAATTAAAAGAATCTTGCAGTATAGATATTGTTGATGAAATAGGTTACTCTCTAGATGAAGAGAGTTTTAGAGAGGCGTTAGAAAAAATATATATTAATTTTGCTCAAGACAATAAAACTAAAAATGTTATATATCCATATTGCATATTTGCTTCTAATAGTCAAATTAATAAGCTTTATAAAAATGCAAAAAATATTGCAAGTAAAAGATTTAAATATGCTTGTTTTATAATGGAAGCTATCTTTTTATCTTCAAATAATATTGCTTTTTATTTAATTTATGAGGCTTCAAAAAAGTTTAAGCAAGTTAGTGTGAGAAATAAATGCAGAGATATGTTTTATACTATTTCTCATAAAATGAATATGACAGAAGAAGAGTTTGCAGATATCATTATGCCTAATTTTGGATTTGATAGAGAGGGTATTCGTATTATAAAAAAAGATGATAGAATATTTAGAATAACTTTAAAAGACAATTTCTCTATTGATATTTTTGATGAGTCTAAAAATAAACAACTAAAAACTTTTCCAAAAGATTTTCCAATAGAGGCAAAAAATGAACTTAGTGCATTAAAAACTGAAGCAAAGAAAATATTAAAAATACAAACAGAAAGATTGATTTATGTTTTTATGAATGGGAGAAAATGGCGATTTAATAATTGGAGAGAGTTGTTTTTATATAATCCATTTATGAAGATGTTTGCTGTTAACTTAGTTTGGGCTATATATGATAAAAAAAATACTTTATTAAACGGTTTTAGATATATGGAAGACGGCACATTTAATGATATAAATGATGAAGAGATTTTTATTAAAGATGATGCTATTATAGGGTTATTAAGTCCAGTGGAAGTAAAAAAATCTATTATAGAAAAATGGCAAAAACAAATTTTAGATTATGAGATAGAACAGCCCTTTGAGCAGCTTTCTAGAAAAACAAAAAATGCTTTAATAAAAAATATGCCTAAAGTTCTTACTGTTGGTGTTGTGAAAAATATTGCTAATAAATTTTCTATGATTAGAGATGATGTTAACGGTATTGTTACCAAAGGTTATGTTTTTTATGATGATTATAATGATGCTTCTATTTATATAAAATTATCTAATGTTTATTATGCTTCTAATAATAATGATGAAACTGAAATAGAAATAAAATTCAATGAATATGCAGATGAAAGGTTTAAATATAGTTTTTATTTAATATTATCTTCTTTGCTAAAATGAATGCAAATAATGTGATTTAAAAACAAAAAAGCTATTTATTTTTATCTAAATATTGTTTTAAATGTCGATATCTTAATTGACAAAAAAAATTGCATATTATATGATATAAAGAAAGGTAACATAATATGGTAAGCGTTGTAATACCAGTATATAATACAGATAAATATTTATCTTACTGCTTGGATAGTTTAATCAATCAGAGTACTAATGAAATAGAGATAATATGCATTAATGATTGTAGCAGTGATAATAGTAAAAAAATAATAGAAGAGTATTCTTTAAAAGATAAAAGAATAATATTAATAGATAATAAAATAAAACATGGTGCGGGTCTATCTAGAAATATTGGTTTAAATGTTGCTAGAGGTGAGTACGTTTTTTTTATGGATTCTGATGATTATATTTCTAATAATTTTTTAGAGGAATTATATAATACAGCAGAAAAATATGATTCTGACTATGTTAGCAGTTTAAATATATATGATGTTATAGATTCAAAAGAATATGTATCTCATTTAAATAGAGTAAGTTTTTTAGATAATAATGATTTAGAAGGTATATCTACTGCTAGTATTAAAAACTTATCTCCTACAGATAAAGAAACTATTGAAGAGTCAACTTGGTCAAAATTATGGAGAAGAGAGTTTTTAATAAATAATAATATTTACTATTCATCTATACTTTGCTATCAGGATACAGAGCAGTTTTTTAAATCTCTTATTCATAACCCTAAAATATCTTTTAATCATAAGCCAATATATTATTACAGACAGCATATTCACACTATATCCACTAAAAAAAATACTGACATTAATTATTTTAAAACATTGTTTGTATTATTAAGAAATTGCTTAGATTATTATAAAGAAGATTATATTCCTTATCTTATGAAGAATTTCTTTGAGCTTTCAAATAGAGCTATAGAAAAGTTTGCAGATAAAAATCTCGCTTTAAACACATTTATAGAAGAGTTTAAATCATTAAACTTAGATGAAAGTTATTTTATTAATGAAGAAGAATATTTTAAATATAAATATTTAATATCTGATAATTCTTTATTAGTCTCTAAAGATTATGTTTATCAGTACAATTTTTAATTTTATCATTTAATTTTTTGTTTGACAAATATATATTTTATGTTATAGTTTAACTGACTAGGTTAGTCAGTAATATAGTATGAGCAAAAATATAATGAATATACCAGAAGAAAAAAAAGAAACAATAATAAATGCATCAATCGAAGAGTTTGCAAAGCATGAGTATAAACATGCCATTTTAGAGAATATTGCGAGTAATGCTAATATATCAAAATCTTTATTATTATATCATTTTAAGACTAAGAAAAAATTGTATGAATATGTTTATAATTATGTGTATGAATATATAGAAAAAATAATTGCAGATTCCAACTTTTACAAGATAAAGGATTTTTTTGAGCTTATGGAATATTCATTTTATAAAAAGTTAGAAATGATGGAAAAGCATAAATCTATATTTGATTTTTTAATACAGGGATATTTTGATGAGAGTGAAGATGTAAAAGAAATAGTTAATAACAATAAAAAACAAATTGATATAAATAGCTATTTGAAGAATATTGATAAAAATAAGTTTAGAGATGATGTTGATATAAAAGATATTATAGAAATGATAACATACACATCTGAAGGTTATTTGGAAAGCAGAAAGAAAATGACCAAAAAAATAGATAAAGAAGATATGATAAAGCAGTATTCTAAGTGGGTGAAGATGTTTAAGCAGATTTCATACAAGAAAAAATATTTATAAGGCATAAGGAGGAATTATTTATGTCTGTAATAAAAGTAAATAATATTAGCAAAGATTATGGAAGAGGGAGGGGAGTATTTGATTTGTCTTTTGAAGTAAACAAAGGCGAAATATTTGGAATGCTTGGGCCTAATGGAGCAGGCAAGACAACAACTATAAGGCAGTTAATGGGGTTTATAAAGTCTGATAAAGGCAGTGCTGAAATATTAGATATGGAGTGTTTTGCTAATAGAGAGAACATACAATCAAAACTTGGATATTTGCCCGGAGAAATTGCTTTTATGGACGAGATGAAAGGAAGTGATTTTATAAAATTTATTGCTGAAATGAAATCTATAAAAAATAAAAATAGAATTAAAGAGCTTACTGATTTATTTGAACTTGATGCGGGTAGAAAAATAAAGAGTATGTCAAAAGGAACAAAACAAAAAATAGCTATAGTATGTGCTTTTATGAATGAGCCTGAAGTTGTTATATTAGATGAGCCTACAAGCGGACTTGACCCTTTGATGCAAAAAAAGTTTATTGAGTTGATTTTAGAAGAGAAGAAAAAAGGCACTACTATTTTTATGTCATCGCATATATTTGAAGAAGTTGAAAAAACATGCGACAGAACTGCTATATTAAAAGAAGGTAAACTTATAGCAATAGAGAATATGGAAGAATTAAAATCTAAAAAGAATAAAAATTTTGAAGTGGTTTTTAAAACAAATGAAGAAGCATTAAATTTTAAAAATAAAATTGGTTTTAAATCAGAGATAGATAATAATATTGTAAAAGTTTCGATTGTTAGTAATGAAGTTAATAATTTTATAAAAGAACTTAGCAACTATAATATATTAGATATTAATTCATCAAGTCAAACTTTAGAAGAGTTATTTTTGCATTTTTACAGTAATTGATTTTTATAATAATAGGAGTTTGTATGTTTAATTTGGTTTTATTAAAAAAAGAATTCAAATCAAATTTTAAAATATTATTAATATTCGCTTTAGTATTAACTATGTATGGAGCAATTATAGTTTCTATGTTTGACCCTAAACTTGTTGATAGTTTAAACTCTATGGTTGAGAGTATGCCTCAGATGTTTGCTTTATTTGGAATGAATAATTTTTCAAGTAATTTAACTGACTTTTTAATTGATTATTTATATTCATTTTTACTGATTATTTTTCCATTAGTTTTTATTGTTTTGCTTGTTAATAGACTTGTTATAAGATACCTTGATAAAGGAAGCATTGCATATTTATTTACAACACCAAATTCAAGAGTAAAGATAATATCTACACAAATATTAAGTGCTGTTTTAGAAATATTTATATTAAACCTATATATCACTATGCTTCTTATAATTACAAGCGAGATTATGTTTAAAGGAGAGCTTGATATAACAAAAATGATAATTGTAAATATTGGTCTTTTTGCTTTATGGCTTTCTTTTTTTGGAATATGTTTTTTAAGTTCTGTAAGTTTTTCTTCTACATCAATTTCTCTTTGGGCGGGTGCAGGGATTTGTATACTATTTATGCTTTTTCAAATGATGTCGAGAGTAGGGGAGAAAGCAGAGTTTTTTAAATATTTAAGTATTATAACATTGTTTGCCCCATCTAAATACAGTACTGATTTTGATATATTTTTAGCTGGTATTATATGCCTATTTATTATTGGTATAGTAACAAGTGTATTGACTATAATTATTTTTAATAAAAGAGATATAAGAGCATAATAAAAAACTTGCTTCATAATAATTTTTTATATTATGAAGCAAATCTATTTCTTTATTATACACTCAGAAAGTATTGAAACAGCTTTTTCTAATTCTTTATCAGTTATTGTGAGAGGAGGAAGAAGTCTTATTTTATTTTTAGCAGTCAAAGGAATTACTCCTTTTGAGATGCATTTTTCTGCTATTTCTCTAGCATTTAATCCCTCTTTTAAACCTATTCCAAGCATTAAACCTATTCCATCAACACTAACAACATTATCAAGTTTTGTTAATTTGCTTTTTATATATTTAGATTTCTTTTCAACTTCTTTTAATAAGTTTTTATCTATGATGTTTAATACTTCCAAAGCACCAGCAGCAACAACAGGATTAGCACCAAATGTAGAAGCATGGTCCCCTGGCACAAATACATCAGAGCATTTTTTACTCATAAGCATTGCCCCTATAGGAAGCCCCCCACCTAAACCTTTTGCTAATGTAGTGATGTCTGGTTTTATACCAAAATGTTCAGAGCATAAAAACTTTCCTGTTCTTCCAACACCAGTTTGCACTTCATCAACTATAAAGAGTATATCATTTTCTTCGCAGTATTTTTGCACTTTCTGTACATATTCTTTATCAAGAGCTATAACCCCGCCTTCACCCTGTATAAGCTCCATCATCATAGCACATGCATTATCTTTTAATTTTTCTATAGTGTCTTCATAATTGTTAGCCTCGGCAAATGAAAAGCCTTCCAAAAATGGGAAAAAGAAATTATGAAAAACTTCCTGACCTGTAGCTGAAATTGTACAGATAGTTCTTCCATGAAAAGAGTTTTTTAATGTTACTATTTTATTTCTTTTATAATTTTTATCATTATTGGCATATTTATTAAAAGAGTATTTTCTTGCACATTTAATTGCAGCTTCATTTGCTTCAGCACCAGAATTGCAGAAGAATGCTTTATCATGTTTTGTAATATAGCATAATTTTTTTGCCAAATCAATATAAGGTTTTGTGTAGAAAAGATTTGAAGTATGCTGAAGTATTTTTGCTTGATTTACTACAGCATTAATCCAATTTTTATTTCCATAACCAATGCTATTAACTCCAATACCGCTTCCTAAATCAATATACTCTCTTCCTTCTACATCTTTTAATTTTGTCTCTTTTCCAGATTCTAAAACTAAATCGAATCTTGCATAAGTGTTAGCAACATATTTTTTACTGTTATTAATATATTCTTTTTTTAATTTTGATTTTTCATTGTTTTGATTATTATTATTTGTTTTTTTAGATGCCATATTTTTATCCTCATTATTTAGTTTATATTTATTAGTCTTTATAAAACATTGTTCCTATACCTTCATCAGTAAACATCTCTATCAATAATGAATGGCATAGTCTTCCGTCTATTATAAATACTTTTGATACTCCATTTTGCACAGCCTCTATACAATGCTTAACTTTAGGTATCATTCCTCCAGATATAATTCCGTCTTTTATAAGGTTATCTATATCTTTAATATTTATTTGGCTTATTAAAGTATTTTCATCATCTTTATCTTTTAAAAGTCCCGGCGTGTCTGTCATATATATTAATGTTTCAGCTTTTAAACTTTCTGCAATTTTTGCTGCCGCAGTATCAGCATTAATATTATAAACATTTCCCTCTTTATCGCTTCCAACGGTTGCAACTATTGGAATATATTTATTTGTTATTATAGTATTAAGTAAATGGGTATCAACATCATCAACATCTCCAACAAATCCTAAATCAATATCACCTTTGTATTTGCTTACTTTAAACATGTTTCCGTCAATACCGCATATACCTAAACATTTACCCCCAGAGCTTTCAAGAGAAGCCACTAACTCTTTATTAACTTTACCGGCAAGAACCATTTTTACTATTTCAGCAGTTTCTCTGTCAGTATATCTTAATCCATTTATAAACTTTGATTCTTTGCCTATTTTGCTAAGCATAGCAGTAATATCTTTTCCTCCTCCATGAACCACTATAACTTTTATCCCAACAGTAGAAAGCAAAGCAACATCACTCATTACTTTCTTTTTTAATTCAGGATTTTCCATAGCACTTCCGCCGTATTTTATTACAACAGTTTTTCCCGTGTATTTTTGTATATATGGAAGTGCCTGATTAAGTATAAGTGCCTTATCTCTATTTGAAATATTTTCCATTTTTATTTCCTTAATTATTTAATTAAATTATTATTAAATATTGAAAAATTATATTGTATCAAAATTAGTTTTAAATTTTATTATTTGTGGTGGCTTTGCCCCCACGCCCCCAGTTCTTTTATTGGTATAAAAGAACCAAAAGAACTACATTTTATAAATACAGCTTTTAAATTTCTCAAAATATAAATTATATATTACATTCTTTAAAATATATTTAACTAATCAATATTTTATAATATTAATCAATTATTTATATATTATTAAATAACTATAATTTGATAAAACATAATAATTACAGCATATAAAATTTTAACTTCTGTATGAGCCGTTAATTTTTACATAGTCATAAGTTAAATCACAGCCCCAAGCTACAGCCTTGCTATCTCCGCAGTTCATATTTATTGTAATTTTTATCTCATCTTCTTTTAGTATTTTTAAAGCCTCATCTTCATCAAACTCTACACCATACCCATCTTTATAAACATTCATCTCTCCATATTTTGAACCTACATTTATAGAAACCTTATTTATATCAAAATCAGCATCAGTATAGCCTATAGCACATGAAATTCTTCCCCAGTTCATATCGCATCCGTACATAGCTGCTTTTACTAAATTTGATGTTATTACAGATTTTGCAATATTTCTTGCTAATTTTATATCGCTGGCATTCATTACTTCGCATTCTATTAATTTTGTAGCACCTTCTCCATCTTTTGCCATTTGCTTTGATAAATAAGTATTTGTCATATTCAATGCTTTGCAAAATATTTTATAATTATCATCTTCTTTATCTATTAAAGTGTTTTTAGCTTCACCATTAGCAAGTACAACACACATATCATTTGTAGAAGTATCTCCATCAACGCTAATCATATTATATGTATATTTTACATCTTCACTTAAAGCCTTCTGAAGCATTTCGCTTGATATATTGCAGTCAGTAGTTACAAAAGCAAGCATTGTAGCCATATTAGGGTGAATCATACCGCTTCCTTTTGCAGTGCCTCCTATATGAACCTTTTTGCCTTCAATTTCAAACTCATAAGCTATTTCTTTCATAAATGTATCCGTTGTCATTATTGCAGCTGCTGCATTTTTAGCATGCTCTTGAGAGTGATTTGCATTGTCTATTAATTGTTTAATATTTTTCTCTATAGGCTCAATTGGCAACGGCACTCCTATAACACCAGTAGATGCAACAGCTACTTCTTTTTCATCAATACCTAATGCATCGGCTGTAAGTTTGCACATCTCTTTTGCTACTTCCACTCCGTTTTTATTACAAGTGTTAGCATTGCCAGAATTGCATATAATAGCTTTTGCTTTTCCGTCTTTTAAATGCTCTTTGCTTACTATAATGTTTGCTCCGCATGCTTTATTTTGAGTGTATACCGCAGCAGCAGAACATTGACTTTTACTATAAATTATTGCTAAATCTTTTTTTTCTTTATTTTTCTTTATTCCTGCATGTATTCCATTTGCTAAGAAACCTTCAGAAGCACATACACCGCCTTCAATTTGTTTGATATCTATCATTTTATTCTCCTATTTTATTTATAAAATTAATTGTTGTTTAGTAAATTAATTTCTTATATGCTTGTTTTTTTATTGTTCTTTTTCCCGCCGCGTACGCTCTGCGGACTTCGTCAAAGAACCAAAAAGTGCAAAATAGTTCTAAATAATTTTAATTATATTATTTTTAATAAAGTATAATTGTTTATCTATATTTAATTAAAAAGATGGAGGAATGAAATTTAATCCCTCATCTTCTTCTAATCCTAAAGCTATATTCATGTTTTGTATTGCTTGTCCTGCTGCTCCTTTTACCATATTGTCTATTGTTGATACTATTATTAATTTGTTAGTTCTATCATCTATATGCAAAGATATATCACAATAATTTGAGTATTTAACATATTTTAAATTTGCTATCTCTCCAATATTTAATACTCTTACAAATGCTGAATCTTTATAAAAGTCTTTGTAAATGTTATGTATATCTTCCAATTTAAGATTTTTATTTTCTAATTTTGCATATATTGTTGAAACTATTCCTCTGTTTAATGGAAGCAAATGAGGAACAAAAGTAACTTTTATATCTTCACCATATATATTTGACAATGTTTGTTCTATTTCAGGGGTGTGTCTATGTTCAGCAATTTTGTATGGAGCAAATGCTTCATTACATTCTGTATAATGAGTATTTAATTTTAATTCTCGTCCTGCACCAGTGGCTCCAGATTTTGAGTCAATTATAATATCATCTTTTTGTATTAATTTGTTTACTAAAGCAGGGGCTAATGCCAAACCTATAGAAGTAGGGTAGCAGCCGGGATTTCCTATAATTTTTGCATTCTTTAATTCTTTTTTATTATAAACACTATCATACTTAATTATTTCAGGTATTGAATAAATTGCCTCTTTGTGAAGATTTTTATATTTATATTCTTTGCCGTACCAATTTTTATAATCTTCTTCGTCGTCTAGTCTAAAATCAGCCCCCAAATCTATAAATAAAATATTTTTTTCAAAGCATTTATTTGCAATCTCATCGCTTAAACCAGCAGGAAGTGATGCAAATACCACATCAGTGTTTTCAAATATTTCATTTTCATCTATTAATAATTTATCTAAGTTTTTATTTAAGTTAGGATATATTTCGTTTATGTTTTTCCCAACAAAACTTTTTGAAGAAATATTTTTTAATTTTACTTTACTATGAGATAATAGCAGTCTAATTAATTCTGCACCTGCATATCCTGTTGCACCTATAACGGATACTTTTATCATATAAAAAACTCCTAAAATGAATTTAAAATAATATTATAAAGAATAATATTTAATTGTTTAAAAAAAATTGATTTTTAGATTAGAATAAATAAAAATAGAGGCTTAACGCCTTGAGGAATTATTTTTGATGTAAGAGAATATATTATACATTTTTATTTTTCCTAAAACTGTTTAATATTTGCATCCTATTATACTATGAATAGAATAAAAGTCAAGCATTTATAATAATTTTATTGTCATGGAGCCATAGATATTGTACTTTTACTTGCTATAATATTTTTGATTCTTTCTTTGATTGTAATATAACCTAGCGAAGAAATCAATCTTTGATTGTTATAAAAATGTGTATATTCTTTTAATTTTTCTCTCAATAATTCTACTGTGATATTTTTATTTAATCGTGAATAAAATTCTCTTTCGTCTATGCCGTGTACTCTTTCTACTACGCCATTGTATCTTGGTGTTGCTATAGGAATATATCTCCTCTCTAATTTATTTTTTAAGCAGTATTCATCAAAAATATTGATTTTAGAGGTATTGATACAGCGGTATGTATATTCTCTACCATTATCGGTCTGTATAGATTGTATCTTAAAAGGTGAAGTTTTTAAGACATATTTTAAGAAAGATAAAGCACTAGAAGGTGTTTTATCCTCATAGATTTGCCTCTAACTATAGCGAGCAGCTAAATCGACAGCAGTGAACTGATAGACTGTTTTTCTGCCTAATTTGATATATTTTACCGAAGGTACGCAAGGCGGTATCTATTTGAACTATTTTGCCTTCTTTTTGTATTTTAGAGACAAATTTTCGTTTATCATATCGCTTCTTTTTCTTTTTTGTTTTATATCTCCAAAGATTATTTCTTTTTAGTACATTCTCTATAGCTGTAACACCTATCTTAATGCCTTTACGATTTAAATATGCTTTAATATAATGTTTTCCCTTATACTCTTCAGTATAGAGTTCAATAATTAAATTAATAGCTTCTTGATTATTAAAGATGTTTGGAGAAGTTTTTGGTCTAGTGCTAAAATTAGCGACAGTTCCAGTGTCTTTATATTTCTTAAGCCAAGTATAAAAAGTGGATTTATTTATTCTTTCCATCTTTAAAAATCTTTTAATATTTTTAGTTTCTAATGCTTCCTGCACTATAAATAATTTAAATTCTGTGCTATAATCTTTTTTCATAGTAGTATCCTTTTATTTGTTTTCTATATCAAAAATATTATAACAAGGATACTGCTTTTTTTATACTAAAAAATGTCCAATATCTCACACTCCTAAACAAAATAAAATCTTAAATATTATTTACTATTTAAATCTTCCATTATGCTATAATAATACTTTTTTCCTTGAAAAATATCTTGAGATAATATTTTTTGGGCATTTTCATATTTATATATTTCTGAGTCTTGACTGATATTATTTTCTAATACTAATGTATCATTTGTAATTTTATAAAATTTATGATATGTACTTATTATGCCATCAATTTCATATTTATAGAGTAAAGATATAATGCTATTTTTGTAATTAGTAACTCCTGCATTTATAGCAATAAACATAGGTATATTTTCGGGAACAAAATTATTAGGTGCTTTGTATGCTCCATTAGTGCCGTCCCAAATCAATATAGGTGTTGGGGTATTATCATTCAAAAAGCTATTTTTTATATCATTATCTATGGAAGAATTTTCTATTATGCCTCTTAAATAAGGATATAAATGGTCATGTTTAAATATGATAAGAGCATTTGGGGAATATTTTAATATAGTATCTCTTGTTTTTATTACTTCAATGGCAGTCGTTACCGAATTATCCAAAGTTTCTATTAGCTGCAATTTATCAGTGTTATTAAAATATTTCATGATTTTTTTATTATTTTCAATAATATTAAAATTATTGCTTATATGTTCACCAAGATGCCCTAATGTAGTAAAACCATATACAAATAGAGGAGTTTCTAAATTTTCTATATTTGTATTTATATAATTATCTATATTTGTAGTTCCTAAGTCAAAAATTATTTTATCAAAATAAAGAGAAGGTAAAAAAGTATTTAAATTATAAGTATTTTTAGCTTCTTCAAGTGCTATTGTAGTATATCCTATATCATATAATAAATACGGTAAAGTATATTTATTTTTTGTATTTTGTATTTTTGGTGTTAAAGGACTTGAGGCAGTTAATCCAGCAAGTCTTGCATTAAAACTTCCTCCGCCATCATTTGGAGAAATTTTTCTTGATTTATTTGCCCATTCCCTGTATTCCTTTGGAAATGGGTCTTTATCAAAAAGATTAGTAAAATGTGAATAATCATAAAATGATTCTAAAAATATTAAAAATATATCTCTTTTATTATTTATACTGCTTTCTAATAATAAATTAGAATAATCTTTTTTTTGCTCTTTTTTATATAATGTCATGGAGCCATAGATATTGTACTTTTACTTGCTATAATATTTTTGATTCTTTATTTGATTGTAATATACAATAAAGAAGAAATCAATCTTTGATTGTTATAAAAATGTGTATATTCTTTTAATTTTTCTCTTAATAATTCTACTGTGATATTTTTATTTAATCGTGAATAAAATTCTCTTTCGTCTATGCCGTGTACTCTTTCTACTACGCCGTTATATCTTGGTGTTGCTATAGGAATATATCTCCTCTCTAATTTATTTTTTAAGCAGTATTCATCAAAAATATTGATTTTAGAGGTATTGATACAGCGATAAGTATATTCTCTACCATTATCGGTCTGTATAGATTGTATCCTAAAAGGTGAAGTTTTCAATACATATTTTAAGAAAGATAAAGCACTAGAAGGTGTTTTATCTTCATAGATTTCTATCCAACTATAACGAGTAGCTAAATCTACAGCTGTGAATTGATAAACTGTTTTTCTGCCTAATTTGATATATTTAGTGTCTATTTGAACTATTTTGCCTTCTTTTTGTATTTTAGAGACAAATTTTCGTTTATCATATCGCTTCTTTTTCTTTTTTATTTTGTATCTCCAAAGATTATTTCTTTTTAGTACATTCTCTATAGCTGTAACACCTATTCTAATGCCTTCACGGTTCAAATATGCTTTAATATAATGCTTACCTCGATATTCTTTAGTATAGAGTTCAATAATTAAATTAATAGCTTTTTGATTATTAAAGATATTTGGAGAAGTTTTTGGCTTAGTGCTAAAATTGGCGACAGTTCCAGTGTCTTTATATTTCTTAAGCCAAGCATAAAAAGTAGATTTGGGTATTTCTTCTATCTTTAAAAATCTTTTAATATTTTTAGTTTCTAATGCTTCATCCACTATAAATAATTTAAATTCTGTGCTATAATCTTTTTTCATAG
>NZ_SAXY01000016.1 GCF_008016535.1 Brachyspira pilosicoli
CCTAATTAAAAACAACAAGGAATATACTTGAAACTATCAAATATATTCCTTGTATCTATTCAATTATTTTTCTCTAAAATTATTTACTTTCTAACTGACTAGATAAATAACTTTGAGTATATCTGCTGAAGAATATACTGAACTTTAAGCCGTTATCTTCATTTAATTCTTTTTCAACAGCCATAATTACAGTTCCGTCAGGCAATACATCTATAGAAGAACTTTTACTTGTTTTAGTCAATTGGAAAGAACCGCCTTTAGGAGTATAAGTAGTAGGGTCAAGCAAATACAAATGATTCGCTCCAACTCTAGTTTGTACATGTGAGAACAATGCTATATCCTCACCAGAACCAGCAGTATCAGTACCATATTTACTTGGGTCATACTCTTTAGAGCCATACCAACCTTTATCAAATTTATGGAAACCGAAAGAACCTTCATGAGCATTTATTGCTATATCTTTAGCTTGCTGACCTTGTTGGCTGTCTCCTAATCCCATCTTTCCGT
This sequence comes from Brachyspira pilosicoli, assembly GCF_008016535.1. Taxonomy (GTDB): domain Bacteria; phylum Spirochaetota; class Brachyspiria; order Brachyspirales; family Brachyspiraceae; genus Brachyspira; species Brachyspira pilosicoli_A. The sequence continues at coordinate 508 of NZ_SAXY01000016.1, forward strand.
CACCGCCTGCAGGATTTGGAACTGCTAAATAAGTTACTTTATCAGCAGTTTTATCATATGCTACAGCTTTTGCTTCTTTATATTTACTGAAACCGCTAGTTCTTCCGTCAGCAAAAGTAAATCCAGCACCAATTACAGCACTGTCATCAATAGAAAGCGTATCGCTATTAACAGTAACTTTAACAAATGTTACTCCCATCTGTTCTCTAACAGACCCTATATTAACGGTAGTACCTTGGTTTGCTGTAATTATAGGAAGAATTAATTTATTATCATCAGTAATTATGCCTCTTCCTGAATGTGTGCCGAATTGTGTAGTAAGTTTAACTTTTGATACATCTAAGTCTTGCCAAGCACTCCAGTCTATTGTTGGAATTGCACTTTCACTATCAACACCAGTAACTGTTCCTACAGAATATTTAAGTTTTGATTTTGGATTTCTATTAGCATAGTCTGTACCAGTACGGGATATGCCTGAACCTGCAGAAGCTATTACACAAACTTTACCACTATCTTTTTTATAATACACTACAGGGGCAGAAACTGCATCATCTTTAGTCTGAGAGTCTGCAACAATTGGCTTAGGGGCATCGAAGTTGTCGCCTCCGTCCTTGCTTAATAAGTAAATTATACTTACGGGCTTATCGCCGTTTACACCTATGTCGTTAGCAGAACCAGGGTATTTAATTCTTTTCTCAGTTACTATTAAAACACTGCCTTGTCCTAATGCAACTATTACAGGATTTCTATAATAGTCTTCGCCTGTCTGGCTTATAACAGCATAGTCGTTCATAGCATTAGTATCATACTTTTTTAAATCTTCCCATGTTTTTGTTAAACCGCCTGTCTCATTTTTTACTTCTGTTTCTTTATTAGTGTCGCCTTTAACGTCTGTTATGCCGTTTTTCTTACAGCCCGCAAAAGCTAAGCTTAAAGCCATAAGCAAAGATAATAAATAAATAATCTTTTTATTCATATAAATCTCCTTATAAAATTTTTGCTTATTTATTAAAATAAAAAATTGTATTAAACTCTTATGAGCGGAAAAGCTTTATACAATTTATTATTTCCAAAAGAACATATTATAGAAAGAACTTTATACCCATACTCTCTATATGTATAATATATTAAAATAAAATATAAAGTCAAGTAAAAATTTACAAATTATTTACTTAAATTTCGGATAAAAATAACTTATTTATTAATTTTTAACCTCAAAAAAAAAACTCTATAATTAATTATATTCATTTTTATTTTTTTATCAAGTCTTATAGTAATAAACAAGGGGCTTAAGCCCCTTGTTATGATATGATGTAAATGGGTTTATTTTATATATAGATACCAATTTACAAATTATTTACTTAAATTTCGGATAAAAATAGCTTATTTATTAATTTTATCCTCAAAAACTCTGCAATTAATTATATTCATTTTTATTTTTTTATCAAATTTTTTTGATAATAATTATTAATTTATAAACATTATTTAATAAAATTCAAATATAAAACAATTATATAAAACTAACAAATATATGGTTGACTAAAAAACTTATTTATGTTAATATAGACAAACTAATAATTGATAATATTTGGAGAGATGCCCGAGAGGCCGAAGGGAGCAGTTTGCTAAACTGTCGTAGGCAACCCCTACCGCGGGTTCGAATCCCGCTCTCTCCGTATTGGAAATAGCTGTGATAAAAAAAATATTATTACTTACTATATTCACTCTATCTCTTCTATATTCACAAGATACTAATAACATAACAAATGATACTACTCAATCAAATTATTTTAATATTCAAGAAAACACAATAATAAATAACACTAACAACGAACCTGCAATACTTCAGGATATTAGAAACATAGAAAACAGAGCAAATGTCAGCACTACTTCTATGTTTATAAAGGCTATTATTGGTTTTATAGTAACATTAGTTGGAATATATATTGTATTTGTGTATTTAAAAAATAAAACTAAAAAAGTATCTGGTTCTAATGAAATTATAAAGGTGTTGGCTACCACTGCCATAGCGTCAAATAGATATGTTTCTATAATAGAAATAGCAAATGAAATGTATTTAATATCGGTATCTGACCATAATATAAACCTGCTTTCAAAAATAGAAGATAAAGAGATGAAAGACCAAATAAAAATGATGTATGTTAATTCTAAAGAAAACACTGTTGAAGATAGTTTTAAAAATATATTAGACAAAACTCTAACAATTTTCAAGCAGCCGAAAATGAAAAAAGAAGACGCGCTAAAAACAACATCAGATATAAGAGAAAAATTAAAATCATTGAATGAAGATAAAAATAAAGAGTAATATACCCGCTATACCCTTCTTGTTTTTTATACAAAATAATATATGATAAATTATAAATATCTTAATAAAGGAATAAAGAATTATGAATAAAAATATAATGATGATTTTTTCACTTATTGTAATAGCTTTTACTATTTCTTGTAATGATTCTTATGCTGCTATAAAATGGGAAAAGGATTTAGCTTCTGCTGTAAAAAAAGCAAAAGACAAAGATTTACCTATAATGATAGATGTATATACTGATTGGTGCAGTTGGTGTAAAGAGTTAGATAAAAACACTTATGCCAACAAAGAAGTAATTGATGCTGCCAAAAAAATGGTATCTGTTAAACTTAATCCTGAAACATCAAAAGAGGGTGCTGATATAGCTCAGAAGTATGGCGTTCAAGGTTTTCCTACTATACTTTTTATCAGTCATGACGGTTTTGTTTTAGAGAATGTGGGCGGATATGTAGAAGGTGAAAAGTTTGTTCCATACATGAAGAATGCTCAGGACAAATTAAAGAAAATAAGAATAGTTCTTCAAAGTAAAGAGCCTAGTTTAGAAAAATTAGATTTATATATGGAATCCGGCAACGAGGAAGAATCTTCAAAAATATTTAATGCTTTATTAGAAAAAAATGCTATATCAAAAGAAGCTATGTCTAAATATATATTAGGCTTTGGTTTAATGAGAGCACAAAAAAATGATTATGACACAGCTAATTCTTATTTTGACAGAATTATAAAAGAATATCCGAACTCTCAGGAAGTTTACATAGCACATTATTATAAAGCAGTAACAATGGTGTTGGCAGGAGAAAAGGAAGAGCCTAAAAAATATTTAGAAAAATTATTGGACGACCCTAAAATACCGGAAGAGATGAAAGTACAATATAACACATTATTATCATATATAAACGAAAACTGATAGTATATTAAACGACTATATTTTGAATTAAAAATGCAGTTCTTCGCGAAGCGTATCCGAAGGATATAAGGTTCTTTTATACCAATACCACAGGCACTTCCTTCGGTCGTAAAAGAAGTGGGGGGCTGCACGGTGTGTGCTTCGCAAGGGCTAGTCCCCGCAAATAATAAAAACAGAATTTTGACAAACTTAAAAATTCTTAGTAAGAATAAAAAAAGAGGTATAGCAAAAACTATATCTCTTTTTATTTTCAAATTAATTAATAAATAACTTTTAAGAAAGTTCATGAATATTAACTGCCTCAAACTCTTTTAATACATCTCTTATAAAAACATCTTTCGTAAAAATAACTATAGGTATATTATAGTCTTTAGAATACTCAACTATAAATTTTAATGCCTCTAATATTCTGTTATTGTCAAAAGTGATAAAAGGATCATCGAGTAAAATTAATCTGCCTTGTTTATGTATTTTTGTGAGTATTGAAAGACGCATTGCTATATAAACTGCATCTCTCGTAGCAGAAGATAAAAACTCTATATTTCTTTTTTCGTTTTGCTTATCTAAAACCATTATTTTATTTTTATCAAAACCAGACATTGTTATTCCGTCATCATGCAGATTTTTGCCTGTAATATGATTATATAAAACTTTAGCCTCATTAGACAATGATTCAAACACATTATCATTTTTTTGATTTATATTAGATAAAATATCTTCAAGTAATTGTAAGGCTTTTTTTCTTTTATTTATATTTATAGTTTCATCATCTAATTTAGACAAATCACTTTCAAGATTAACTATAGTATTATGTATATTATCAAAATTATTAAGCTCCCCGCTTGTATAGGATATTTCTTTTTCTATTTTATTTATATTTTCTTTTATTAATTCAATTTCTTTTTCTAAGTCTTTTAATTGATTTTCTAAACCTCTAAACTCATCCTCATTAAAATCATCATATCCTATACTTTCTAATTCTTTTATAATCCTATTACAATCAGCCTCAAGCATATTAATATCTTTTAGAGAGTTCTTTTTAGCTTCCTGCATAAGTTTATTATAAAGCTCGCTTGTCTCTTTATATAAAGCATCATAATCTCTTTTCATAGAATAATAATGCTCTATATTTTTAGCATTTAGTTTATTTAATAGATTTTCTAATTTTGAGTTTTCTTCTTCACAACTTTTCTTAACTGTTTCTAACTCTTCTAAATATTTATCAATCTCTTCATTATCTTTACTGTTAACTATTAATTCTATTTTTGCCAATTCCTTATTTAATAAATCTCTCAAATAATTATAATCATCAATATCATTATCTATATTTAATTCTGGCAAAGTGTCTAAAATATCTTTTATAATTTTTGTATTAGCATTCTCTTTTATAAACAAAAAAGGAAAAGAAGGAAGTATTATAACAAGCCAAAATGCATTCTTAAAATAAACGCTAAGAAGTATAGATATAAATGCTACAACTAATATAAAAACAAATTTAGGAACTTTTTTATTTTTGTTTACTGCCTCATCTATTTTTTTTATTGCATTTTCTATTCTTATATTTATGCTGTTATAATCAATAGATTTTCTCTCTTCTATATTTTTTTTAAGACTTTCTATTTTACCATTCAAATAAGACTCTTTATTTTTTAATTCATCAATATTATTTGTAATAGATTTTATTTCATTAGAATAATCATTTTGAAGTATTTTATTTTCACTTAAAAAATTATTCTTTTTATAAAAATTATTTATTAGAGAAAGTAAATCCAATTTATAATTTTTTAACTGTGCTTTCTTTTTTAAATCGAATGTTTTAAATATTTCATCATGCTCTTTAATTTTCTCTCTCATAAGATTAGCATTAAAATTAAGCTTATCATTTAATTCTTTTATCTTTTCTTTTTTGGAGCTTTCATTATTTATTTTATCATACAAAATATTTAACTCTTCTTTTATGCTATTTTTTTTATTTTCCATTAAGTTAATCTGATATGGAATAGACGACTGAGCCCTTCCGCTATATTCTGCCCTAATTTCTGAAATCATTTTTCCTATATCAATATCAGAAGAGAATAATTTTTTCTTTATTTCACTCTCCCACTCTTTTGAATCTTTTTTATTATCAGACATATTAAATATTATTTCACTTTGTCTTATGGCATACAGATTATTATAAGAATCTGGGTGAAGTTTGATGTTATCATCAATTGCAGGCACACTCTCTACATCAATTTCATCGCCATACCTATTTTTTATCATTTTTGAAAAACCTAAACTCTTTTTATTTTCAGAAAATAAATACATAAGTGAATCAAATATAGTAGTCTTTCCAGATTCATTTGCCCCATAAAATAAAGTAATAAAATCTGATATCTCAAAACTTTTATTTTTAAACTTTCCAAAATTATTTAGTTTCAAAAGCATAAACAAAACCCATTATTTTTTATTGTAAAGCATTATATATTTTTTCTATTCCTAATCGTTTAGCAAGCTCTAATATTTCTAAATTATCTTTATTGTTAATATCAAACTCATAACTATTTACAACATCTAAAAACTCTTTAATTATTCTTTCGTTATAAGCATTCTCCAAAAAATATAATTGACTGTTTTTCAAATTAATATCTCTTACATTTTTTGAATATTTATTTATTATAGATTTTTTAGTTTTTTCAAGCTCATTTTCATCTTCTATAATGCCATAAATATTAATGCTTATAATATCATTTTTTTTCCAATTAACAGATAAACTCTCTATCTTTGTTTCAATATCATAACTATTGCATTCATAAACTCTATATTCTCCAGCAGATTCTATATTAATATACTCTTTTTTTATTTTATTATTTTTTATCTCTAAAGCTAAACATCTTCTAATACCAATTTCTGCCTTACTTCTTCTCCAAACTCTCGAAGAACCCGGATAAACTATTTCAATATTTTCTATTCTTGTATCTATCTGTTTATGAATATGCCCTACTATTGCTAAATCAACATTAGACTTTTTTATTATATCAATAGGTATACTTGCCGAATCTTCATTTTCTTCTATAGCCCATAAAGTACCCTCTACTATGCCATGTGCTAAAAGTATTCTCTTTTCATTTTTAAGACTATCAACCAATTCTAAAAACTCATTATTTACAGAGTATTTATCATTATAAGGCAATGCAATTATATCTAAATCATCTATAGTAAAAGCACTTATCTCTTCTAATACTGTAATATTGTTTGGAAAATTTAATTGACTTAAACTAATTCCTTTAGATTTTAAGTTTTCATGATTGCCCTTAAGAAGATATATTTTATTTTCTTCTATTACATTTATAAACTCTTCTTTAAGCTCTTTTAAATCTTCAAATGTATCAAAAGTATCACCAAGCAAAACTAAAGCATCATAATCTTTTGATATTTCTATTATTTCTCTAAGCACATTAAAAGAATACTCTCTCTCTGAAACGCTTAAATGCAAATCTGAAGCTATTAATAATTTTGGCATAATTTTTATTTTCTCTGAAGTATATATATTATTTTTGTATTATAGATTATATATATTAATTAATCAAGAATTGAAATTTAATTATTATGGTAGTATTATAGAAAAGCTAAATTTACAATAAAGGCTTAAAGAATGGACAAAGAATACGCTAAACATCTAATGTGTATATACAAAGATAAAATACTTCATGAGAGAATGAAAAGAAGACTTGAATATTTTGAGAGAGTTTATAAGAGAGAAAATGATAAAAGGTTATTTGCAGAATTAGCCTTTTGTATATGCACTCCTCAGACAAAAGCAAGAAGCGGGGCTGCTGCTATAATAGACCTTTATAATCATAATTTACTTTTTAAGGGTTCTGAAGAGAGCATTGCTAATATATTAATAAAACATGTTCGTTTTCATAACATGAAGGCTAGAAATATAGTTCTTGCAAGGAAGTTGTATTTTCCAAAAGAGAAATTTATATTGAGAGAGAGAATTGATGATGCTGTAAAAAATGATTCTATTGTGAGTTTGAGAAATGAATTAGCAAAAGAAGTTAAAGGTTATGGACTTAAAGAAGCTAGCCATTTTTTAAGGAATATTGGTTTTGGGCAAAAGATTGCTATACTTGACAGACATATAATGAGAGTAATGAGCAAATTAGATATACTTCCAGAATCTATGACTCCAAAAACAAGCTTAACTAAAAATAATTATATGAGCTGCGAATCGAATTTAGTAGAGTACTCAAAAAAAGAGAAAATACCAATGGAATATTTAGATTTCGTATTTTGGTATGACGCCACTAACGACATATTTAAATAATATTTTTTATTAATTATATTTATATGTATTTTAAAACTATTTTATAAATTAAAAAAATAATGTATTATATATTGTATATAAATTGCAGTTTTAGTATATAAAAATTGCAGTCTTTTTGCTTCTTTGTGCCAACAAAAGAAGTGGGGCTTGGGGCAAAGCCCCAATTATTAATTAAAAAACTAAAAATATTTTAAACATTTATTAATGTTTTTGAAATAAGTTTATTATTTTGGTACATATTTATGAGAGCGTTCTTAGCATTAAATATTGATGAAAATATAAAAAGTAAATACCATAACCTTTTACTAAAAAAGATAGATAATAATATAGCAGAAGTAAAATTTGTAAATAAAAATAAAATGCATATCACATTAGTTTTTTTGAAAATATAAAAGAAAGCGATATAGAAAAAATAAAATCATCATTAGAAAAGACAAGCAGTGTAATAAAGCCTTTTAATATATTGTTTGAAAAATTTTCATATTTCACAAATAAGTTTAATGATATAAATGTTTTGTTTGTAAAAGCAAATTGCAAAGAATTAGATAAGTATGTAAAGCATTTAAGAGATAATATTAATATAAAATATGATAAAAAAGATTTTAAATCGCATCTCACATTGGCAAGAGTAAAAAGGGTTTATGATAATGATAAATTAAAAGAGATAATAAATAATATTAGTTTTGAAAAGAGCAGTTTTTTAGCGAACTCTATCACACTTTATGAAAGCGACTTTGTTAATTACAAAGAAATATTCACAGTAATGTTTTAAATAGTTTAAAATTAGATAATATACTAAAAATTGTTAATTTTATTCAAAAGCACTTTTTTATTTTAATTGCTTGCGGGGACTAGCCCCCGCACCCACAGTTCTTTTATTGGTATAAAAGAACCAAAAGAACTGCAATTTTAATCTAAAATATAAATATATTTTGTATTATATTTTTATACATATAAAGCTAAAGAACTTGCACTTTTTGCAACTTTGACGAAGTCCGCAAAGCGAAGGCGGGAAAAAGTTGATAATTACAATTTACATAAATATAACCAATTTGACACATACTAAAGATTTTTATGTTTTAGAATGGAACACCTGTATGGCAAAGCAACCACAAATAAAAATTTAAAAAATATAATTATTGCAAATTAACCAATATTAACTTCCGCAGTAGGCAAATCTATTAAACCGTATCTGCTGTCAACAGAACCAATACTCATAAATAATGTTAAATACCCCACACGTCCAATAAACATTAATGCTATCACTATAATTTTACTCCACACAGAAAGCCCAGCTGTAATACCAAGCGAAAGCCCAACTGTAGATATAGCAGAAACCGTTTCAAATATTACAGGCATCATAGTTTTGTGTCCATCAATATAAAATATAAGCAATGCCCCAAAAACAGATATTGCAATAGCTAAAGTAAATATAGCAATGGATTTATTAACAGCATCATCTTTAATCTTTCTTCCCTTCACAATAATAAAAGGTCTGTTTGTAATAGCTGTAATGATTGAAGCTATAAATACAAAAAAAGTTGTAGTTTTAACTCCGCCTCCTGTACTGCTCGGAGAAGCACCTATAAACATAAGAAATATTACAACTCCAATTGTAACGCTATTCATAGAATTATAAGCAATAGTCTCAAACCCAGCCGTTCTTGTACTTACGCTTTGAAATATTGAAGCTAAAATTTTTTCTTTTAAAGGCATTCCTTCTAAAGCATTAGAATATTCATTGAAAAATATAAACAAAGTTCCAAACAATAAAAGAAAAGCACTTGTAAACAAAATAATTATTGTCTGCACATCCATAACATATCTTTTACCTTTAATCTTGCTAATAATAGCAGTGTATATGCTCACAAATACAGGATAACCTATCCCACCAAGTACTATTAAGAAACTCACAGTAATAGTCAAAAGGGCATTATCAGAAAATCTGTGAAGACTGTCAGTATATAAGGCAAATCCAGCATTACAAAAAGCACTTATAGAATGAAATAAAGAATAAAATATCCTCTCACCTATTCTGTTATTATCCATAACAGTAAAAAGCAATATTGCCCCTATTAACTCAACTAAAAAAGTAGCCAAAAATATGGCCTTTACAGTGGAGCGTATAATATCTTTATTTTTTGTGTTAAACATTTCAAGCGTTCTTATTCTATCTTGCACGCTTCCTTTATTAATAGAAAATAAAATCACTATTGCAGATATGGACATTATTCCAAGTCCGCCAATCTGTATCAATATTAAAACAACAATCTGACCAAAAAAAGTAAACTCTCTAGAAATATCTATTACACTTAAACCCGTAACGCAAACGGCACTTGTTGCAGTAAATAAAGCATCAATAAAAGGAAGTCTTCCGCTGATTGTGCTTAACGGCAAATATAAAAGTAATGCTCCCAATGTAATTATAAAAATAAATGATGCGATAATCATCTGATAAAGAGTAAACTTTGAATAAGATAATCTAAGCCAATTTATAACTATTATTAAGAAAAACAGTATAGAACCTGCTATAGTCCATATAATTCTATTAGCATATATACCATAATATTTTCTGCTGAAAAAATTAAGAAGCAAAAGCCCTATAATCTGTATTATAGGAACTATTATATATAATTTTCTAGGAGCTATTCTTATTTGGTCTATCAAAATAATAATAAAACAAACTGTAATAATATTTATTATTTTGTCATAATAATATATATAAAAATTATAAACTGTAATCTGTCTTACTTGCATCAAAAGAACAAATATTGCAAATATAGAACCAGCTATTGCAATTAAATTTGAAAGCCTTCTTAAAATTTCATCTAATGATTGTAGTATTGACTTTTTTTTATTATTAAATATATCAATAAAAATATTTTTTCTCATATAGAAATGCCCTAACATATTATGTTATTTTAAATATTATATACTATAAATAAAAAAATATCTTTCAATTTATTAATTTTCTATAAATTAGATATATTATATTTTTATTTATTTTTCAATAAATTATTTGGGGCTGTCCTAGATAACTTAAATTTGTTAAAATTTAAGTATGAAACGCAGTAAATTAAGTAAAGATAAACAATTAAAATTAATAGAACATTTTGTAGCAGGAACTACAGCAAGGACAGCTTCAGTTTTAGTTAAGGTTAATAAGACTACAGCTTCATATTATTTTTTAAGATTAAGAGAATTAATATTTGAATATAAAAAAGAAAAAGAAGAAGAAGTTTTTAATGGAGAAATAGAAGCAGATGAAAGTTATTTTGGCGGTAAAAGAAAAGGAAAAAGAGGGAGAGGAGCTTGCATATAAAATACCAGTGTTTGGTTTATTAAAAAGAGGCGGAAAAGTATATATAAAAATAATAAATAATACTAAAATTAATGCCTATTATTAGGCAAAAAGTACAGCCTGACAGTATAGTTTATTCAGATTATTATCATAGTTATGATGTATTAGATGTATCAGAGTTTAAGCACTTTAGAATTAATCATAGTGAAAAGTTTGCTGAAGAAAAGAACCATATTAATGGTATAGAGAATTTTTGGAATCAAGCAAAAAGACATCTTCGCAAATTTAATGGAATACCAAAAGAACATTTTCACTTATTTATTAAAGAATGTCAATTTAGATTTAATAATCCAAAAGTTGACAAACAATTGGAAATTATATATAATTTAGCAAAAAAGGAGCTTTTTTAGTTATCTGGGTCAGCCCCTATTTTTTTATCTTTTTTATCAATGTTTTATTTCCATTGAACATCTTTGTAATATTCGCATCCTTTATCACCGCGTGAATTATCTAATATGGTGTCTTTATTAGGTGAAACTTTAACCCAATCTACATCCATCCAAGTATCTAATCCCTTTTGAGCTCCGCCAGGATAAACATCATTAGCACGTCCAACTCCTACATTCATTATAATATAAAAAGCAGATTCATCAACAAATGGGTATTTTTGTATATTATCAGTCCTCAAATAAGGGGCTCTTCCCGAAACACCATCAATATACCAATAAAGTCCTTCCTTAGTCCATTCTAAAGTATAGATATGCCAATTATCTACATTAGCTATATCCTGACTTCCGGGAGAAGAAGAATAATCCTTACCGTCTGTACCATAATAGCCCGTATGTATAGTCTGATCTACTTTTTTAGGTTTTCCATACACATATTCCATAATATCTATTTCTCCGCCTGCTGCCCAGTCTTTCCATTGTGGATTGTTCGTATTATTTCCTCTGGCAGGCATTAACCATAAAGCAGGGAAAGGTCCTTTAGTTGGATTTTCAGCTTGATTTTTTATTCTTGCTCTGAATTCTACTTTACCATAAGTGAAGAAGAAAGGTTCTCTTCTTTTACTGTCTTCAGGAGCTTCATGAGTACCATATAGATGAGTAGTTTGTATTCCGCTTCCTATAGAACCTGTGTCATCATCGCCGGTTTTAGTTGCTTTTAAATGCAAATATTCAGTATCTCCTTCTTTTTTAAGTTCGAGATTTCTAAAACTTCCATTCATAGCATGATTCCAAGCTGATGTTCCTTTCCAAGCAGCAAGCCATTTTCCTTTCCAAGGTTCTAAATTATTAGCCTGTCCAGAATTAGCTGGAAGTGCTTCATTTTGATTAAACTCTTCATAAAATAGATATGTTGTAATATTATTTGTTTCATATAATATTTTTTCAGTTTCTGAAGTTATATCTGCTATTTGTATATTGTATCCTGAACCAGGATTTACTGGTATTTTTTGACTTGGAGATGTAATTTGAATTACAATATCTTTACCTGCATTAGCAGATATATCAGTTTTTGTTCCTATTGCTCTAAATTCAATCTTTCTGTCTGTCAAAGCAGATTCTTCAAAGTTTACAACTATGTATTTATCCTGTATTTCAATAGGTCCTTTTGGAATAGTACCGTCTCCTCCTGCTCCTCCTAGAGCTGCTATTTTCTTACAGCTTGTAAACGCTATGCTTAAAGCCATAAGCAAAGATAATAAATAAATAATCTTTTTACTCATATAAATCTCCTTATATAAAAATTTTTGGGGCTGGCCCAGATAACTAAAAAAGCTCCTTTTTCGCTAGATTATATATAATTTCCAATTGTTTGTCAACTTTTGGATTATTAAATCTAAATTGACATTCTTTAATAAATAAGTGAAAATGTGCTTTTGGTATTCCATTAAATTTACGAAGATGTCTTTTCGCTTGATTGAAAAAATTCTCTATACCATTAATATGGTTCTTTTCTTCAGCAAACTTTTCACTATGATTAATTCTAAAGTGCTTAAATTCTGATACATCTAATACATCATAACTATGATAATAATCAAACTATACTATCAGGCTGTACTTTTTGCCTAATAATAGGCATTAATTTTAGTATTATTTATTATTTTTATATATACTTTTCCGCCTCTTTTTAATAAACCAAACACTGGTATTTTATATGCAAGCTCCTCTTCCTCTTTTTCCTTTTCTTTTGCCTCCAAAATAACTTTACGAAGTACACCCTTGCGGTGCCATCTGCTTCTATTTCTCCATTAAAAACTTCTTCTTCTTTTTCTTTCTCATATTCAAATATTAATTCTCGTAAATGATGATAATATAATATTGCTGTTTTACGATTAATTCCAATAAGAGCAGAGGCAGTCCTTGCTGTAGTTCCTGCTGAAAAATGCTCTATTAATTTAAATTGTTTTTCTTCACTTAATTTACTGCGTTTCATACTTAAATTTTAACAAATTTTAGTTATCTGGGCCAGCCCCTAAATCTCAAATAAATATATTGTTGGTATTAAAATAATGCCAGCAAGATACTAAAAAAACAAATTAAAAGGAGTATTTAATATGAAAAGAAATTTAATAATAAAAGTATTAGCTTTTACTATGTTATTTAATATAATAGCTTTAGCACAGAATGCTGATGATATAGTTGGTTTATGGTATAGTCATGCCGATGCAAAAAACAGAATTGCGGTTATAGAAATATTCAAAGAAAACAATAAATATTATGCTTATTCATTTGCTTATACTAATTCTAATGATGTTGTATATGATGTTAATAATCCAAATAAAGAATTAAAAAACTTACCATTAAAAGGATTAGTATATTTGTATAATGGAAGTTCTTATAATAATAATTTAGACAACACGAAGAATATATAAAAATACATTTTTGGGCTTGTAAAAAAAGAGAGATTTTTTACAAGCCTATCTTAATTTTATTATAATATCTACTCTTCTATTTTTTTGTCTTCCATTTGGATTATCATTTGAAGCTATAGGCTCTTTATCTCCGAAACCTCTATAAGATAGTTTATCATGCTCAAGTTTTGGAAGTATGTAATCTGCTACAGTTTTTGCTCTTTTTTCTGATAGGGCTTGATTGTAATTTGCTTCTCCTGTATTGTCAGTATGTCCTTCAACTATAATTTCTCTGTCTGGATAGGTTTGTTTAATTGCATTTATAATACTGTCAACAGTGCTTTTAGCATCTTCTCTAAGTGTGTAAGAATCTGTATCAAATAAAATCTCTCCAAGTCTAATTACTAATCCTTCAGGAACAGTATCAACTACAACATCATCATTAAGATTATCTTCTAATTTTTTTCTGTTTAACTCATTTTCTTCTTCTGTAATTGTGCTGTAAATTTTATAAGTGCTTATAATATTCATCTTGTACTGCAAGCTAAGATAAGATAAGTTTTTACCGTATCCAAATAATATTTGATATCTCTCAGTTTGTGATACAGGTATATTTTTATTCATATCCCATAAAAAAGTCCCATAATTAAAACCATATATTCTCTCAGGATATCCATTTTTAGAAAGCCCCGCCTGAAGTAAATCTTTATCAGTCATAATATGATATTGTATAACAGCAAGAGGATCATTATTTTCATTTGTTTCAATGTTTGCAAATAAATAATCAGCAGATAATGCCATATTAAGATTAGGAGCATTATTTACTTTTACTATCTCTACAGCTTCACTATTCCAAGATTGAGTGAGAGATATTTCTTTATCTGGAAAGGTAGGAATATGCCTTACATTCGGCATAAAATAATTATAAGGCACTTCAAATTTACCATTAGTGTGTATTATAAAATCGCTTGAATATTCTTCTTCTAAATGAAAAACACTGTTTCCGTCATAGAGTCTAAAAATTTTGAATATACCGCTTACTCTATATCCGCCTTTAGGAGCTATTGCTATAACCGTTAAATCTACAATGTTTCTTTCTTTATAAGTTTTTTTTAATAATCCGTTTTCATAATATTCTACATCAGCAGTTTTTACAGATTCAATCCTCTCTCCAACTTTAAGATTCCAAAAGAATTTATGCGATATTGTTTGAGTATAAGAAATATTAAAAATAAATATTGCTAAAATTAATATAAATTTTATTTTACTCATATTAACCTTGATTTCTTATTTTCTTTTTATCTTCTTTCATTTTTTGTTTTTTAGCTCTCTGTTCTATTTTTAACTTTAATTTATCTAAAGCATTAGATTCTTTCTTAATATCTTCCTCAGTTTTTTCAGTCTTAAATGAAATAACAGATTTATATAATTGTAAGAATATATATTGTAACTCTTTAATTCTCTTATCCATAGTCTCCATACTTGCACTGCTCGCATTAGACAACTCACTTACATTTTCTATAGAGCTAACAAGTCTTTTAATATCACTTTCAGTAGTATTTACAACATTAACCACATCTTCAGCTAATTTATCAACGCTTGTTATATTCTGTCCAACAGTAGAACTCATCTGCATCTGTTTTATAGATAATTCCTGAATATACTCAGTAATATTATTTAAGTTTGCAATATTAGCTAATATATCCCTTCTTCCAACATCAAGTTCATCATTAGCATTAGATATATTAGCAATTAAGTCAGCAATAGTGTTAGAACCTTCAAGTATCTTCTCCATAGATTCAGAACTCTTAAATGCCAAAGCTACAGTATGGTCAATAGCCTGTGTAGTCTCTTCAATAATGTCATCAATTATCTTAGAGTTTTCATCGGTATCTTCTGCTAATTTTCTAATCTTATCAGCAACAACTGTAAAACCTCTACCATGTTCACCAGCATGAGCAGCCTCAATAGCAGCGTTCATTGCCAAAAGGTTAGTTTGCTCTGCTATGTTATGTATAACTTGAGTGATGTTTGTAATCTGCTTTGAATATTCTTTTATACTTTGAATAGATTCTGTAACAGATTCTCCTATATTACTTCCATCTTGTGCTTCTGTGTATAATACTTTTGCATAAGTATTGGCTTTATTTGCTCCTTGGCTCACTGTAACAATATTTGCTATCATCTGCTGAACTGAGGTACTTGTTTTTGATATTGCTTCAGATTGTGATTTTATTTTATCTGTAATGTCATTAATATTATCTAATAATAATTGTATAGTTTCATTAACAGAGCTAAATTTAGTTCTTTGCATAAAACTTACTCTTGCAGCATTAGAAGAGGACTCTGATATTTTTGAAGAGTTTTCAAATTCTTTTTCAAACTCTTTATATATGGTATTAAAGTCACTAATACTCATACTAATAGAAGCTCTCATGTTTTGTATGTTTCCAGTCATAGTATAGGCATTGTTTTTAATAGTTACAATGATATTTTGCATTTTTTCTAAGAACTTATTAAATGAATGCACTAATTCACCCGTTTCATTATTATTAATTATAGGAAGTCTAATAGTTAAATCACCAGAACCTTCACTGAGTGACTCAGAAACGTTTTTAGCAGCAACTAAAGTTCTTCTTAAGTTATATATTAATAATATTATAGATATTGAGAATATTAATAGTCCTGCATATATAAATAAACTAGCAATAGAAAACACTTCTCTAAAAGCAGTATCTGTTTGATATGCAGGCTTATAACTCCAACTATTTATTACATATATATCATTAAATAACTGATATTTCACAAACAATAGATTTAATGCTTCATTATAAAATATTTTTGCATCTACAACACTATTGATTTTGCTGTTATTTTGTTCATCTCTAATTTGAAATGAACTTCCAACATTTCCTAATATATTTTGCATATTTTGAAGTTCATTAGGATTATTAAAGGCATTAATATTATAATCTCTATCTGTAATAAATATATTTAAATTATCTTTATATAAATTATTGTTTAATAAATCTTCATATATTGAAGTTTTTAACTCTAATAAAATAAAACCTATATTGTTGTTGTTATAAATAACAGGGTTATAAACACAAAAACTATCATTATATTTTACAATATCCACATAATAATTAGTTTCACTAGTTAATAGATTTAATTTATTTCTTTGTATATTAGGTGTATAATTTGTATATACTCTAGTTACACTATTATCTTTATAACCAAAATCTACATATAAGTTTCTTGCTGCATCGTCATCTATATTCATACCTATATTCTCTAGGTTTGAGAAATATATAGCAAAAGAAATAATATCAGGGTCATTTATATATTGTTTTTTTATATAATTATTGATGATATTTATATTATCATTAAAATTATTATTGTTTCTAGGATAATTATTTATATAATATGATAGGGCAGTAGCAGCATTAATATATTTGCCTATTCTTCTTGAGAACTCATTAACAAAATCATTAGCATATTCTCTTTTTAATGAGGCATTAGAAGCAGAGTAGTGATAAGACTCAGCCCTATAATGCATACCATTAACTAATGTGATTATAAATATAACTACCGATATTAATATAGGCACCAAACTATAACCCATAGGTAAATAATATTCATTAGATCCAGTTTTTCTATATAAAGGTCCCACCAAAAAGTTAAAAGAAATGGAAGCAAGCCCCATAGAAAAAGTTATAAGGAATATTACCATTATGAGTCTTATATTAATTATTTCAAATAATGTTATACTTCCTTCTATTAAGTAAGTAGTATATGATACTATAGCAACTAGTACAATAGCGAACCCTGTTTTTACAACATATAGCCTACCAAGCATAACAGAACTTTTTCTTTCCGCCTTTATACAATCAAGGAACAAACTTATAGAAGTTGCTAATGCTATTAATACAATAAATAAATATATATATCCTCTTAAAGAACTTCCAAACTGATATATAGTTCTTAATAGTATCGAATATAATTCAACAGATACTACAGCAACTATTAAAAAAGTTATTGGTATATAGAACTTTAATTTATTTTTTCTAGAAATTTCTTTTTTATTTAATAGCATATAATCAACCTAAAGTATTATTATCGTTTTAATTATCGGTAAGGCTGTATTAATATTTAAGCATTTATAGTTTTGGCTTTAGCAATAGCTTCTTCTATAGACCCAACTAATCTAAAAGCTTGATCTGGCAAGTCATCATAATCGCCATTACAAATTCCTTTAAAACTTCTAATAGTATCTTCTAATTTAACATATCTTCCTTGAAGACCTGTAAATTGTTCTGCCACAAAGAAAGGCTGACTTAAAAACTGTTCTATTTTTCTAGCACGTGATACAATTAATTTATCATCTTCAGAAAGCTCATCAGCACCCAATATCGCAATAATATCTTGTAAATCTTTATATCTTTGAAGTATATGCTGAACTTTTCTAGCTACTTCATAATGTTCTTTACCTAATACTATAGGGTCTAATATTCTGCTTGTTGAAGCAAGAGGGTCTACTGCCGGATAAATACCTTTTTCACTTACTTCCCTAGAGAGTACAGTTGTTGCATCAAGGTGAGTAAATGCTGTAGCAGGAGCAGGGTCTGTTAAGTCGTCTGCAGGTACATATACTGCTTGTATTGAAGTAATAGAACCATGTTTAGTAGAAGTTATTCTCTCTTGCAAAGCACCCATTTCTGTAGATAGGGTAGGCTGATAACCAACTGCTGAAGGCATACGTCCAAGTAATGCAGATACCTCACTTCCAGCTTGAGTAAATCTAAATATATTATCTATAAATAAAAGTACATCCAAATTAGCAGAATCTCTAAAATATTCAGCCATAGTAAGAGCAGTTAATGCTACCCTAAGTCTTGCTCCGGGAGGCTCATTCATCTGACCATAAACAAGACAAGTTTTATTAATAACTCCAGACTCTTTCATCTCAGCCCACAAGTCATTACCTTCCCTTGTTCTCTCACCTACACCCGCAAATACAGAATATCCGCCATGTTCGCTTGCAATATTGTGTATAAGCTCCATTATAAGAACAGTCTTACCAACTCCGGCACCTCCAAAAAGTCCTGTTTTACCGCCTTTAATATATGGGGCAAGTAAGTCTATTACCTTAATACCTGTTTCAAATATTTCAAGCTTTGGCTCTAATGAATCAAACTTAGGGGCATTAGCATGTATTGAACGATATTCTTTAGCATTTATAGGTTCGCCTTTATCTACTGTTTGACCTAATACATTAAATATTCTGCCTATAGTTTCATTGCCTACAGGAACCATTATATGATTGTCTGTGTCTATTATATCATCTCCTCTTGATATACCATCAGTAGATTCTAAAGCTATAGCCCTTACTCTTCCGCTTCCCAAATGCTGCTGTACTTCGCATACTATATGTCTTTTTATACCTTCTACTTCTTTATCTATATAAAGAGCATTTAATATAGCAGGAAGATGTCCTTCTTCAAATTCGGCGTCTAATGTTGAGCCTACTACTTGAATTACCTTTCCTTTTTTACCTTCTATCATAAATTTTTTCCTTCAAACAAAAATATTAAAAAATATTGATATATATTTTATATCTATTGAAAACTTATTCAAGTACTTTTATCATTTCTTTATGAATTTTTTTATTGCTTGCTATATATTGTTTTTTTGAGAAAATATTATATTCTTTCATGTTAATATTGGTAACTAACCCACCAGCCTGTTTTAAAATCACAGTACTAGCACATATATCCCAAGGAGATAATCCATATTCAAAAAATCCATCAGCAATACCTTCTGCTACCATACATATATCTAATGCGGCAGAACCATCTCTTCTTACTGCTAAACTTCTCTTTACCATATTAGCAAAATCTATCATTCTATTGTTTAGAAAATCATCATCAGTACTAGTATTATAATAAAACCCTGTAATTATTAAAGAATCTATTAATTTGTTGCTACTGCTTACACTAATCACTTTTTTGTTTTTATATGCCTTTGATTTTGTATGTGCCTTATATACTGTGTCTGTTATAGGATTATAAACAACACCAAGTATAGGAATATTTTTATATGCTAAACCAATAGATACACAGTAAAATGGATAACCATGTATAAAATTAGTGGTGCCATCTATAGGGTCTACTATCCAATTAAAATCTTTATCATTATCTGTTTGTCCGGACTCTTCTCCATAAAAACCAAATTTTGGATATTTTTTAGCTAAATACTCTCTTATAGTTTTTTCATTCTTTATATCTATTTCTGTAAATAAATCTGTTTTCCCCTTATGAGATACTTTCTTTGGAGAAGAAAAAAACTTAAGAGAATATTTGCCCACCTTAACTGCAATATATTCAGCATCTTTCATGCATCTGTTTAAACTAGATTTTGATATTTTATTTATTTTAGCTTCTATTTCTTTTTTTTCTCTTATCTCTTGTTTTTTTTCATCGCTTAATTTTTTAAATATAGGCATAATTAGATACTCCTTAAAAAAATTATATTATCTATTAGTCCTAGTCTCTCTAAATAATAATGCAGAAGGGTTGTCTCTTAATTTTTCACTAAATATTCTCATATTATTAATAATATCCGCAACATTTGTCTGCATATTTGTATCTTTCATAATAACTCCTGCTGTACCTTTGCCATTTTCTACATCATTAATTATGCTAGCTAAATCTTTTGTTATGGAATTAACATGAACTAAACTTTCATTAAAATTTGAAATTACATCTGTAAAAGTTTTTTCATTAGTACCCATAATTTCAGTTATACTTATAATCGTTTTTGACAAATTAGTAAATATTTCAGAAAACTGTTCGAAGTTTAAATCCTTACCAATATCTCCTATAGAACCCAATGTACTTTCCAAACTAAAAGGCTCTACACCTTGCACAATAGATTCCGGTTCTATAGATTTAAGCCCTGTTGTAGTAATTGTTGGAGGAGTTGCCATAATATATTTTTCACCAAGACCTAAACCTACTGTTTGTATAGTAAATCTTGTGCCTTCTGGTAATATAACTTTTCTATCTGTAATAAATAGAGTTACCCTTATAGTTCCGTCTGGATTAATATTAATATCCTCTATAAAACCAATATTAATACCGCCGCCTCTATATGATACTTTACCATTTACAAGCAAGTCGCCGATAAATACATAATCTACATATATCCTATAACCATTACCCTTTAATTTAAACTTACCAAATATAGTTATAGCTCCAATTAATAGTACTAAAGTAACTATAAAAAATATTCCTAATTTTACCTTGTTTTTCATAAAACTTCCTTATAACTTAATCTTTTGGTCTGATACTCTCTATATCTTCACCTTTTTTTGCTATACTGCTCATAAAAAAGAATTTCAAATGAGGGTTTTCTATTTCTTTTAAATGATCAGGGTCTCCTCCCTCTATAATCTGCCCTTTATGAAGCATAACAACTCTATCGGCCATTCTAAATACACTAGTCATATCATGTGTAATAACTATGCTTGTAACATTAAGTATATTTTGCATTTTTACTATTAAATCATCTATTACCCTAGACATAACAGGATCTAATCCAGTAGTAGGCTCATCATATAATAATATTTCAGGATCCATTGCAATAGCACGAGCAAGCCCTACACGTTTTTTCATCCCTCCGGATAATTCTGAAGGCATTTTCTTTTCTATATTGGGCATACCTACCATATCTAATACTTCTGCTACTTTTACCTTTATTTTACTTTCTGGGATACCTTTTTTTATTCTTCTAAGTCCAAAACTTACATTCTCATAAACATTTAAAGAGTCAAATAAAGCCGCCCCCTGAAAAACCATAGCAAACTTTTTTCTTACCTCAGTAAGCTCATTGTCCGATATCTGATTTATGTCATTTCCATCTATTACAATACTTCCGGAATCAGGCTGTAACAATCCTATTAAGTGTTTTATAAGAACGCTTTTACCGCAGCCTGAATTGCCTATAACCGCTAATGTTTCGCCTCTATTAACTACGAGATTAACACCATTTAAAACCTTTTGGCTGCCAAAACTCTTATGTACATCTTTTAATTCTATTATATTCATAAAATGAAAATTTTCCTCAAACAGTAACTCTTAATAATTTTATACCTTTTTCACTATATATATTATATTCTCCAAGGCATGCAGGCAAAAGAACAGTTTTTCCAGCATTTAATTCAACACTATTTTCATCGCCTGTTATACTTCCATTCCCTTCCATTACCAATATTATTTCAAATGTTTTATTATTTGTTTTAGAAGTATACTTATTCTTAATAATATATTCCTCTGTTGTAAAATACTCATTTGAAAATATACTATTAATTTCTATATTGTCTTCCTTTAGTAAATTTTCTTTTTTGGATTTTAATTGAAAAGCATCTATATCTTTTATAACATTAAAAGAATCTTCTATATGAAGTTCCCTTGACTTTCCATTTTTATCTACTCTATTCCAATCATAAAGCCTATAGGTAACATCGCTTGGAGTCTGTATTTCTGCTATTAAACTATTACCCATTATAGCATGTATACAGCCATTAGGTATATAAAAGGCATCTCCTTTTTTTATATCAAAATAATTAAACATATCCTCTATCTTCTCTTTATTTTCTATAGCTTCTTTCAATCTGTTTTTATCAATACCTTCCTTTAATCCTACTAAAAGTTTAGCATTTTCATCTGCTTCCATAATATACCACATTTCATTTTTGCCATGCTTATTATGTTTTTTATTAGCATATTCTTCATCTGGATGAACTTGTATTGATAATTTATCTCTGGCATCTATAAATTTTATTAATAGAGGAAAATCTTTATTGTTTTTACAATTATTTCCTAAAAGTTTTTCACCAAGATGCTCTATTATAAATGATATATCTTTATCTCTAAACTCACCGTTTGATATAATATTTTTATCATCTTTTAAATCGCATATTTCCCAACTTTCACCTATATTCTTATCTTTATCAAAAGGTTTAGAATAAGATTTAACGAATGTATCGCCGCCCCAAATGGACTCTTTTCCTATTTCTTTAAATTCAAATATATACATACTTACATTATATAAAATAAAAAAAATAATTCAATACAATAGAATTGATTTATTTCAATACCGCACGCTAAATCAAATAATAGATAATAAATGCATTTTTATTATATAAATATTTTATTAATAATAATTATTTAACCGTGCGTTAAATAGATTGTAAATAAAAATAAGATTTGGGCGGGTATGCTATTTATTATTAGACAATGAGGATAATAAAAATTAGAATTTAAAAATAAAACTATATAAAAATAAAGGGCGGGGGTATGTTACAAAAATTAAAAAATAATAAAAAAGAGTACTAACTAAAAAAATTAATACTCTTTTATTATACTTATATATATTTTGTATTTAATAATTATTTTTAGTTTTCTAATTCTTTTATTAGTTTGGAAGCCTCTTCAAATCTGTTTCTAATTTCTTTCCAATTTTTTTCTTCTAATAAATTTCTAGGACAAAGCCAAGACCCTCCGCATGCAAATACATTTTTGTTTAGCAAATATTCTTTAACATTATCAATACTTACACCTCCTAAAGGCATAAATTTTACGCCTGTATGCTGATAAACAGGAGCTATATTTTTTATCCAATTAATTCCACCAAATAAACCAGCATGAAAGAATTTTATATATTTATGTCCATAAGCTAAACATTGTTCAAGTTCAGCAGGAGTTGCAGCACCTGGTATATAATGATAATTTTTCTTTTTAGCATATTCAAGCATTATAGGCTGAAAACCGGGACTTATTATTAAATTAGTACCTAAATCTAATATCCTATCAACTTGCTCTGTATTTAAAACAGTAGCAGCAGCTCTTGGAAGGGTAGGGTAGTCCTTTGCTAATATTTCTAAAGCTTTATATCCAAACTCTGTTCTTAAAGTTAATTCTATAGATGGAAGAAATTCTAAACAAAGTTCAGCAATTTTTCTTATTTCTTCTTCATTTTCTACAACCACCACAGGTATTATTTTATTTTGTATATATTTTTCTAACATATAAACTCCATTAAATTATTATTAGTTTTTAAATGTTATATTTACTATATATATTAATTAATCTATCATATTTAACTATTAAAATAAATATTAGCATTATTAAAACATATATTTTCTATAATATTTCCTAAATATTTTATATCGTTTGGTATTTCACCTTTATCTGCCCATTCACCTATGATATTACATAATATTCTCCTAAAATATTCATGTCTTGAATATGATAAAAAACTTCTTGAATCAGTGAGCATACCTACAAATAAAGCCAATGAACCGCTGTTTGCAAGAACTTTTATCTGTTCTTCCATTCCGTCTTTGTTGTCTAAGAACCACCAAGCAGAGCCTAATTGCATTTTTCCTTTTATGCCACCTTCCTGAAAACAGCCCATAAGAGTTGAAAGAGGGTAGTAGTCTTTATGGTTAAGGCTATAAAATATAATTTTTGGAAGCCCTCCTTCATTATTAGCAGTTTTTAATAATGATGATAATTTTTCTATAATATTAGAATCACCTACAGAGTCGTATCCTGTATCGGGACCTAATTTTTTAAACATTACTTCATTATTGTTTCTCATGGCAGAGATATGTATCTGCATAATTAAATTTGATTCTCTATATTTTTTAATTAATTTTATAAGAATGTATGTTTTGTATTTTTCTATCTCTTCAAAAGTTAATGATTCTTTGTTTATAGCTTTTTTGAAAATAGCATCAATGTTTTTTTCATCATCTAAATTGAAAGGAATTATAGATAATGAACAATCACTAGACACGCAACCTAAACTCTTAAAATAATCTATTCTACTATATAAAGCTTCAATTAATGATTTTATATCTTTCATATTGATTTTACTTGCCTCTTCTAATTTTTTTATATAATCACTAAAATCAGGCATTTCTATATTTATAGCTTTATCAGGTCTAAAAGATGGAACAACCTTAGTATCAATTTTTCCTATTTGAGCTTTGCCCTCATTTATTAATTTATGATATTCTAAATTATCTATTGGGTCATCAGTAGTACCTATTGTATGAACTTTAAATTTTTTAAGAATATCTTTAACAGTCATGTTTTCTAATTTTTTATTAGCCTTTTGCCATATTATATCAGCATTATCTTCATTTATTATTTCATAAATATCAAAATACCTTTGAAGTTCTAAATGACTCCAATGATAGAGAGGATTACCTATTAAATTAGGTATAGTTTTTACCCAAGCCATAAACTTATCATAATCATCTGCATCGCCTGTAATAAACTTTTCATCTATACCATTAGCCCTCATCATTCTCCATTTATAATGATCTCCATAAAGCCAAATTTCTGTTAAATTTTTAAATTTTTTATTTTCAGCAATTTCTTGAGTGTTTAAATGGCAATGATAATCAAATATAGGAGATTTGCTAGCATAATTGTGAAAAAGTATTTTTGATATATCATTGTATAATAAAAAATCTTTATCCATAAAAGTTTTCATAATGTTACCACCTTTTTATTTATAAAGTGTAAAATAAATGCAATACTTTTATAAAAATAAAATATAATTATAAAAGTATTGCAAAAATATATATTTAATTACTTACCCATTTTTTCAATAGCTTCCCATAGACCTTGTAAATAAACAGCTCCTAATGCTCTGTCATAAAGCCCATAACCAGGCATAGATACCTCATCCCAAATAGCTCTTCCATGGTCTGGTCTAAATGGTCCTTCAAAACCTATATCATAAAATGCTTTCATTATAGCAAACATATCCATTGAACCATCGCTTGATAAGTGAGCTGCTTCTTGGAATTTACCCGGTGCTGTATACTCTAAGTTTCTCACATGAGCAAAGAATATTTTTCCTTTTAAACTTCTTACTATATCAGGTATATCATTTTTAGGATTAGAACCCAAAGAACCCGCACATAATGTTACACCATTACAATGACTATTAACACTATTAACCATTCTTAATATATTTTCTTTATTAACTATTATTCTAGGAAGTCCAAATACAGGCCAAGCAGGGTCATCAGGGTGTATAGCCATTTTTATGTTGTATTTTTTACATGTAGGCATTACAGCACTTAAGAAATATTTTAAATTCTCAAATAACTTTTCATCATCAACATTCTTATACATTTCAAAAAGTTCTTTTAATCTGCTAAGTCTTTCAGTCTCCCATCCAGGAAGTACAAAACCATTAGAACTAGAATCAATTTGTTCAAACATCTTTTGAGGGTCTATTTTATCTATTATATCTTGATCATAAGATAGAACAGTAGCACCATCTGGTCTTACTTTTGCTAAATCACTTCTAGTCCAGTCAAATACAGGCATGAAATTATAACATACTAAATTAATTCCATTTTTGCCTAATACTTCTAATGTTTTTATATAATTTTCTATATATTTATCTCTGCTAGGAAGACCTATTTTTATATCATCATGTATATTTACACTTTCTATACCGTATATTTTAAGCCCCGCATCTTCCACTTCTTTTTTTAATTTTTGTACATCTTCTTCTTTCCAAACTTCTCCTACTTTACTGTCATATAGAGTGGTTATAACCCCCTTTACTCCGGGTATTTGTCTAATTTGTTTTAAAGTTACAGAATCAAAGTTCTTTCCAAACCATCTTAAAGTCATTATCATAATAAAAATTTCTCCTTAATTAATTTATATATTTTGTTAGACATTCTTTTACAGCATTTTCTTTACTTATCATTTCACTAAAATAATTTTCTATTTTGTTTCCAAGATTTATTTTTTCATCATATAAATCAACAGCAAATATAATTTTGTTTGATAATATAGGTTTTAGATTCTCTCCAATACTATCTTTATTTTTAAATTTAATATTTTTTATATATTTTTGTAATTCTTCAAGCATAGGGTCAGGGCTTATATCCATTGACTTTCCATCATCATCAATCCCCATTAAATATCTAAGCCAAGCAGCTATTGTCAGAGGTATTGCTATTAGAGAAGATGTATCAAGCCCGTTTTTAACATATGATTTTAAAGTTTCCCCATATCTTATAGGTATCTTTTGAGAAGTGTCTGTTGCTATTCTTTGAGGTGAATCGGGTATATAAGGATTTACTAAACGCTCTTCAATCACCTCTTTTATAAAATCACTAGGACTTAAAATCTTAGGATTAGCAACTACTTTCATGCCTTCATAATATCCTATTTTTTCAACTATTTTTTTTAATAGAGGATTTTTCATTTCTTCATATATAAAATTATAATTTAGCAAACATCCAAATACTGCTAAAGATGTGTGTAAAGGATTTAAACATGTAGTTACTTTCATCTTTTCTGATGTTTGCACAGTTATTCTGTCAGTTACATATACATTAGCTTTTTCAAATGCCGCTCTTCCATTAGGAAACAAATCTTCTATGACTAAGTATTCAGGAACTTCAGCATTTACAAAAGCAGCCATTGGATTATGTCCTACTTTGAATACTGACATTTCTTCAAGCCCCGTCTCTTCTAATTTTTTCGCTATAATTTCAGAAGGTCTAGGAGTGATTTTATCAACCATACTTAATGGAAAAGCAGTTTTTTTATTGTCTTCAAGATATTCTATAAATCCTTCATCAGCAAACCCTTTTTTTACCCATTCTTTAGCTATATCAACAATAGAAGATTTTAATTTATCTCCATTATTTGAACAATTATCTATACTGAGCATAGCTATAGGATAAGCACCGTTTTTGTATCTTTCCAAAAGCATGGCTGTAACAATACTCATAATATTTTTTGCTTTTTTAGGTTCATTATTAATATCTTCTTGAACTATACTGTTATAATTTCCTTTTGAATCTTTTATAGAATATCCTTTTTCGGTAATGGTAAAACTTACTATTTGAAGAGAACTTGATATAAATATTTTTTTTAATGCATCATAATAGTTAATAAAATCAGCATGCACTACATCAGTTATACTTCCTATAATTTTTTTGTCTATATCACCATTACTTTTTATAGATGCTAAAAGAGTGAGATTATCAAAAGGTTTGTAAACTTTATCAATCATTTCATAATCATCATCTCTTCCAGCAGCATGTGTATCTACAGCGATTATACCAGTATTCATAATATTATCATTCAAAAGCTTATCTGCCACTGCCGCAATAAATCCTCTAAATATATTTCCAGCACCAAAATGTACCCATGTTGGTTTTTCAAAAGTATTCTTTCTAATCTGCTTTATATCGTATTTAGGTATTTCTATATCAGTACTTTTCCAAAAAGTTTTATTGTTTAAATTTTCTATATTTAGTTTCATTACTATATCCTATATCTACAAATATATTAATTTTTATAGTTTAAAGGTAATTCTGTCCATCTTTTTCTTATATAATGGGCTACCATTTTAGGCTGACGGTTTCTAGTGAATATTCCTTTTTTATTTCCATCAGCTCTTATTGTGCTTTCAATAGTTTGAAAATCAGCAAAATTCCATAATTGTTCTCCTACAATAAAGTTATAAGAGTCAAATACACTAAATTGCATTTTCATATATTCTATTTGATACTCCTCTGACCACATTACAGAAGGTAGTTTATGTATTCCTGGCATAGTATCGGCACCAAATTCTGTAAATAAAATAGGTTTTTGAAGTTGTTCAAATTTTTTCATTTCATCGCTAAGAATTTTGTTTGCATCATCTATATCATATCCGCCAAAATCATACCAACCATAATATCTATTTAAAGTTAAAATATCACATAAATATAGAAAATTTCTTTTATCAGTTGTAGTTTGTCTATGTGCAGCAAAAGTTTTAGGAAGATTTTGTTTATCTATTTTTCTTGCATATTCAAATATATCTTTAAAATATGGATATGCCAAGTCGCTATTTGCTTCTGGTTCATTAAATAGACTACACATTATAACACAAGGGTGATTTTTGTCCCTATTAATAAGTTCTTCTATAGCTTTTTTATGCACTTCTTTTGTGTTTTTATGAACCTCATCTTGAGAAAAGAATTCTATTTTAGGTGAATCTGGAGTTAAGTCTGAATTTGCATCTAACATTCCAACAGCAGCTACCTCATCTATTACTAGTATTCCCTCTTTATCTGCCATTTGCATTATTTCTTCACTATAAGGATAATGCGAAGTTCTAAATGAATTAGCACCTATCCATTTAATAAGTTCAAAATCTCTTTTTATTACAGGGGAATTATAACCTCTGCCTGCTATTTCGCTATCTTCATGTTTTCCAAAGCCTGTAAAGTAGAAAGGCTTTCCATTAATTAAAATTTTACTGCCCTCTACTTTTACAGTTCTAATACCAAAATTTAATGAATATTCGTCTATTAATTGTTCACCATTTTTTATTTCTGCTGTAAAATTATATAAATAAGCAGCCTTTGGATTCCATAATTTAGCATTTTTTATAACAATTTTGCCGCTTTTGCCTTCAGCACTTGCAACTTCATTTCCTTTTTCATCATCTATTCTTATATATACTTTGTTTTCGCCTGTAGTATGTACTTCATAATTTACAATTCCGTCACTTCCATTTACATCTGATAATATATCTATATCATGTATATATTCTTTGTTTGTAACGGTAATTTTTACAGGTCTATTTAATCCTGCATAATTAAAAAAGTCAAAAGACGGACGTATTTTTTTTTGTACCAGATATTTTTGTTTCTGTATGACCGCAAGGTATAGTTGTACTGCTAAGTTCATTATTAACTACTACAACTAATTTGTTTTTTTCTCCGAATATACCTGCTTCATTTACAGGGGCATTGAAAGGTAAAAATCCTCCTACATGTGTACATACTTCCTTTCCATTAATATATACAGTAGCTTAATGTGTGGCACAACCAAATCTTACATTAACATCTTTGTCTTTCCATTCTAATGGAAGATAAAATGATGTTTCATACCATATGTCTCCAGCATGTTCTCTTATATTTTTATCTGTAAAAAGATCATTGAAACTAGAAGGTACTGGTATAAATGTTGTATCTTTTAGCCCATTAGCGTATCCGCTGTTTCTGCCTTCATTATTTGTATCAATTTTAAACTACCACATACCAGATATATCAACAACCCTTCTTGTTCTACTTTCACTAGGATATAACATAGAATTAATCATAATAATAAAAATCTTCCCTTTCTTTTTGATAGCATACTAGTATTTTAGTAAAAATAAATTCCATTGTCAACAAAAAAGCTGATTTTTTATAAAAAGTGTTTTTGTCATGGAGCCATAGATATTGTACTTTTACTTGCTATAATATTTTTGATTCTTTCTTTGATTGTAATATACAATAACGAAGAAATCAATCTTTGATTGTTATAAAAATGTGTATATTCTTTTAATTTTTGCCTTAAGAACTCTACAGTTATATTTTGGGGCTGGCCCAGATAACTAAAAAAGCTCCTTTTTCGCTAGATTATATATAATTTCCAATTGTTTGTCAACTTTTGGATTATTAAATCTAAATTGACATTCTTTAATAAATAAGTGAAAATGTTCTTTTGGTATTCCATTAAATTTGCGAAGATGTATTCTTGCTTGATTCCAAAAATTCTCTATACCATTAATATGGTTCTTTTCTTCAGCAAACTTTTCACTATGATTAATTCTAAAGTGCTTAAATTCTGATACATCTAATATATCATAACTATGATAATAATCTGAATAAACTATACTATCTGGCTGTACTTTTTGCCTAATAATAGGCATTAATTTTAGTATTATTTATTATTTTCATATATACTTTTCCGCCTCTTTTTAATAAACCAAACACTGGTATTTTATATGCAAGCTCCTCTCCCTCTTTTTCCTTTTCTTTTACCGCCAAAATAACTTTCATCTGCTTCTATTTCTCCATTAAAAATTTCTTCTTCTTTTTCTTTCTCATATTCAAATATTAATTCTCGTAAATGATGATAATATAATATTGCTGTTTTACGATTAATTCCAATAAGAGCAGAGGCAGTCCTTGCTGTAGTTCCTGCTGAAAAATGCTCTATTAATTTAAATTGTTTTTCTTCACTTAATTTACTGCGTTTCATACTTAAATTTTAACAAATTTAAGTTATCTGGGCCAGCCCCTAAAATTTTATTAATATCAATTTATAAATTAACATAATTCTAAAAACAAAACTTTAAAAATTATGATTGTCATGGAGCCATAGATATTGTACTTTTACTTGCTATAATATTTTT
The DNA here is from genome assembly GCF_008016535.1 of Brachyspira pilosicoli. Taxonomy (GTDB): domain Bacteria; phylum Spirochaetota; class Brachyspiria; order Brachyspirales; family Brachyspiraceae; genus Brachyspira; species Brachyspira pilosicoli_A. The sequence goes on from NZ_SAXY01000016.1 coordinate 31,506, forward strand.
GATTCTTTCTTTGATTGTAATATAACCTAACGAAGAAATCAATCTTTGATTGTTATAAAAATGTGTATATTCTTTTAATTTTTCTCTTAATAATTCTACAGTTATATTTTTATTTAATCGTGAATAAAATTCTCTTTCGTCTATGCCTTGTACTCTTTCTACTACGCCATTGTATCTTGGTGTTGCTATAGGAATATATCTCCTCTCTAATTTATTTTTTAAGCAGTATTCATCAAAAATATTTATTTTAGGAGTATTAATACAGCGATAAGTATATTCTCTACCATTGTCTGTTTGTATAGCCTGTATCTTAAAAGGTGAAGTTTTTAAGACATATTTTAAGAAAGATAAAGCAATAGAAGGTGTTTTATCTTCATAGATTTCTCTCCAACTATAACGAGCAGCTAAATCTACAGCAG
>NZ_SAXY01000017.1 GCF_008016535.1 Brachyspira pilosicoli
CTTCTATGTTTTTTAAAATAGTTTCTTTTTCTTCTGGCTTAAATTTAAACGCTACTGCAAATCTTGGAGCACGTGACAAAAATCCTAATTTCTCCTGATACTTAACATCATCAACCTTTATTACAAGCCCGTCAATCTCATAATCCATCTTGCTTCTGTTTTCTTGTATGTTGTAATAAGTTTCTAATACTTTTTTAGCTTCAATATTTGGATGCACTCCTTCCACTGTAAAGCCTAATTCTGATAAAAACTCCATTGATTTATATTCATTAGTTAAATCAAAATCTTTATAATTAGCAATCTGATAAGCAAAGAATTTTAATCTTCTTTTTTTACTTTCAGAACTATCTAATTGTCTTAATCCTCCTGATGCTGCATTTCTTGCATTAGCAAAAGGTATCTCTTCAAGTTCTTCTCTCTCTTTGTTTAAGATTTCAAAATCTTTTTTTGTTATTAGTGCCTCTCCGCGTACAATGAGCTTTTTTGTCTCTTTTATGCTTTTTGGAACATTATTCATCATCTTTACATTATTGGTAACATTCTCTCCAACCTGTCCGTCTCCCCTTGTGCTTGCAACAATAAGTTTTCCTTTTTCGTATATTAACTCTAAAGCAAGACCGTCAAATTTATTTTCAACAGTGTATTTAATTTTACTTTGATTAAGTTCCTTCTGCATTCTGTTGTCAAACTCCAAAAACTCCTCTTCATTCATAACATTAGAAAGCGAGTACATTGCTATAGGATGCTCAAACTTCTCAAATTTTTCAAGTATAGTTCCACCAACTTTATTTGTAGGGCTGTCTTCTTTTTTTAATTCTGGAAACTCCCTCTCAAGATTTTCTAATTCTCTAAAGAGTTTATCATATTCATAATCTTCTATTTCAGGATTATCATCTGTATAATAAAGTTTATTATGATAGTTGATAGTTTTAATTAATTGTTCAATTTTTTGTTTAGCTTCTTCTATATTCATCATTTCCCCTTAAAGCATTATAATTTTTATTGTACTCATCTTTGGTAATTTATTTTTTTAAATCGTTTATATTAAATAATATTTGCATCTTAAAATTTATTGTAATTTATAACAGTTTTATTATAATATAAAATGGTTTGAATTCAATACTTAAATTATTAGGAGATAAATATGGTATTAGATTTGCCTTCAACATTAAAAAAAAATATAGAGAATATTGCCAAAGAAAAAAATATATCAGAAAATAAATTAATAGAAAATGCTATTATAGAATATTTAGAAGATTATTACGATTATAAAATTATTTTGGAAGCAGAAGAAAGATTAAAAAACGGTGAAGAAGTATATTCTATTGATGAAGTAAAAAAAGATTTAAATATAAAATGAAAGTAAGTATTACAAAAACAGCTAAAAAATCTTTAGAAAAATTAGATAGAACTACACAAAAAAGAATATTATATTTTTTATCTGATTTAGAAATATTAGAAAATCCTAGAATAAAAGGAAAATCTCTAAAAGGCGAATTAAAAGAGTATTGGCATTATAGAGTAGGAGATTATAGAATTCTAAGCAAAATTATTGATAATGAATTAATTATTATGGTTATAGATATTGGACATAGAAAAAACATTTATAATGATTAATTTTCTATGCCCATAAAACATATAAACTTATTTACTATAATCAATACCATTTTTAGACAGAACTCTATACCTACACCGTCATTTTCTTTTGCAAGCTTTATCAAATATTTTTCCATTTTTGTTTTTTATATAGTTGTATTTGTTTTGATTATACTACAAATTTAAAATACCAGAAAAATAAACATTCTAGAGGGTGGGGAGTGTAATTAAATTTAAAAACTTTTATTACATTTCCATATTTTTTATATTTTATAATTTCATGTATAACAAATCAATAATTTATATTATTAAACAAGATTGATATGCAAAGTATTAAAATTTATCATTTTTTTTAAAAGCGGTAAATATCTTAATATTCCAATAACTCCCCATCTATTCTTAAAATAATCCGCATAATTATAGCTATTTATAAATCTTATATGACTACTTAATTTTTCTATATCTGATGGTACATCTAATCCCCATCTAAATACAGCATTTGTTTCTTTTACTGTTTCATGATGTTTTGTATTTTTAGCTGCAATTGTAGGTATAATATCAAATATAAAATGACTGTTAATAAAATTCTCAGATAATTTTTCTATTAATTCCCTTATATAAGTTTCTTCTATATACATCAAAACACCTTCAGATATTATTATTACAGTACCTCTTACTTTAATATTTTTTATCCACCTATAATCTAATATAGACGATGATATGCATTCATAATTTTTATTATTTTCAAGTTCTGAAAAAAACTGTTTTCTCAAAGAAATAACATCTTCAAAATCTATATCATACCAATATATGTTATCTTTTATAAATCTAATTGCCCTTGTATCAAGCCCTGCTCCTAAATTAATAATAGTAAAACTTTCTGACATGCTTTTTTCAATAATATCTTTTATTATATCATCAATTATTTTTGTTCTTATACAAGTACCTACTTGACTTCCTTTGGAGTTTTTAAACTTTGAAAAATCATAATCAACTTTATTTAATATATCTATAGATTTAGAATCTACTATAATAGCATCTTTTCTTTTACTCTCCTCTGCTTTTGCCCATAATGTAATTAATAAAGTTTCAGATACACCATTTAAATTAATATTCATAATATAATCTCCTTAAATGTTAGAATGCTCTAACTTTTTTAAAAATTATATAACTTTATATGTTTTTTGTCAAATATTATTAATAAAATAACTTACAGCCACACTTTATTCTATAATAAATAAATTTTAAAGTTTAATATAAACTATCTTTATAACTTATTTAGAAATTGCTGCCCCCGCCCAAGCATTAATTAAATTTATTATTTTCTTAACTGTTTTATTAAAAAATATGATATAATAATTTAAAATAATTTATTATCTAAGGAATAAAATAATGTCATACTCAAAACTCATAGTAAAAAATTTTGGAAAGATTAAAGAAGCAGAAATAGAACTTTCCGATTTAGTTTTATTTATAGGCGATAATAATAGTGGTAAAAGTTATTTGATGACACTAATATATGGATTTGCAAATTATTCAGAAGAAATTTTAAATATTTTATTTCAAGATGAAGATTTTTTATTTAATTTAAAAGAGTACAAAGATATAGAAAATATTATAAATAAGCATTTAGAATATAATAAAGAAAATTACTCTCAAATAATAAAAGTACATAATGATTATTTTATTAATGCTATTAAAAATCCTAGTATATTCTGTGCTGAGCAGACACTAGATGAAAGATTTTTTTTATCATTGGAAGAATTAAAATTACTTAATGATTTATTTAATTTACTTCTTAATAAATACAAAGAAAAAATATTACAGTTGATATTTAACGATATTGATAATTTAATTAATTTAGATGATATAAATTTAAATATATATAAACCTGATTTTAAAATTTTATTAGAACATAACAGAAAAATAAGTATCTTATATAAAAATCATATGAATGATTTTTCAATATCTGGTAATATTCCAGATTTTAGTATATTGAATATTATAATAAATATTTTTTCTATCATGACAAAACATATATTTAATATTTATTATAGCAAAAAAATATTTTTACCAGCATCAAGAACAGGATTTTTCTTATCTTATAAGGAATTAGCTAAACAATCTATAACTTCTGCATTTAACATAGAAAATCAAAAAATTAAAACTTTATTCCAAAAGCCTATTAGTGATTTTATAAATAATTTAATTGATTTATCAAAAGAGTATAAAGAGAATGAAGAATATACAGATATAATAGAAATATTTCATAATATTATTCAAGGAAAAATAGAAGTTAATTCTGAAACGGGAGGATATTATTATAAGCCCAATAATGCAGATGTAAAAATTCCAATGTATTTAAACTCAGCAGTAATTACAGAAACAGCACCATTATATTTATTTTTAAAATATGGTAAAAATATAGGAACTTTTTTTATTGAAGAACCTGAAATGTCTTTGCATCTTAAACTTCAAAAACAAATGGCTAGAATAATTATTAATTTGGTAAATAAAAATATAAATCTTATGATATCAACTCATAGTGATACTATTTTAGAACATATAAATAATATGATTAAACTTAATTCTATAAATGATAAAGATAAAAAAAATAATTTATTAAAAAAATATTCCTACACTGAAAATGACATTATAGATATTGAAAAGATAAGAATATATCAATTTAATACAGATAAAGATAATACAACAAATATAATACCATTAAAAGGAAATAAAGAAACAGGTTTTTACATAGAAACTTTCCATGATTATATCAATGAAGCTTCAAATGAATATGATAAAATTACTGAGAATATTTAAAAAGGTATTTAATTGTTATGGAAAATTTTGAACAATTTTATGATATTATTGATAATAACATGTGCAAATTTATTTTATTAAATAAATATGATATTTTTAGTATTAAAGATAAAAATTCTGAAATGGAAATAAATATTAAATTAACATCTAAATCTATATGTTCAAAAGATATAGAAGGCGAAAGGAAATTTAACCATTTAAAAATAAAAAAATGTGCTGATGCAGTTATTTTAAGAGCAAATCAAAATAATAATTTAGATTTGCATATAATAGAACTAAAAAAAGATATTCATGATGATAAATTAACAAAATTTTCAGATCAATATTTTGGGGCTTATTTAAGAATAATATCTGTTTTATTAAATGAATTAAAGATAGAAAATATTTATTTATATTTAATATATGATAAATTATTAAAAGCTGAAAATATTGATAGTACAAATAAGAATAAGAATATAACATATAATAGAGATTTATTTTATCAATGTAAAATATATAATTCTTTTCATTACCTCAATATATCATTTTTTGATTTAAAAATATTAAATATTATAAAATACAATTTACAAGATAATACAGACATAGTTATTTAAACTTAAAATCTACAAACCGCACGCATAGTAAATATTAGATATATAATTGATTGATAAAATCAAATTTAACCTATCATTAAAAGTTAGCTTACCGTGCGTTAATGATATTTTTATTGATAATATATTAAACATAAAATTAAAATATATTGCAATAGCAATATCTGTGGCTCCTAAACAATTTGTTTTTTTATTTTCTAATTGATTTTTTTATAAAACTTAATATAATTATATGCTGTGAGTTTTAAAACAATTAGGAGTAATTTATGGATTTAAAAAATTACATAAGAAACATACAAGATTATCCTAAAGAGGGTATATTATTTAGAGATATCACAACCTTATTAAAAGATAAAGATGCTTTTAAGTTTGCAATAGATGCTATGGCTAAGCAAGTTGAAGATAAAAAAATAGATTATATAGTAGGAGCTGAGAGCAGAGGATTTTTAATAGGTTCTGCTTTGGCTTATAGATTAAACTGCGGATTTGTGCCTGTTAGAAAGAAAGGTAAATTGCCTTGCAAAACTATATCAGAAGAATATGCATTAGAATATGGCACAGATTCTTTATATATGCACGAAGATGCTATAAATAAAGGAGCTAATGTACTTATAGTAGATGATTTAATTGCTACAGGAGGAACTGCTTTGGCTATGATGAAAATGGTTGAGAGGCTCGGAGGCAATATAGTAGGTTCTTCTTTTTTAATAGAATTAAAAGAATTAAATGGAAGAAAAGATATAAACAAATATCCTGTTAATGTTTTGATAGAATATTAAACTTTTTTATTTAAAAAATAAATATAAAAAATAAAGAATAGGAATTATAATATAACTCCTATTCTTTTTTATTGCATATTTTATTATTTATAAAATTTATTTAGCTAATTTAGCATAATAGAACTTATGAGCACCAAGCGGATCAAATATTACACCAGATAGTTTTTTACTAATCATTATAGGATTAGTATAGAAATAAAGAGGAATTAAACCCATATCATTCATAAGTATATCCTCTGCCTCATGCATAGCTTTCATTCTCACATTTTGGTCTATAGTAGACATAGCAATTTTTAATTTATCATCATAATTTTTATTATAATAACCGCCATTGTTTTGTACACTATAGCTTAAGAATACTCCAAGAAAACTCATAGGATCATTATAATCAGCTATCCAACCATGGCGGGCAATCATATAGTTTTTATTTTGTCTTGTATCTTGGAAAGTAGCCCATTCTTCTTGAGCTATGGTAGAATCTATATTTAAATTCTCTTTCCACATCTGCTGTACTGCTTCAAATATCTGTATATGTTCACCAGAATTAGATTTAAACTCTATAACAGGAAATCTTTCCCCATTAGGATAACCAGCTTCAGCAAGCAGTTTTTTTGCTTCTTCTACATTTTTTTGATAATCTTCAGGTTTTATACTATAATAATCTCCGCCAACCTCTCTAAAATCTCCATAAACATCATTAACTCCGCTAGGCACCCAAGCACCTGCTGGCAACTGTCCACCTCTTGTAACTTGCTCTACTAAATAATTTCTGTCTATTGCCAAAGTTAAAGCCTTTCTTACTCTAACATCTTTTAATACACTATTTGTAATATTGATACAATAATAGTATGTACCTAAATATGGTGATATACGCATTAAACCTTCACTTTGTAATGTTTCTATATCCTGAAGAGGAGGGTTGTTTCCAAAATGTATAGAACCTTCTTTTATACCAGCTACGGCAGCGGTGCCATTTTGCATAAGTATGAATACTAATTTTTCTGGTATAATATTTTCACTATTCCAATAATTAGTATTTTTTACCATTACAAGTCTGTCATCAGTTCTTCTCTCTACCAAAGTAAAAGGACCATTACCTATATATGTGTCTGGTGAAAGAGTCCAATTATCTTTATTTTCTTCTATTATATCTTTTCTAACAGGATAAAATGTAGGAAAAGCAGCAAGCTCTAAGAAATAAGCAGTAGGGGCATTTAATGTTACTTCTAAAGTATTTTCATCTATAGCTTTTATTCCTAAATCTTCAACAGGTTTTTTACCAGAATTAATATCCATAGCATTTAATACAGGCTCAAATTGATAAGCATATTCAGAAGCTGTAATTGGATCAACAGCTCTCTGCCAAGAATAAACAAAGTCTTCAGCTGTAATTTCTTTGCCGTCAGACCATTTAGCATTTTCTCTTATATGAAAAGTATAAGTTAAACCATCTTCACTTATATCCCAACTTTCTGCAACACCAGGTATTATTTTATTATCTTTATCTCTAGTAGCTAAACCCTCAAAAGCATGCTGAATATATATGCTTCCATCTACTGTAGAGTTTAATATCGGGTCTATTGTTTTTGGTTCGGGACCCACATTAATATATATTGCTCCTTCATCTGCTTTATTTCCGCCGCAAGAAATTGATATAATCATTAAAGCAGATAAGAGTAATAAAGTTAAATGTTTCATAATATTTATTCTCCTGTATTTTATATTAATCTTATTATATTTTGTATGATGATATTGTCAATTAATATTTATAAAATAATTATATATATGAGTTACTATATTATAAAAAATTAAAAACTAATTTTTGACAGAATTCAATTTTTTTAGTAAAATGCTAGTTATAAAATAATTTATTTTGCTGTAGTTTTAGATTTATGAAAAATACTGAAATATCAAATCTTTTAATAGAAAAGTTCAAAAATAGCGAAGAATACAAATCTTTTGATTTAAACACTGTAAAAAACATATATGGCATAAAAGGAGGTGCTGACGCTCTTTTTTTTGCAGCTCTTTTTAAAGACAAAAATAAAAGTTTAATGATTATAAAAGAAGATGAAAATGAAGCTATGCTGTTAAGTCAATCTTTAAACTTTTATAACATTGAGAATTATTATTTCCCAGATTATGATAGTGTAGCTTTTACAAAAATGTCTCCTATTACAGATATAGTGCAAGACAGATTAGGTATTTTATATAAACTAATCAATGAAGATAAATTTATTCTAATAACAACAATAAAATCCATCGCAAGAAAACTCCCAAACAAAGAAACATTAAAAAATAATATAATCAATATAAAAGTTAATGACAAATTAAATATAGATTCTTTAAGGCTAAATTTGTATGATTTTGGATATGTGATAGAGAGAGAAGTTTCTGAGGTTGGAACTTGTGCTGTGAGAGGTAGCATAATAGATATATATTCTATTCTTTATAATAATCCTATTAGAATAGAATTATTTGATGATGAGGTTGAGAGTATAAGATTTTTTAATATAGAAGATGGAAAATCATACAAAAATATTGAAGAGATTATAATATATCCTGTGAGAGAAGCAATTTATAAAGATTCAATTATAGAAGAGGTTCTAAACAAAGATATTAACAGTGAATTAAAAGACAATATACAGAAAAGTAAATATTTTGCAGGAAACGAGAATTTACTCGGAATATTTAATAATAATTTAGAAACTATATTTGATTATGCTAATGAAAGTATTATATTTACAGACGATGTATTAAAATTAAAAAATAAGTTAATAAATGTTTTATCAACTATAGAAGAAAATTTTAACGATATAGATAATATATTTAAATCTTTTTATGATAACATAAACTCTCTTTATATAGATATCAATTATTTTGAAGAGATATCAAAAAATACAATTAATTTAAGCCCTTTTATAGTAGATAATAATATTCATAAATTTAGTTTTGAAAAAGGAATATCTTTCAAATCAAAGCTAACAGAGTTTTTAGATTATATTAAAGATTATAGGAAAAAGGATTATTTTATTATACTCTCTACTAGTCATTATGACCAAGCAAAGAGATTTTATAAGATAATGGATAATTTAGAGCCTAAATTAATTGCATCAGAAGAAAACACTAGTGATGAAGAAAGTAAAATAGTAGATGAAAACAATATAATAGACAATGAAGAAAATCTTGATTTCTCTAATAATAAAAATAACTTCTATATAATAACAACTCAATCAGCATCAGGTTTTATTAAAGATGATATAAAAACAATATTTATAGCAGACTGGGAAGTATTTGGAAGAAAAAGAAAAAGAGTAAAAAAGATACCAAAAGTAAATAAAAATATCATAGAAACATTTGTTGATTTAAATATAGGTGACTATGCTGTTCATGTAAATTATGGTATAGGTAAATATTTAGGCTTAACGAGAAAACTCTCAAACGGAAAAGAAAAAGATTATTTAACATTAGAGTACGCAAAAGGAGATAAACTCTATATACCCGTGGAGCAGATGAATTTTGTGCAAAAATACATATCTGGAAGCGGAGAAGAGCCAAAATTAACGGCATTAGGCGGAAGTGCTTGGGATAAAATAAAAAGTAAAGCTAGAGAAGATGCTTTGGCTACAGCAAGAGAACTTATAAAAATATATGCAATTCGCTCTAGTGTTCATGGCAATATTTACGGAGCAGATACTCAGTGGCAAGATGACTTTGAGGCTTCATTTAACTATGAGGAAACTGTTGATCAATTAAGAGCTATAAATGATATAAAAACAGATATGGAAAGCGATAAGATGATGGACAGGCTTGTTTGCGGAGATGTTGGATTTGGAAAGACTGAGGTTGCTTTTAGGGCTATATTTAAAGCTGTTATGGCAGGCAAACAATGTGCAATACTCTGCCCTACTACAATACTCTCGCAGCAGCATTACAATAACGCTAAAAAAAGATTTGAAGATTTTCCTGTTCGTATAGAAGTATTAAATAGATTTATCTCATCAAGACAGGCTAAGAAAAATAAAGAAATGCTTGAAAATGGTTCTTGCGATATTATAATAGGTACACATATGCTTTTATCTGATGATATTAAGTTTAAAAATTTAGGTTTAATAGTGATAGATGAAGAGCAGAGATTTGGAGTAAAACATAAAGAAGCATTAAAAAAACTTAGATTTGAAACTGATGTACTCACATTATCTGCAACACCAATACCAAGAACATTGAACATGGCATTAACAGGCATAAGAGATATAAGCATAATAGAAACACCTCCATTAAACAGAATACCTGTAAAAACTTATGTAATGGAATTTAATGAAAACACTGTTGTAACTGCAATAGAGAGAGAATTAAAAAGAAACGGACAAGTATTTTATTTGTATAACAGAATAGACACAATAGAATCATTTGCTTTGATGATAAAAAAGCTATGTCCAAAAGCTTCTATATGTGTAGCACATGGAAGAATGACAGGTGTTCAATTAGAAAAAATTATGTCGGATTTTATTAATCATAAATATGATATATTAGTATCTACTACAATAATAGAAAATGGAATTGACATACCTAATGCCAACACCATATTAATAGATAATGCTAATAAACTAGGTCTTTCTGAACTTTATCAATTAAGAGGAAGAGTTGGAAGGAGCGACAAAGAGGCTTATGCTTATATGTTTTATCCTGAAAATTTGGCATTAACAGAAGTAGCTTATAAAAGACTTCAAGCCATATCAGAACATACAGATTTAGGTGCTGGTTTTAAGATAGCAATGAGAGATTTGGAAATAAGAGGAGCTGGCAACATATTAGGAAAAGAACAATCTGGTATGATTTATCAGGTTGGTTATGAGCTTTATACTCAAATGCTTGAAGAGGCTACCAATGAATATAAGGGTGAAATAAAAGAGGTTACTTTTGATACGGTTATAGATTTTAAGCATAATTTGTTTATACCAGATGAATATATATCAGACCCTAAAGAAAAAATATCAGTATATAAATTAATAATGCGTTCGCAAAGCAATGAAGATATTTACACTGCCAAAGAATATATGATAGATAAATATGGAAAAATGCCTAAAGAAATGGAAGATATATTTAGTATAGCAAAATTAAAAGTAATATTAAAAAGGGTGAGAGTATTATCAGTTATAGAAGGGCATTATAATATGTATATAAAACTTGATAAATATTCTAAAATAGATGCTAAGAAGGTATCAAAATTAGTTTCTTTAGAAGGCTCTGGAATTTATTTTGATAAAGAAAATCTTAATCAATTAATAGTACCCGTAGTAGATGATAATTTAATGTGGAAAATAAATAAAGTGACTGAAGTAATATTAGAAATAGAAAGTTTAGAAGAACACAAAGAAAGTAGTAAAGAAAAAAGTTTAGCAGATGTTAATATAGAATCTCAGAAAAAAAATAAACAAAATAATACAAGAAAAAGAAAAATAATAAAAATTAATAAAAGAGAGAATTAATCTTTATTATTATCCTTATTTTCACTTTTGTTTTTTTCTTTTCTACTATTAACTATTCTTGTAGTGATGGCATAAATACAAAGAAGTACAAATCCTATAAGTAATAGTTTATTAATCATAATTTCTCCAAACAAAAAGTCTATATAAAAATAAAAGGTGAAGTAATAACACCCCACCTTTTATTATATCTAAAAGAATTCTAATTACCAAGTATCTCTTGGGTCATCAGCTTCTTTATAAGTTTCTAAATACATATCAGTTCTAGCTTCCAAGTTATCGAAGTAAATATAATATTTACCATAAGAATCTCTAGGATCAACTTTAACATTGATACCCATAAAGCTTATACCTTGTTCAGCTTGACCTCTGAAATCTTCTTGTTTAACTTTAGCAGGTACTTGTACAGTAATTTTTTTCCAACCCATAAAGTTAAGAGGTTCATTACCAATATTTTGAGGTTTACCGTTAATATCATAAACATAGAAGCTCATTCTGTTATTATGATTTCTTCCAGCTACCCAAACGCTAATTTCTTTAGTGAAACCAGGGATTTTAACAGGTCTAGGAGGAGTAACAGAAAACCAAGGATAACCTGTTTTGAAATACTCTACTTTAGCACCTAAAATATATTTATTAGCATCAGCATTTTCAGCAGTAACATCAGCAGGACCGCCTTCACGACGAATTATACTAATAACACCATAATCCCTAGGCATAGATGCTTGCCAAGTATTAGCAAATTCAAAATCATCTATTAAGAAATTAGTATAAGATTCAGTAACGAAATTATTATTTCCTGCTTGACCATTATCTTGTGCTGCATCTTGTGCGAATAACAAGAATGCAACAGTTAAAATCAACATTGTTATCAAAATACTTAATCTTTTCATTGTATTTTTTCTCCTTATTAAACCTTATTGTTGCACTTCTTGTTGAGTAGTATCACCAGTAGTAGTACCACCGTCTTCACCTACAACTTTTGCACCGCCTTCAGAATACTGTTCAGCAGAACTTCCGCCGATTTCCTGACCAAGAGTAGTCTCTATGTCAGAACCGTCATAAGCTTCTCTAAACGTATCTGTAACTGTTTGGAAATAGTCTAATAATACAACGAAATTATCAGCTCTTTCTTCAGGTGAAGCCCAGAAACGGAAATTCAAGAATCTTAAACCTTTAGCTCTAGGAACATAAGGCTCTTCCTGAGGTAAGAAAGCAGGAACTGATGTGCTTAAATTTTTCCAACCAATATATTTTAAAGAACCAATAGGCAATGTATAAGTATAACCGCGATAATCTTCAAATAACATTTCCATAGTGTAGTCATAATTTCCGCCCCATACCCATACATCAAAAGTCTGAGCTTTACCAGGGATAATTTTTTGTACTGTTGGTACTAAATCAAAGAAATTGTATCCTTTTCTAAAAAATGATACACTTACTGATAATGAATTAGTGGAATTGTAACCTTGATTACCCATACCAAAAGGTTTAGTTGCAAATAATCTCATATTTGGGTATTTCATTACAACACCATTTTCATTTGTTCTATCGCCTGTAAACATGAAACGACTTCCATTTGATATAGGCTGCCATTCATCTAATGTTTCAAAATTATAAAGTACTCTTGTTTCGAAATAAACACTAGCACCTTGTCCATAAACAGCAAATGAACATAAGCATATGAATAGACAAATGATTATGAGGTAGCGAGAAATGTCTCGCATACTTCTATAGAATTTCATAGCGCACTCTCCTTAATATTTATAGCTAAGCAATTATATCCAATAACTTACACAATTATATTATTAATAATAAAAATTGTCAACTATAAAATATAAAATTATAACTTCCATTCCTTAATATATCGTTATAAAATATAAAATTATAACTTGCATTCCTTAATATATCGTTATAAAATATAAAATTATAACTTCCATTCCTTAATATATCGTATTGTAATAACATAATATTTATATTAATTGATTTAAATATATATTATGATAATATTATTTTTAATCTTTTAATGAAAGAAATAATAAAATATGAGACTAAACAAATATATTGCTTCTCTAAACATAGCAAGCAGAAGAGAGGCTGATAATCTTATTAAAGACGGAAAAGTTAAAGTAAACGGTGAAATAATACTTAATCCTGCAACACAAGTATCTGAAACCGATAAAGTAGAATGCGATAAAGATGAAAAAAATAAAATATATATAAAACTAAACAAGCCTAGAGGATATGTTGTATCTACAAACAAAGATGAAGGAAAGACTATCTATCAGCTATTAAATAATAAATTGAAAGGAGTTTATCCTGTTGGAAGATTAGATAAAGACAGCAATGGGCTTATACTACTTACAAATGATGGGGTATTTGCTAAAAAAATAATAGGTGAAAACTCTAATTGCGAAAAGGAATATTATGTTAAAGTAAATGATAATATACCAGATGGGGCATTAAAAAAATTAGAATATGGAATATCTTTAGACGGAAAAAAATTAAAGCCAGCTAAAACAAAAAGAGTAACAAAAAATTCATTTAACATAATTCTTACAGAAGGAAGAAACAGACAAATAAGAAGAATGTGCCAAAAAATAGGTTTTGAAGTAATTATACTAAAAAGACTTAGAATTAATAATATATTTTTAAACGAACTTAAAGAAGGCAGTTTTGAATATTTAACAAAAGAAGAAATTGACTGCATAATGGAATCATAATCCACATTATGCAATCAAAATAAAATTAAATAAACATATTAATTAAAAAGTGCTGAAACCATCATCTGTTATATTTCCTGATCCAGAAAATGTTTCTCCAAACTCTCTGTCATTAGAAATACTTACATCTTTTTTAGGAGGTTTTACTTGAGTATCTTCTTTTTTAATATCATCTTTTTTTGGAGGAATATATGATTTTTTATTAGTTTTTTCCTCTTTTGATTTTTTTATATCATCACTGCTTAATTTAAAAAAGCTAATAGCTTCTTGAAGACTTCTTGCCTGCTTGAGCAAATCTTCTGAAGTATAAGCACTCTCCTGAACTAAAGAAGCATTATGCTGAGTAACAGTATCCATTTCAGAAACAGCAATATTAACTTGATCAACACCAGCCTGCTGTTCCATTGCAGTAGAACTAATATTTTGCATTATTTTAGCTGTATCATCTATTTTTTGCTGAATATCAATAAATATCTCTTGAGATTGATGAGCTGTTTCTGTTACTTTATTTATTTTTTCATTTGTGTTATCTACCAAATCAGTAATATCTTTTACAGATGATTGAGTAGTTTGAGCCAAATTTCTAACTTCGCTTGCAACAACTGCAAAACCTTTACCTTGGTCTCCTGCCCTTGCCGCTTCAACTGCAGCATTAAGTGCTAATATGTTTGTTTGAAAAGCAATATCTTCTATTATTTTTGTAATATTTTTTATCTTTGTGCTCGCTTCAAATACATCTTCTATATTTTTTGTTGTTTCTGTTATAATGCTTCCGGCACTTTCTATAGCCTCTTTAGAAGAGACCATCATATTGTTTCCTGTTATAGCATAATCGGTAGAAGATTTTATTGTAGAAGCCATCTCCTCCATAGAACTTGCAGTCTCTTCCAAACTTGCAGCCTGCGATTCTGTTCTTCTTGATAAATCTGTATTACTATTTGAAAGTTCTTTTGCAGCATTAACTATATTATTAGAAGCCTCGTTAACATCTGTGATAGTCTCTATTAATTTATTTCTCATACTCACAAAAGATTTTGATAAAATACCTATCTCATCTTTTCTTTGTCTTATACGCTGCTTAGAACTGCTTAAATCACCACGCTCTATCTTCGATGCTTCCTCTACAACTATTTCTAATTGCTTAGTAATTGTTCTTATAAACAAATTAACTAGTACAGCCAAAATTATTATAGAAATTATTCCTATTATGCTTATAGCTATTATCAATTTTATATTTTGTTCATATATCTCATAATTCATCATAGCAAGTGCTATTATCCAAGGCTGATTTTTTAATTTATGATATGCCGCTGTTCTTTTTTGACCGTTGATTTCATACGTTAAATTGCCGCTTATATTGCCGCTTTTAAAAGCTTCCTCATATACAGGATTTATTTTCATAACTGCTATATTCTCATATAAAGAATCCATTATATTATATAATTTATCAGTAGTTATAAAAAGTCCTCCAGTCTTTCCCAAATCTATATCAGAAAAATGAGTTTGATGGAGCATATACCAATCTAGAAAAATATAAATATAACCTATTGTAATATTATACGAATCTTTAACAGGCTTTATAGCAGGCATAGCCCATTTTGAAGTAATTTCAGATTGAACTAGTCTATAAGAATATACAACACCGTCTGTATTCTCAGAAACAAATCTGTTCCAAGCATCTGGAATATAATCTTTAAGGTTTTTACCCAAAGCAGAAGAAGACATTGAATCTAAAAATATATCGCCTTCAGAATCCGCTATACCAAAATTAATAAGATAGAGATTATTATTTTTGAATTTATTTATAGTTTCCGACAATAATTCTTCAGTAAAATTAACATCATTCTCTAAATATTTTACAACTGTAGGAGTAACAGAATATGTACTTATTAGAGATGTCTGCAAATCAAATCAAGTATCTAAAACAGATGCATAACCAACTATAGTGCTGTTAAATCCGCCTAATCTGTTTTTACTAATACCGCTGCTTGCTATATTAACAGAAGATATTAGCATTACTATTATAATTAAAACAACTATAGAACATATTACAAATGGCATTCTAAAACCTAAACTATTTACTTTCTTCATAATTAAATAACTCCTAATATATCTCTCTCATACTATATAAAATAAAAAACATTATAAAATAACTATAATAAAAAAGCTATAGTATTAAAATGAATGTAATACTATAGCTTTTAAATGTTTTTTAATAAAAAAATATTATCTATAAGATTTTTCTAATACAGTTAATACTTCTTCGTCAGTAAAGTTATGAGGATCACATTCAAACAATCCGCCCATAGCAAATCTAGCATTCTTAGCTATTTTTGGCAAATCATCTTTACTCATACCATAATCGGAAAGTTTTAGATTATCTACGCCGCAAGCCTTCTGTAAATCAACTAAAGCTTCTACAAAATCCATAGCCTTATTAGCATCTTTTTTACCTAAAGCCTTAGCCATATCAATCATTTTTTCATCGCAATCATGAGCATTTGCTATTGCAGTATAATATTCTTTACTTATTATAATAAGCCCCGCACCATGCTCAAGTTTTGGATAATAAGCACTCAAAGCATGCTCTATAGAATGTTCTGAAGTGCAGCTTGAAGTACTTTCCACTATTCCAGATAAAGTATTAGCCATAGCAACATCTTCTCTTGCTTTCATATTGCTGCCGTCTTTAACAGCATCGGCCAAACTTTTGCCTATAAGTTCTATTGCTTTTAATGCAAACAAATCACTCATATCGCTTGCAATTTTATTAATATATCCTTCTGTACTATGAAACAATGCATCAAAACCCTGATAAGCAGTAAGTTTAGGAGGAACTGTTTTCATAAGCTCTGGGTCTACTATAGAAAGATAAGGATAAGTTTTTTCATAACCGAAACCTATTTTTTCATTGCCGTTAGTGATAACAGTCCAAGGGTCTGCCTCTGTACCTGTGCCTGCTGTTGTTGTTATTGCTACCACTGGAAGAGGGTCATTGGGTATCGCTTTACCCTTACCAGTACCGCCGAATATATAATCCCAATAATCTCCGTCATTAGCAGCCATTACAGCGATAGATTTTGAAGAGTCAATACTGCTTCCTCCGCCTATACCTATTACAAAATCACAATTTTCTTTTTTTGCCAAAGCAGCCCCTTCCATTACATGGTCTTTTATTGGATTTGGTAAAATTTTGTCAAATAAAACATAGCTTACATTTGCTTTTTTTAATTCTTCTTCTAATCTATTTAAATAACCATATTTCTTTATAGAAGTACCGCCTGTAACAATTAATGCTTTTTTGCCCGGAAGCTTTTGTTTATGCAGTTTATTTAGAGAACCTGTACCAAATATAACTTTACTTGGCATATAAAAATTAAAATCCATAATATAGCTCCTATTTTTTAATAAATAATGATGAATAGTTTAAATTATACAACTGTGCCGTATTTAAATCAAATTAATAATAATTTTTATATTTTTGTTTGTGGGGACTAGTCCCCACACCCCCAGTTCTTTTGCGACCGAAGGAAGTGCATGTGGTATTGGTATAAAAGAACTGCATTTTTATTATAAATTTTATAATTTAATTGTACATTAAAATGCACTCCACCGCACGACTAAGAAGTTATAATTAAAGCATAACATTATCGTGTGGCAAGGTGGTACAGCTCGTACGCGGGAAAAAGAACAACAAAAAATTGATATAGAAAATTCTTTTACTATATACTACAAATTTTTAACTTTATTTATTTTTATGGGGCTGGCCCAGATAACTTAAATTTGTTAAAATTTAAGTATGAAACGCAGTAAATTAAGTGAAGAAAAACAATTAAAATTAATAGAGCATTTTGTAGCAGGAACTACAGCAAGGACTGCCTCAGC
>NZ_SAXY01000018.1 GCF_008016535.1 Brachyspira pilosicoli
ATTTGGGTATTTCTTCTATCTTTAAAAATCTTTTAATATTTTTAGTTTCTAATGCTTCATCCACTATAAATAATTTAAATTCTGTGCTATAATCTTTTTTCATAGTAGCATCCTTTTTATTTGTTTTCTGTTCAAAATATTATAACAAGGATACTGCTTTTTTTATACTAAAAAATGTCCAATATCTCATACTCCTAAACACCAAAATCTGGAAAGTATCCTGTTGTAATAGACAATGCTTTTGGGGGAGTAATATTCCATGAAGCTTGCGGGCATGCTTTAGAGGCTACTGCTGTTGCTGATAATGCTAGTGTTTTCTGTAATAAATTAGGCAAAAAAATAGCTTCTGATGTTGTTACTGCTATAGATGACGGCACTATAAAAAATGCTTGGGGAAGTTATAATATTGATGATGAAGGCAATGATGCACAGAGAACTGTTTTAATAGAAAATGGAATACTTAAAAGCTATTTGGTTGATGAGCTTGGTTCTATAAAGATGAATCAAAAAGTTACAGGAAGTGCAAGAAGAGAAAGCTACAAATATGCCCCTACTTCAAGAATGAGAAACACTTTCATTGATAAAGGAAACTCCACTTTTGAAGAACTTATATCTGGTATAGAGTACGGACTTTATGCTAAAAAGATGGGAGGAGGTTCGGTGTACCCTGCTACTACAGATTATAACTTTGCTGTATCTGAAGGATATTTAATAGAAAACGGTAAAATCACTAAACCTGTAAGAGGTGCTACGCTTATAGGAAGAGGAGATGAAACTCTTATGAATATAGAAGCTGTATCATCAAATTTAGAATTAGCTGACGGAATATGCGGAAGTATTTCTGGAAGTGTGCCTACTACAGTTGGGCAGCCTGCTATTAGAGTAAAAGAGCTTACAGTTGGAGGAAGATAAAAAAATGGAGAGAAGCGAAAAAATAAAAGAGATATTTAATATAATCAAAAATAAATTAGATAATGATTATAAAATAGAGATTTATATGTCTAATAGCGGAGAAGAAGAGTTTACTGTTAGAGAAAGAGATTTAGATAAATATACTTTTGCCGAATCAGGAGGAATTGGTTTAAGGCTAATAAAAAATGGTCAAGTGGGTGTAAGCTTCACTGAAAAAATTGACTTTAATGATGAAAACATAAATAATTTAATTAATAATGCTAAAAACTCTCTTAAATATGCCGCATCAGAACCAGAGTTTAACACACTTATAGAAGAAAGCGAAGAGAAAGCATACAATTTAATTAATGATGACATAACCAATTTAACAAACGATGAACTAAAAAAAATATCGCTTTCAATAGAAGATAAATTATATTCATTAGATAAAAGAATTGTAAATGTACATTCCTGCGGATTGGCAAGATACGATTTTTCTAAACATATTATAAACAGCAATGGAATATGCAAGGAAGAGAAAAAAAACAGTATATCATATTATGCCGAAGTAATAGCAAAAGATTCTAATGCTGTAAAGACTTTTTTTGATGTTTATTCTTCAAAAGACACTAAATTTGATATTGATAGTTTTTGCAAAAATATAGTTGATAATGTTGTAAGTAAATTGGAAGCTAAAGAGATTAAAAGCGGAAAATACAAAACTGTTTTTACAAGCAAAGCTATGAGAACAATGCTTGGAGCTTATTTATCATTATTTTCTTCTGAGGCCGTGCAAAAACAATTATCTCTCCTTCAAGGCAAATTAAGCAAAAAAATAGCAAGCGAGATTATAAATATAAAAGATATTCCAATGTTTGATAATGGACTAGCCAATACTAATTTTGACGGAGAAGGCTCTGCTACAAAAGATTTAAATATCATCACAAATGGAGTATTAAATAGCTATCTATACAATAATTATACAGCAAGAAAAGAAAACAGAAAAACTACCTCTCATGCATCAAGAGGATTTAAAACTTCTATAGGTATATCATGCCATAATTTAATTTTAGAAAATGGAGATAATACTCAAGAAGAACTAATATTACAAATAAAAGAGGGCATACTAGTAAACTCACTCGCAGGTATTCATGCAGGCGTAAACTCTATAAGCGGAGATTTCTCTCTTCAAGCAGAAGGAATAAAAATAGAAAACGGCAAATTATCACACACAGCAAATCCGTTTATAGTATCAGGAAATATATTAGATTTTCTAAACAATATAGAAATGCTTGCCAATGATACAGACTATCATCATTCATCTATATACACACCAAGTGCCTTGATAAAAGAGCTATCATTTTCGAGCTAATACTGGAAATTTTAAAGTTTTTTATTTTATTCAACTTTTTCCCGCCGCAAAAAGTTGCAAAAAGTGCATATAAAAATACAATACTAATTTATTTTACATACTAAATATTAAATAAAAAACGATAAAAATACTTATTTCTTCTCTGTCTTTCCTTTAAGAAGCGGCATATAATCAAAAAATGAATATATTGTAATAATTGTTACAACAAGTAAACTATAGTATATTATCTTATCATAAGGTAAAACTATAGAAGTATATTTTAGTATCTTTATTAAAAATATTATCACAACAGCAAGAGCCCTTGAAGCAGTTTTTAATTTACCGCTAAACTTGGCAGCCACAGCAAATCCCCTAAGCCCTCCAAGTATCCTTACAAACATAGAAAACATATCCCTATAAAGCGAAATAATATACATCCACATAGGCATAGAGCCCTCATACAAAAATATTGTAAACATAGTAATATGAAAAACAGTATCAGCAAAAGGGTCTAACACTTTACCCAAATCACTTACTATATTTAATTTTCTTGCGAGCATACCGTCTAAAGCATCAGTTATCTCTAATATAATTAAAAATATTAAAGCAAGCACTGCTGTAATAATAGAATTATAAAAATACAAAAATATCACTAATGGCGATAAAATAATTCTGCTAAAGCTAAGTAAATTAGGAATATGTTTTTTCATAGTTTTATCCTTAAATTATTTTTATAAAATTATTTTTCTAAACCTTCGTATAATTTAAGACTATCTTCAGAATTTAATGCTTCTTCATTATCTTCTACACTATCGCTTTTTTCATAATAATCTTTACTTCTCATAGCTGCATCATATATAGAATAATCTACCTCATAAACTATATCGCTTTTAGGTTTTACGTATATTCTATCATCTACAGTATAAATTAATTCATAAACTTCTTTTGTATTATCTTGCATATATATTGTAATAACAGCATCTGGTATCTTAAATAATTGCTTCATTAAATCTTGATCGTATACAAAAGCAGATGCCTTCACCAAAGCTAAAGCTGTAAAATCTCTATATGCCTTATCTAAATCTGTTTGCTCACCCAAATCATCTACAACCCAATTAGTTCTATTTAATTTATTTATTGTGTTAGTATAATCTTTAGTAGCAATTTCTATCATTTTTACAGAATCTAAAACTATAGGGCTTTCAAATATCTCTTTATCTCTCAACATATCTATTGTTTTTTTAATAGCCTCTATATAAATATACTCCACGCTAAAATACTCATCATTATACTTCACATAATATCTCTCACCGTCAGGAGTTTTATTTCCAACATATATTTTATGTTCCTTCTTGCCATCCCAAACTGTAAACTCATTGCTTGGATTATCCAAACCAAAAGAAGAAACTTCACTTAAATTTGTTATTATTAAATCTATATTAAGAGTATTAAAGTTCTTAACATTAGCAAAAGCTTCCATTTGATCAATTTTATAATTGTTCTCTGGAGAAGTTATAGTCCAAATATTATTCTTTTTTTCAACTGTTATATCTTCATTATCATATACAAGATGATATTTATTTACATTTGTTTCATTAAGCTCAAAAATCTGAGTTCTTGGCTTATTTGCTATTAATTGCTCTTTTTTATATTTAGTGGTAAAGAAAGCAGCAAAGCTAATAATTATTAATACAACTAAAAGAATTATTATTTTTCTTATATTTTTATTCATATGTTTATCCTAATTTTATTATTTTCTATTTTGAAGAATGATATTAGCTAAATACAAAAATATAGTTGTTACAGAAAGAAAATAAACAATATCTCTTAAATCTATTACCCCTCTTGCGATATTAGCAAAATGATAATCTCCGCTAATAAATAATATAAAATTAGAAGTATTAGGAAAAAGAAGCCCTAAAAATTTTAATAATATATTTAAAGATATCATTATAGCCAAAGCAGCAATTAAAGCTATTATCTGATTTTTTGTAACAGATGAAGCAAACACCCCTATAGCACATAAAGCAGATATTAAAAACACACTTCCAACATATCCGCCTATCACAGGACCAATATCTAATCTGCCCAAAAAAAGCAAAGTGATAGGATATAGTATTGTAGGCACTAAAGCAAAAAGCATAAATACTACAGCAGATAAAAATTTACCCATTATAATGTCTAATGTAGTTACAGATTGAGTGCTTATTAATTCATAAGAACCGCTTGAAAACTCACTCGATAATAACCCCATTGTAATAGGCGGTATTATTAGAGAAAGTATAAAAGGCAAAATTGAAAAATAATCTTGCATATCATTTTGTGATAATATAAAAAATCTTGAGAAAAAATATATTCCTGAAGCTATTAAAAATATAGCAGAAAATATATAAGCTATTGGAGATAAAAATATATGTTTTAATTCTTTTTTTAATATTATTTTTGTTTTATTAAAAGAAAAAATATTAGTCATTAATTTTCTCCTTTAGTTAGTGTATGGAATACAGTTTCTAAGTTCTCTTTCTCTTTCACAAACTCATATATTATCCAATCAGTATTTTTAATAAATTTATATATTTTTTCAATAGGCTCTTTGTCAGTTGTTTTTATAGTAATTGTTTTTATATTATCATCTTCTTCAATTAAAACTATATCTTTAATATTATCTAAACTATTTAATTTTGTTTTTATAATTTCAAAGCTGTCATTAGTTTTTAGAGAAAGTTTAATAGATGATATTTTATTGTCAACACTTAGATGTTTAGGGTCATTATCAGCAATAATAGTTCCTTTGTTTATAATAATAGCCCTCGAACAAGCAGCTTCAACTTCACTTAATATGTGAGTAGATATTAAAACAGTTTTTTCTTTTCCAAGTTCTTTAATAAGCTCTCTAATTTCAACAATCTGATTAGGGTCAAGACCATTTGTAGGTTCATCTAATATAAGTATTTTAGGGTCATGTATAATAGCACCAGCAAGCCCTACCCTCTGCTTATAACCCTTAGAAAGCTCTCCTATAGGTTTTGATATTACATCTTTAAGTGAACAAGCCTCTACTACATAATTAAGCCTATCTGACAATTTATTTCTGTCTAACTCCTGTATATCTGCCATATAAACCAAATAATCAAAAACACACATATCATTATATAAAGGAGCAGACTCTGGAAGATATCCTATTATTTTTTTTATCTCTATATCTTTATCTAAAATACTTTTTCCATCTATAATAGCATCTCCGCTTGTAGGAGAAAGGTATGATGTTAATATTCTTAAAGTAGTAGATTTCCCTGCACCATTAGGTCCTAATATGCCTACAATCTCTCCAGATTTTATTTCAAAGCTAATGCCTTTCAAAGCCTGAAAATCATCATAATATTTAGTTAAATTCTTAACTGAAATCATTTTTTATAATATATCCTTAAAAAACATTTATTAAAAGCTCTATAATCTAAACTAATAAGAAAACATTATAAAATAAAAAACATAAAATCTCAACTACAATTATAAAATGTTTATTATGTTAATTCAAGTAAATAATAATTAATTATTACTAAGAAAACAAAAAATTAATTTAATATTTAGAAAAAATAATTCGAGTTATATATTGTAATTTTTTATGTAAACTGCTTGCAATTATTTCACAATAAATATATCATTAAAAACAAATATCAATGGGGGGATATAATGCTCAAAAAAATATCTATTTCAATGCTAGTTTTTGCATTTTCTCTAGCAACAATGTTTGCACAAGAAACAACAACAACAGATACAACTACTACTCAAAACTCTAATAATACAACAGGTGAAAAACCAAGAGAACAATTAGATCAAAACTTTGTAGATGCTTTAATTAATCAAGATGAAACGCTTTTAATTAATGCTATAGAAACAGGTTCGCCATCAGTTAAAGCATTATGTTTTGAAGCTTTAAGCAAAAAAGGTGCTACTAGCGATTTAGCTATAAGAACAATTAACAGATATGTTGGCTATGGTTTAGGTACTTCTGGTTCTAATTCTGATTCTGATGTAAGATATCAAGCATTACAAGCTGCAAAAGTTGCTAAATCTGAAACTAGTGTAGATTATATATCTCAAATGCTTTTTGCTGAACAAGAAACTTTCAATATCATAGCTGCTGTACAAGCTTTAGGTGATATAGGAAGTGAAAAAGCTGTTCCTGCTTTACTTTTCCAATTAAGATTAGGAAGAACTCAAGGTATAGTTTATGAAGTAGCTGTTGCTTTAGGTAAAATAGGAAGTCCTATGGCTTTAGGTGATTTAATAGACCTTTCTCAAGATGATCAATATTTCTTAGCTATTAGACAAGCTGCTGTAGATGCTATTAAAAATATTAAACCTGCTGCTAATAACAATAACACTCAGCAAAATACTGAAACTACTCAGCAATAATAATAATATATTTTTATAATATATAATAAAAAGTCCGTCTATTATAATGTAATAGATGGACTTTTTTAATTAATAAAACGTATATATTTCTATTAGTATTCATATATTTATATAAATTAATAACATATAATCCTTTTTTATTTAAATATATTTTGAGGATTTCTCTATAGCAATATAATGCTTAATAATATTATATTAATTAAATATAGTTTCATTGGTTGATATAAAAAAATAAATGAATATACTATTAATATTGTAATAATAGTTCTAAGGATTTTTTATGACTATAGAAGAATTTAATAGTAAATATTTAGTGAACAGAGAAAATACGAATTCTCAGAAATGGGAAACAAAAAAAGATAGAAGATTTAAGGTAGATGGTTTAATCCCTATGTGGGTTGCTGATATGGAATTTAGAGCTCCAGATGAAGTTATAGAAGCTTTAAATAAAAGAGTGTCTCATGGTGTTTTTGGATATACTGTTTTATGGGACAGCTATTTTGAAGCTTTTTTTAATTGGCAGAAAAGCAGATACAATATAGATTTAAAAGAAGAATGGATAAATTTTTCAACAGGCTTAGTAACTGCATTATATTGGTTAGTGAATGCTTTTACTAATAAGGGTGATAGTGTTGTAATCCTTACTCCTGTTTATTATCCTTTTCATAATGCTGTTAAAGACAATGAAAGAAATTTAATAAAATGTGAATTAAAAAATGATAATGGAATATTCTCAATTGACTTTGAAAAATTAGAAAGTGATATAGTAAAAAATAATGTAAAACTAATGATATTCTGTAACCCTCATAACCCTGCTGGAAGAGTTTGGACAGATGAAGAGATAGATAAAGCTTTTGATATATGTAAAAAGCATAACGTATACATTATTTCTGATGAGATTCACCAAGATATGAATTTAGGGGTAAGACCATTTATTTCTGCACTTTCTATAAAAAATAAAGAAAAATACTTAGATAGATTAATAGTATTATCTTCAGCTTCAAAAACATTTAACTTAGCATGTCTTCTAAACTCTCATATTATAATACCAGATGAAAAGATGAGAGAAAGATATAATAAATATGTAAACACTATCAATAGAACAGAGCTAAGTTTATTAGGAATGGTTGCTACAGAAGCTGCATATAGATATGGTTCAGATTGGCTTGACGGACTTTTAAAAACATTAAAACGAAATTACGAATATATAAGATATGAATTAAAAGCAAAAGTACCTGAGATAATAACAAGCCCTTTAGAAGGAACTTATTTGCCTTTTATAGATTTAAGAAAGGTTGTTAATCCAGAGAGAGTAAAAGAATTTATACAAGATGATTGTAAAATAGCTATAGACTTTGGAGAGTGGTTCTCTGAAAATTATAAAGGATTTATAAGAGTAAATATTGCAACAGATTTTAAATATATACAATTATTTGTTGATAGAGTTGTATCGCAATTAAAAAATAAGAATTATAAATAATATATAATTATTAGGAGATTAAAAAATGAAAAATAACTTTTGGAAAAACTACAGATTTCCTATTATGCTTTTAACAGGCGTAATTATAGGAAGTATTATTGGTTTAGTATTCAAAGAAAAAGCATCAGTATTAAAACCATTTGGAGATATATTTATTAATTTACTATTTACTGTTGTAGTACCTTTAATATTTGTATCTATAAGCAACTCTATTGTGCAGATGGACAACATGAAGAGATTAGGAAAAATTGTAGCTACTATGTTTATAATATTTTTTATCACAGGTATTATTGCAGGTTCTATAATGGTTTTTGTTTCTGTAATGTTTAATCCTGCTCAGGGTGTTAATATACCTATGGAAGTGGTAAATGATATGCAGGCTCCTAAAGTATCTGAACAAATAGTAAAGATGATAACTGTAAGCAACTTTGTGGATATACTTTCAATTAATAATATGCTTCCTATGATTATATTTTCTATATTTTTCGGCTTTGCTGTAAAACTAGTTGGTGAAAAGGCAGCACCGCTTGTAAAAATACTTGATGCGGCTAATGAAGTATTTATGAAATTAATATATATAATAATGTATTATGCTCCTATAAGTTTGGGTGCTTATTTTGCTAATTTAGTTGGTACATTTGGTCCGCAATTATTAGGAAGTTATGCAAGAGCTTGTGCTATATATTATCCTGTAGCATTTTTATACCTCATAATATTTTTCCCTATTTATGTGTATATTGCTGCTGGTAAATATGGTTTAAAATCATTAAAACACTTAATAGCTCCTATAATTACTTCTTTATCAACTCAAAGCTCATTAGCTACATTGCCTGTAAATTTGGAAGCAGCAGAAAATATAGGAGTTAAAGAAGATATTAGAAATATAGTATTGCCTATAGGTTCTACTACACATATGGACGGAACTTGTTTAAGTGGTATTTTAAAAATCTCTTTCCTATTTGGTATATTTGGAATGCCTTTTAACAGCATAGAAACTTGGATTGGTGCTATTATATTTGCTGTATTTTCTGGAGTTGCTATGGGTGCTATACCCGGAGGCGGATTAATAGGAGAAATGTTAATCGTTTCTTTATATGGATTTCCTCCTGAAGCTTTTGCTATTATAGCTACAATTGGTATACTTGTAGACCCGCCTGCTACTATGGTTAATGCTGTTGGTGATACTGTGGCTTCTATGTTGGTATCTAGAGTAGTAGAAGGAAAAGATTGGTTCAAACAAAAACTTACACAATCCTAAAAATATTATAAAAAATAAAAGCATGCTAAAATTAATGGCATGCTTTTTTATTATGTTAAATGACATAATTGATATTTATTATTCAATATTATATAATAATATTTACTTTCTACAAAAGGATAATAATATGAGAAGAGAGTTAGCTATTGTTTTAGAAACATATAATAACAATATTGCTAAAGTACAATTACAAAGAAGTTCAAGCTGCGATGGTTGTAAAATATGCTCTACTGGCAAACCTGTTACATTAAGAGCTATTAATAATATAAATGCTTCTAATGGGGATAATGTTATTATAGAAGTTGAAGAACTTAAAAAGTCTACTAATTTCTTTGTATATATAATACCATTAATATGTCTTATAATAGGATATTTTATTGGAAATTATATATCTAAAATTGCTAATATTAATCATGATTTAGGACCTATGATTTCTTTTGTGTTCTTTTTTGTTTATGTGTTTTTTGGCGTACTAAAATTGAAAAAAAATAATAAGATTATAGCTAATATAATAGCAAAAAATAATTTATGAAAATTAAATATATAATATTTGTTTTGATGTTATTTTTATTTGCATCTTGCAAAACTAATTATGAAACTTTTTACAAGATAGGTAATGATACTATATCTTCTGTTTATAAAATTACTTCTTTGGAAATAAAACCAAAAATAGAAAAGTTTGAAGATAACTATATATATACTTTTAAAAATGATACTAATGCTTTATATAATAGCGTAAAGTATGCTAATTATTTATGGAAAAATGAAGGATATTATATCACTCAGCATAATGATTTTGGCAAAGAAAATGGAAGTGTCGAACTAGCAAAAAGCTCAATAAACCCTAATAAAGTAATAAGAATCAATATTCATTCCTACACTAACAATTCTTTTGATGTTGCTATATCATTAGTAAATGGAACACTAAAACTAAAAAATAATACAAACAATTAAATATTATCCATATTAAAGTTAAGCCAATATCCAAGCTCTACAAATAATTTTTTCTCTTCTTCATCAAAGCTTATAAGAAGTCCTTTATATTTTAGAAGTATCTTATAAAAGATATTTTCATAAGTGTTTCTGTCTATAGGCATATCATTATTAGATAAAAACTTAATATCTCTCAATAAATCAAATATTATTTTTCCATTTCCAGTTTCATATAGCTCATTTAATGCCTTTTTAATATTCTCTCCAACAACTTTAGATATACCACTGTTAGAAATAAATATACCAGCATTTCTAGCATCTTTTAATTCTTTAGACACCTCATCATAGGCATCTCTTCCTTTTGATAATATAAGCTCTCTTAATATAGGAGAATCCATAGCTCCCATTAATCTTCTATAGTCATAATCTGGTGTAATACCATTTGTGTTAAAATATTTAAATAGTTTTTCATATTCAGGATATATTTTATGCATTATATCATCTAGTTTAGATATGTCTTCTTTAAATAAAGAATCTGCAAATTTATCTCTAACATCAGAACTTAAATCTTTCAATCGCATAGTATATACTAAATTATCATTACAATCTTTATTTTCAGAAAGTGTAATATCATTTTTTAATTCATAATCTTCTTTAATATTATCAACTTTAAAATATAAATCGGCTGTTATATTATCACTCATTACTCCTTCAATATGATTATTATCTATTAGAGTAGCTTTAATATTATGTTTAAAAATATTTATTTCTTTTTCTTTATAATCGCTAGCAATTAAATTAAATATAAATTGGTTAATAATATAAAGCTTAGTAAATAAATCTATCTTAGCATTTTTCTCATAAAAATATCTAGCATTATGATGTTCTTTTTTATTACTAATTGAAGTTTCTAACGCTTCTAAAAATTTCTGATAAGCCTCTTCTACAAAAGGAGCATTTTTATCTTTAACAAGCATTCTAGCATAATGAAAAGACCTCTCAGCATACTGCATATTTTTAATAGGCTCTATCCTAGAAACATCTTCAAAAAACCATCCGCAAGAAGTATAAGAAAATAATGAATATTTATAAGATTCCATTAAAAATATAAACTCTTTAAAAGATATATGTTTAGAGCATATTTCGTATAAATCTTTAGCATCAGAATCATTATATATAGCCCTAACATACTCTTCTCTAATAGAGTTTCTAGATTCATTAGTAAAGTTTAAAAATAATGCAAATAATTTGTCTTGCATATTTCTAAGTATATCAAAAGCATCTCTAAGCCCTTTTCTCCAAGATAAGTCAATAATCCCATCTCCTCCGCATCCGCAATTGCTTCTCCACCTCTCAACACCATGCGAACAGCTCCAAGAAGTTCCTCTTTTACCTTCGCCTTCATGCAATATCACCTCTTCAGTAGGAGTACATATACTCAAATAATGCTCATAATTTGTAGGCGTAATATTATCATAGTGAATATTGTCTTGAAAATACCTTGCTAAACACATATCCCCAAAAGGCTCATGATGACCATAACTCTCACCATCAGTGGCAATATTAACAAGCTTCCTATCTCCATAAGCATTTCTTATTCTCTCAGCTAACTTTTCAGCAGAACAAAGTAAATGCTCAAAAGCTATAGCATTAGATATATAAGGGTCATAAAAAAATACAGCGATTCTCTTACCATTATGTCCATAAAGCCAATAAGGTTTTGATGTGTCTATTCTTGCACCAGATACATCACTTTGAGTAATACCCTTAACATAATGTGCCTGATATGGAGAGAGTATTGTAAACTTAACTCCACAGTCGCATAAAGCATCAACAACATCTAAATTTATAGCAGTTTCAGAAAGCCATATTCCTTTTGACCTTCTTTTGAAATATTTTTCAAAATTGTAAAGTCCCCATTTAATCTGCACCACCATATCTTCTTTTTTGGCAAGCGGTAAAATTATATGGTTATAAACCTGAGCAATGGCATTACCATATCCTAATCTTTCTATACTAAGTTTATCTGCCTCTAATATTCTCTGTAATAAATCAGGCTTCTTATCAGCAATATAATCCAACAAAGTAGGTCCAAAATTAAAGCTTATATACTGATAATTATTAGACATATCCGTAATTCTGCCATAGCCGTCTAATATTCTTGAATATGCATTTGGACTATAGCATTCATTAGTTATTCTTTCATTCCAATCATGAGCAGGTGATGCACTTATCTCCTTTTCTATCTCTCCCAAAAATGGATTTTCTCTTGGAGGCTGATAAAAATGTCCATGCAATATTAAATATTTCATAATGAGAATCCTAACATAAAAAGATTATTTCATAGTATAATCAAACTTACATATATTTGCAAGTAAATAATTTTTATTTTAATTATCGAAATAAAGATTTGTTTTTTAAGCATAAAAAAGCCCAATACAATAGCATCGGGCTTATTTTATTATTTAGATATATTTTTACTTAGATAAATATTTATGTATACCAGCAGCAGCTCTTTTACCGTCACCAATAGCAAGTATAACAGTAGCAGCACCGCGGGCAGCATCACCGCCGGCAAATACACCCTCTACAGAAGTAGCACCTGTTTCTTCATCTATTACATAAGTACCTTTTTTAGTAGTTTGTAATTCAGGCACTTTTCTAGATATAAGCGGATTAGGAGTAGTACCTATAGCAATAATAACAGCATCAACTTCTATATCTTCAGTTTTTCCTTCAACAGCCACAGGTTTTCTTCTTCCGTCAGCATCAGCCTCACCAAGCTCCATAACTTGAGTTCTAACTGCTTTTACATTATCATTCTCATCGCCAATGATTTCTAAAGGCGCTCTTAAGAATCTAAAATCAACACCCTCTTCCATAGCATGATGAACCTCTTCAACTCTTGCAGGAAGCTCTTTTTCTGTTCTTCTATAAACTATATATACCTTTTCAGCACCAAGTCTTACAGCAGTTCTGCAAGCGTCCATAGCAACATTACCGCCGCCTAATACAGCAACTCTTTTATGTTTTATAACAGGAGTATCAACTTCTGGGAATTTATAAGCACCCATTAAATTTACACGAGTTAAATATTCATTAGCAGAATATACTCCGCAGTAATTTTCACCAGGTATATTTAAAAAAGCAGGAAGACCCGCACCAGTACCCAAGAATATAGCATCATATTCTTTTCTTAATTCATTGAAATCCAAAGATATACCAGCAACTTCATTTATTTTAAAATTAACACCATCTTTTTTAAGGTTTTCTACTTCGTGAGCAACTAACTCTTTAGGCAAACGGAACTCTGGAATACCATACATAAGTACTCCGCCTATAGTGTGCAAAGCTTCAAGCACTGTAACATCATAACCTAATTTTATTAAGTCTCCAGCACAAGCTAAACCAGCAGGACCAGCACCGATAATACATACTTTTTTGCCGTTTTTTTCTACTTTTAAACCGTCATACTGAGCATGTTTTCTTTCATAGTCAGCAACAAACATCTCTAATTTACCAATAGCAACAGGGTCAAATTTCTTACCAACAACGCATCTCTGTTCGCATTGAGTTTCTTGAGGGCATACCCTTCCGCAAGCTGCAGGCAATGCATTAGTTTCTTTTATTTTCTTAGCAGCTTCTAAAAATTTTCTCTCTGCTATAAGCCCTATAAACTCAGGAATTTTTACTTTAGCAGGACAGCCTTCCATACAATGAGGAACTTTACAATCTAAACATCTTAATGATTCAGTATACGCTTGTTCTTCTGTATAGCCGAGAGGAACTTCTTTAAAATCATTTCTTCTCTCTTCGGCACTTCTTTGCGGCATTTCCTGCCTAGGTATCTCACCTAATTTTGATCTTGGCGGCATATATATATATATTCTCCTATTTTCTTTATAGACCAATATTAAATAATTCCAAAATATTATACAATAAAATAAAAATATAGCAACGAAATTATTGTCATTTTATAAATATGAGAAACAGCTAATTCACTATAATATATAATTATTAATTAAATATTATAGTGATGTTTTATAATAGTTATAAAATACATAAATAAAGTTTTTTAATTTTTTGTATTGATAAACACTTGTATATTGAACAAAATGAATATATAATACAAAAAAATAAAAATTATAATAGAAGAGTGAAATTTTATGGAAAAAGAACTTATTTATTCTGTAGAAGATGATGATAATATAAGAGATTTAATTAAATACACTGTTGAAGAAGCAGGGTTTAATATAGAATGCTTTAGTAATGGTAAAGATATGCTTGAAGCTTTAAAAAATAATATACCTAATTTAATACTTTTGGATATTATGCTTCCTGATATGGAAGGTACTGAAATATTAAAAATAATAAGAACCGATTATGCCCATTTACCTATAAAAGTAATAATGCTTACAGCAAAATCTAGTGAGATTAATATAGTTACTGGACTTAATTTGGGTGCTGATGATTATATACCAAAGCCTTTCTCTGTATTAGAACTCATAGCTAGAATTAAAGCTAACTTAAGAAAAAAAGATGTGAGGATTGATACAGAGGAATTGACTTTTGGAGAAATTAAATTAATAGTAAAAAAAAGAGTTGTATATGTTAATGATAGGCAGATTCCTCTTACACAAAAAGAGTTTGACTTATTAAAACTTCTTATGGAAAATGCTAATAATGTTGTAGATAGAGAGATGATGCTTGAAGAGGTTTGGGGGGTGGAGCATTCTATGGAAACTAGAACTATTGATATGCATATTAAATCTATTAGGCAAAAATTAGATTTAAAAAAGGAAAATATTATTACTATTAGAGGAATGGGTTATAAATTAATAGAAATTTAATTATTTTATGATTAGAAATATATTTTTAAAATCATTATTTATTCTTATATTATCAAGTGCTTTAATGTTTATAGGAATTCTCTTTACAGTACAGTATAATAATATTATGTACAGCAGAGTAATGATTGTGAATATTATAGAGATGCTTCAAAAAGAAATAAATATATATGATGTTAAAACAGAAGAAGATTTTAAAAACTTTGTATTACAATCAGATAAAGAAGAATTGAGAATAAGTATAATATCTACCAATGGCGTGGTTATTGCCGATACTTTAAGCGACACAGCAAAAACAACTCTCGGCAACCATAATAATAGAAGTGATGTTATAGAAGCCTTGCATAATACAAATGATGAGCCATCTTTTTCAATAAGCACATCTATTAGCCAAAAAACACCTTACATATACGCATCAAAAAAAATTAAATCTGATGACTTTGTTGATTATATATTAAGAGTATCTATTCCTATGGATTCTATTAATAAATATTTAACTACATTTTTATTTAATGCTGTTATGGTGATAACGGTTGTTGTAATACTCATGGCTTTTGTACTTCCTATAATGTCAAGAAATATTATGAATCCTTTCTATATTATTAAAGAAACACTAGACAATATATATAATAATCGTTCTCTTACTCCAAAAAATCTTACGGGGTTTAATGATATTAACAATATAATTTATGATATCAATGAAGTTGCTGTTGATTTGAATAATAACATTATAGCTTATCAAACAGAAAAAGAAAAACTTAATTATGTATTAGAAAATATTGCTCAGGGAATTATTGCCGTTAACAAGAAGAAAGAGATATTTTTTATTAATCAATTTGCCATAGATTTTTTGGATATTGGAGAAAAGACAGTCAATAATTTAAATGAAATAATAAAAGATGAAAACGTAATAAAAAAGATAGACAATGCAATAGAATTAGGAAGGTTCTCAAAGTTTGACTCAAAAGAACATAATATGGATATAGAAATCACAATTATACCGATACGTAATAATGAAAATATATCCGCTTTAATAAAATTCGAAGATGTTACAGATATTAGAAAATTAGAAATAGAAAAACAAGACTTTTTTATTAATGCCTCTCATGAATTAAAAACACCTTTAACTTCTATTTTGGGATATTCTGAACTTTTGCTAGCTACTGGCGGAGGAAAAAAATTAAATGATTTTTTAACTAGAATAAACTCAGAAGCATTAAGAATGAAAGAGTTGGTTATGGATATGCTTACATTGAGCAGAATAGAGGCTAATTGGCAAGAGACTGTAGATGAGAAAATGGATATAAAAGAAATAATACTTAATGTTTATGATAGTAATAAATTAAAAGCACAAAAAAGAGATATTACAATAGACTTAAATATAGAATCTGCATTCATAATGGCTAATAAAGAAAAAATAACAGAAGTTGTTAATAATCTTGTAGACAACGCTATAAAATATACAGATGACGGCGGAAACGTAAAAATTATTCTAAGCACCGATAAAGATAAAGCAATTTTTACAGTAAGAGATACAGGCTGCGGAATAGCCCCGCAGTATTTAAACAGAATATTTGAAAGATTTTTTAGGGTAAAAAACAACAAATATCTTAAAGTCAATGGAACGGGGCTTGGACTAACAATAGTAAAAAATATATGCAATAATTATAACGCTGATATACATGTAAAAAGCGAAGAAAATGTTGGTACAGAGATAAGCGTTGTATTTACGTTGTATAATGAAGAAAAAGAAAAAACTATAAAGAAAGCGGTTTAAATATTTTTATTTAAGCATAATTGTCTAAATGCCTCATAAGAAACTATAGCAGCGGTATTTGATACATTTATAGAGCGTATATTATCACTCATAGGCAAATACACAGAATTATCCGCATCATTTTCCCATATAGATTCTCTTAAACCTGTGCTTTCTCTTCCAAACAAAAGTATATCATTATCACTATAATTAAACTCATCATAACGAATATGTCCAAACTTTGATATAGGCACTATTCTTTTATTATTTTCTTTGCAATATTCTAAGAAGGTGTGTTCATTTTCATGTTTTATTAGATTTAATTTTTCCCAATAATCAAGCCCTGCCCTTCTAATCTCTTTTGCACTCAGTATGAATGATGGTTTTGAAACTATGTGAAGCGGTATGTTTAGTCCCACGCAAAGCCTTCCTATATTGCCCGTATTAGAAGGAATCTCTGGTCTGTATAATGCTATAGACACATTAAAGTTTTCATTGCTTATATTAATTTTCTCTTTCATGTTTATATATACTAAAAAACTTTAAGTTTATCAAAAATGTTTGTTATTTTAATTATTTTCAGGGCTTTGCCCTTAACGAAGTACACACCGTGCAGCACCCCACTTCTTTTACGACCAAAGGAAGTGCCCGTGGTATTGATATAAAAGAAGCAAAAGAACTGCATTTTTAAGTTATTTTTATATTTCATAGCATATTTAATACATAACAATATTTTATTTCACAAAAATTATAATTTATATTTATAAAAAACTAACAAAACATATTTGTTAAATCAAAAAAGGAGCCTTTAAAAAGACTCCTTTAATTATATTCTAATTAATTATCGTTTACAGCCTTTTCATTGTTGCTCTCTTCACCCTTAGCTACAATAGCAGGTTTTTCTTCCACTTCTTCTTCCTCTTTTTTAGGCTCAACAACTCTAAGTGAATTAAGAAGAGTATAAGCAACAGCAACATTCTCTTCACCTGATTCTGACATAACTCTAAGAGACATAAGTGAAGAATATCTGCTTCTGCCATAAGAATATTTAAATCCTATCTCTACACTGTCTCCGGCATCTATTGTAACAACTTCACTATCTAGAACAATAGCAGCTAATGCCTGATATAAATCAGTTTTAATTCTAACATTATTTAGTCTTCTTGAAGTTCTATTAACTATAGTAAGTACTCCTGTTCTGTTTCTCTCATCAAGTTTCACAGTAACATTGAATGGGTTTTCAGAATATTTTTCTTCTATCCTTGAAACTATAGAAGCATTAATATTAGCCCATTCTTTTATAGTATTAGGACCTCTAAATTTAGACCATAACATTCTTGAAACATCATGGAAGAATATTCCTCTTATTCTGCTGCTTCTATTAAATTTAGCCTCAGATTCATAAACTCTTCTCATATATTCAAGCTCAGGTCTCAAACTGCCGTCTTGAAGCCTATTATCAATCATATTACCAACTAAAACATTGTACTCTCCAGACAAATATCTAGGCCAAGCTGCAAGCATACCCACATGTTGAGGACGGCTAGCCTCATATATCATAACAGCATCATAATCAATACCCGCATCAAAGAACATATAAGGGTCTTGTCCATGCTCCTGTCCATGATTCCAACCCAGAGTAAATGCCCATAATTTTTTCTTTATTCCAGAATCTTTTATTGCTTTTATAATAAGCGATTCTTTATGAGCTCTATACCATCTCCATTTCATACCTATTTCTTTTCTGCCTCTATTAACAGCAAGCCAACGCATACGAGCAGCCTTGTTCATTGTAGACCAATTAGCAGGAGTATAAACCCCAGTAAGCTCTACCATCTCATCAACCAACTCATAACCATCAACTTCACCAGTTCTAATAAAGTCCAAACCAATATATGATATATTAGGATTAGCATCATATCTTTTTAATATGTCTATAATATCCTGCACTCTCTTAGGGTCGCCCAAAGAAATATGCCTGCTTTCAACTAAACTTTTTGTACTAGAATTATATCCAACAGAAACCTCATATCCGCCCTTTCTGTGTCCGCCGCCAGCAGCAAAATAACTCATAACATAAGCACCAAGCTCAACATTACCCTTAGATTTTGAAGCAGCTAGATTCTCAACATTCTTAATCATAGCAGAAGCCCAAGGTTTTTCAGGAGTAATACCGCCAGTCCAACCAGTAGTCTGTCCTCCTATTACCCACAAAGTATCACATTTCATATAGCGAACCCAATCGTATATGGCATTATAATCCTCTGTTAGTGCCCCTGTTTCTAAATTAGGAATTTTTTTAGTAGTTAAATCTATAGCATATTCTAATGTAGTTATCTTTTTAGTCTCTCTAGCAGGCGGAGATTGTCTTCCTTTTACAGTAAAATCTTTTGTATAACCATAAACTCCGCTTTTTGTCTGTACAAGCACAACCGCCTGATATTCACCCAAATCGCCTCCAAATGGATGTAAATAAGTTGCCTTATACTCTGCATTTTTTAATTTAAATACATTAATAGGATATCTCTCATCAACATTCTTTCTTACACTTTTATCTTTCTTATACCTTACATAAACACTTAAATTTTCTACTTTATCTTCTGTATATATAGAAGCATTTATAACTACAGGATCATATCTAAATACTGAAATTTTTGACAAATCTATAGAAACACGAGGAGCATCTCTTTTCTTAGAATTAACAATAGCATTTTCTATAGCCTTGCTTAATTTATCTGAAGTTTTATCAGTAGTATTTCCAGAGAAAACCATAGCAGGAAGTACATTAGGATTTGGCATTGCACTGCTCATCTCTTCATCACTCAATAATAATTCCTGATTAAAAAGGTCTATATCTTCTCTCACACTTATATCTTCATCTACATAAAAATCATCCAAATCTACAGCCAAATTATATTCATTAAATATAGGTTTACTATGAACTAAAGTAAGAGAATCTGGATTATACATATCTATTCTATGCGTTCTTATGCTATTGTTATCTTCTTCTATTGCATATTGCAGATTATTATTATAATTAATTATAGTAAGCCTCTCTCCTATACCAAAAGTAAGAAGTATAAGAGATGTTGCTATAAGTAATAGTATTGTAGTTGCTATAATGCTTTTTTTCATATAAAGTAGTTTCCAATTATTATTTTATTTTTTTAACTGTTTTGTCTAGTATGTTTTGTATATTTAGGATGTTTGGTAATTTGTTTTTTTAAATGTGTTGAATCAACATGTGTATATATTTCAGTTGTAGTAATATCAGAGTGACCTAACATTCTCTGAACTGATCTTAAATCTGCACCATGCTGAAGTAAGTGTGTAGCAAAACTAT
Organism: Brachyspira pilosicoli; assembly: GCF_008016535.1. Lineage (GTDB taxonomy): Bacteria > Spirochaetota > Brachyspiria > Brachyspirales > Brachyspiraceae > Brachyspira > Brachyspira pilosicoli_A. The sequence continues at coordinate 20,276 of NZ_SAXY01000018.1, forward strand.
GTCTTAAAGTATGAGGATAAACATTTTTTTCTATACCGCTTTTTTTCATTGCCTCTTTTACTATTTTCCAAATACCTACCCTAGAAATTTTATCTCCTCTAAAGTTTAAAAATAACTCACTGGTCTTTTTACCCTTAACCATCACTACTCTACTAGTTTGAATATATCTCTTCAAAATATCTAAAGCCTTATCATTAATAGGAACTATTCTCTCCCTTTTACCTTTACCGCAAATTTTTAAATACTTCTCATCAAAAAATATATCTTCTATTTTCAATGAACAAATTTCACTAACTCTAAGTCCGGAAGAATACATAAGCTCAAATATCGCCTTGTCTCTTAAACCTTTATCTGTTTTTTCATTATGCACAGCAAGTAAATCATCAACCTCTTGAGTAGTTAAAGATTCTGGCAACACTCTTTTTAAACGTATTACCTCTAAATTATCAGTAGGGTTCTTAGAAATATAATTTTCCATTACTAAAAATTTATATAAATTAACTATACTTACTTTATTTCTTGCAACTGTTCTAGACTTTGAACCATGCTCTTTTCTTTCACTCAAGAACTTTTCTATATCCTTTCTAGTAGCTTTTAATATTGTTTTCTTATTTCTGCCTATAAAATCTAAATATATTACTATGTCTCTTCTATAAGACTCTAGTGTATTTAGTGATAAACCTTTCTCCATTGACTCATAATTTAAATACATTGATAATATTTCTTGATCTGAAATTTGCTTCACTGACATTTAATATTGCCTCTTTCTTTAAGATATATATATACATAATTTAGTAAACATAAAAATTTTATAATATTCTGTTCACTTGTATATATTATCGGTAATATAAACAATATATTTAAACATAATATATTGTTTATAATATTATTATGTTTAAATAATATTAAATATTTTAAAAATTAAATGTTATTTTCATTATTTTTTATTATTTGATATAAAAAAGTTGACAAAATATATATCTAAAATGGATTGAATATGTTAAATTATATATATAAAAATGGAGGCTAATTTTATTATGGCAACTTTATTTGATATAATAGGACCTGTAATGATAGGACCTTCTAGTTCTCACACGGCAGGTGCTTGCCGTATAGGTAAACTAGCTAAAAAGATTTTGGGAGAGGATGTAAAAGAAGCTAAAATTTACTTGCATGGCTCTTTTGCTCTCACTTGGAAAGGTCATGGTACTGATAAAGCTATCTTAGCTGGTCTTTTAGGATATGAAACTTATGATACTCAAATTAGAGATAGTTACAAACTAGCTGAGGAAAATAATCTTAAATATGAGTTTATACCTACAACTTTAAGAGAAGCATTTCACCCTAATAGTGTTTATATAGAAGTGAAAGGCGAAAATAATGAGGCAAATATTTTAGCTTCATCTATTGGAGGAGGGCTAATTGTATTAGATAAAGTAAATGGTATAGAAATACATTACAAAGGAGACTTCCCTACTATAGCTATAGTTAATAAAGATGTGCCGGGAATCATTGCTAAAGTTACTTCTATTATTTTTGAAAAAGGAATTAATATAGAAAATATGAATGTTACTCCTCAATTTGAAGGAGCTAATAAAGGATATGCTATTATAGTTATTGGTATGACAGATGTTATATCAAAAGAAATAGAAGATAAAATTAGAAAAATAGAAAATATAAGAGATTTTGTATTTTTAGATAAATTATATTAATAATATATTAAAAAAGGAAAATAAATTATGGATATAAAATCTATTGAATCATTAGTTGCTACGGCTACAGAACAAAATAAAAAAATTAGTGATATAGTTATAGATATAGAAGCTAAGAGTCAAAAAGTTGATAGAAATAAAATAATAGAACAGATGTCTAGTTATTATGATATTATGAGAGAATCTGTAATCAACGGCAAAAAAGATAAATTTAATTTTGTAACAGGACTTCAAGAGGACTGTGTTGATATAGTAGAAAAATTTTATAAGAACAAAAAAAGCATATTAGGAGAGACTATAGGCGAAGTAGTAACAGCTGCTATGGCAGTTAGCGGTTATAATGCTTGTATGGGTAAAATTATAGCAGCCCCAACAGCAGGAAGCTGCGGAATAATGCCTGCTGTGCTTACTGTATGCGAAAATAGAGGATATAAAAGAGAAGATATAGTACATTCTATGTTTACAGCTGCGGGGCTTGCCGATATTATTGCTCAGCTTGCTACGTTTGCTGGTGCTGGCGGAGGCTGTCAGGCTGAATGCGGAAGTGCTTCTGCTATGGTTGCTTGTGCTTGTGCGGAAATTATGGGAGGAACTCCTGAACAGTGTGCAAATGCTTTTGCTTTATCATTATCTGCTATACTTGGGCTTGTTTGCGACCCTATTGCCGGATTTGTTGAGGTGCCTTGTATGAGTAAAAATGTTTTGGGGGCTGTTCATGCTATTGTTTGTGCGGAGATGGCTTGTGCGGGATTTAAGAGTGTTATTCCTGCTGATGAGGTTGTTATGGCTATGAAAGAAGTTGGAGATGGTATGGATGAAAGATTTAAAGAAACTTCTCAGGGCGGACTTGCCAACACTCCTACAGGACGTGCTATTGCTGAAAAACTTTTAGGAAAAATTAATAAATAATTTTATATATTATAAGGGCTTGCAATATTTTGTATGCCCTTTTATTTTTAACTTTTATACTCCATCAATTAAATTTAGACGATAACAAAACAAGAGTTTATGATGTTTACTTAAACAAATATAAAAAACACTTTATAGAACAAATATAAATAAACTCTACGCAAAAATATAATCAATACAATTTGACAATTTATTTTTTTCTAGTATCATTAAAAAATTAAATAATGATTCAACACGTTTAACACAATGAAAAAAACAATAAAAAAAAAGATTATATATTTTTTTATAGGCATCATATTATTCATAGCTATATGGAGTTTTGTTTCTCTAAAAATTAATTCTGAAATTATTTTTCCAAGTATAGATAAGATTTTTTTAGATTTAATAAATATAATATCACAAAAAGATTTTTACTCTAATTTGTTATATACATTCATGAGAGTAATAGTTACTTTTGCGCTTTCATTTTTGCTTGCAATAACATTAGGAATAATTGCCGGTATATTTAAAAGCATTAGATATATTTTAATGCCCATTATAAACTTTATTAGAACAATTCCAACTATACCTCTTATTTTAATAGCAGTATTATGGTTTAATAATAATTTAGTGCCGATATTTGTATCTCTATTTGTAATATTTCCTATAATATATGATGCTGTAGTAAACGGCATTATAAACATTGATAAAAATCTCATAGAAATGTCAAACTCTTATAATGTATCTTTTAAAAATCAATTAATAAGTTTGTATATTCCCTCAATAAAACCCTATATACTCACTTCAATATCGCAATCAATGGGCATGACTTGGAAAAGTGTATTAGCTTCAGAAATTATAACTCTGCCAACATTAGGACTAGGTACAAAACTATATGAATCGCATTTATATTTAAACACTGTTAGTTTGTTTGCATATTGTTTGATTGCAATTATATTTAATATTATATTTGAAATTATAATGAGGCTTCAAAATGATTTGTAATGATAAAAAAATAATTGACAATATTTTTCAAATAAACAATGTAAATCTCTCATACAATAACAACATAATATTTAAAGATTTCTCTATTAGTTTACACATAAATAAAATAAATATTATATTAGGCTCATCAGGATGCGGAAAAACTTCTCTTCTTAATATAATCGCTAAACAAATTGAAAGCCCCTCTTTTGTGTATCAAGAGCCAAGATTATTAAATCATTTAAACGCATACGAAAATATTAATTATATCTTAAAAGATAAAATTAAAGATACAAGAGATAAAACTATAAAAGAAGCATTAACTATAACTAATCTAATTGATAATATAAATAGTAAACCAAATGAGCTTAGCGGAGGTATGAAGCAGAGATTATCATTAGCAAGAGCATTAGCTTATAATTCAAACTTTTTACTAATGGACGAACCATTACAAGGTCAGGATATTAAAAGAAAAAAAGAATTGTTAGATATAATTAAAAATATACAAAAAAAAACAAACAAAACTATTATCTATGTTACGCATGATATATCAGAAGCTTTAATCCTTGGAGATTATATATATATTCTCTCAAAAAATAATAATTCTACAGAATTGATATTTCAAACAAAATTAGAAAGCAATGATTTAAACAATAATATAGATATGCAGTCAAAGTTAATAGATATTCTTATAAACAATTAATCTTTTAATATTTCCAAAGCTTTTTCATAGCCTAAATCAGCAGATTTTTTTAAATATTTTTGAGAGAGCTTTTCATATTTTTCTTTTTTCTCATTATCTTTTTCATGCTTTATAAAAATACTATATATCCTATAAACATCATAATAAGCAATATAATCTTCACTATTATATTTCAAAGTTTCTTTTAAATATTTAAGTGCTGTTTTATATTTCTTTTGCCGTCTATAGCAAACAGCAAGTAAATAATAAGCATCAGAATAAGCCTTATTTAGAGATATCGCTTTTTCCAAATCTTCTATAGCTTTTTCTATTTCATTTTTATCTAAATATATTTGAGCCTTACTATAATAAATATCAAAATCATATGGATATATTTCTATAGATTTATTATAAGTTTTTATAGCGTTATCATAATCTTTCATATCATAATAAACTGCAGCCAAATTATAATAAGCATCTAAATTATTTTCATCTAATTCTATAACCTTTAATAAATCCTCTATAGCCTTATCATATTCTTTTTTATTTATATTATTTAAAGCACTGTAGAAATATTGATTTTCCTTGCTGTTCATTTTTATTTCCTAAATATATTATTTTTTTATACTTTTATTTTTATTATACTTTTTATTCAAAACCCTAGAAGAGCAGTCCAAAGCATAATCAGCAAACTCTTCTTTATCTTTCATATAGTATGCAAGCCCAGCAACCATAGCAGCATTGTCTGTAGTATATTTTAAAGCAGGAAGATAACATTCAAAGTCTTTAGAGTTTCCAAATCTTTCACGCAAATAACTATTGCATGCCACCCCCCCAGATAATGTAACTCTCTTTATGCCGCTTTTTTCAACATATTTAAGCGTTTTTATATATAAAGGCTCTATCGCACTTATTTGAAAAGCAGCTGCTATATTTTCATTTGTAGGCTCATAACCTTTTTGTAAATATTTTTGTGTAGAATATACACAAGCTGTTTTAAGTCCGCTATAAGAAAAATTAAACTCATCAACACCATTAAGAAGCACTATAGGATATTTTATAGCTTCTTTGTCTCCTTCTCTTGCAAGCTTGTCTATAATAGGGCCTCCCGGATAACCAAGATTTAAAAATTTTGAAACCTTATCATAAGCCTCACCCACCGCATCATCTAAAGTAGTGCCTACAACTTTATACTCGCCATAATCATGAACCTCTGTAATAATAGTATGCCCGCCTGAAACAACTAACGCTATATATGGAAACTCTATATTGTTTGTAAGATGAGGTGAATAAATGTGAGCTGCTATATGGTCTAATGCCAATAATGGTTTGTTAAGAGAAAAAGCCAAAGCCTTAGCACTTCCAACTCCCACAAGGAGCGAACCTAAAAGTCCGGGACGGTTTGTAACAGCAAACAAATCTATATCATCTAATATTGTATTAGTATCTTTTAATGCCTTATCTATAACATAAAGTATAGCCTCCAAATGCTTTCTTGCTGCTATCTCTGGAACTACACCTTGAAACTCTTTATGAGCATCTATAGAAGAACTTAATACTGATGATAAAACATTGTTTCCATTTTCCACTATGGCAACGGAAGTATCATCACAGGAAGTATCTATACCTAATATTTTCATTTTTTGTTTTCTCCAAAATGTATATTGATTTAATAATTATACATAAAAATCTAGATTTACTCAAATGCAGTTCTTCGCGAAGCGTATCCGAAGGATATTAGGTTCTTTTATACCAATATCGAAGGCACTTCCTACGGTCGTAAAAGAACTGCGGAGGCTAGTCCCCACAAATAAAAAACTAAAAATTTTATTGTTCTTTTTTCCGCAGCTACACTCTGTGGACTTCGTCAAAGAACCAAAAAGGGCAAGTGTTTTAACTTTATATGCATTATAAATATATAAAATAATATCTATGTTTTTAGCTAAAAAATACTAAGTATATGCTAAAAATATTGAATTTTTACAAAACAAGTAATATTAAAAAAACTCTTACATATTCTCTTCTATATATTTTCTTAGTTTATATAATGCCACTAATACATTTTTTCTGTTAATATTATTTTTAGTTGAAAATAAAACTTTAATGTCATTAATCTCAGAAAGTTCAATATAATTTTCAGATGCAATTTTGTCGTATAAATAAGATAAAATATTTAATATTGCTTCATCATAGTTTTTAAACTTAAAATATTCATTAGGTACATTCCATATTAAAGCTTCAATGATTTCATAATTAAACTCATTTAACCCTTTTATCTCACCATTGAAACTTTGAAATATGTATTTAAATATTCTAATTAAATTGATAAAATTGTCTTTACATTCATATTCTTTTTTATCAAAATTCTTATTGTCTAATTTAGGATAATATATATTATTTTCGCCATTAGAAGAAGTAATTAAAGCTGCTTCTATCTTGTTGTTCTCTTCTTCAATTTTGAAACTTGGTCTTAATATAATCTTTTCTTTATCATAATCAATAATAATGGAATCTAATATATCATTATATTCTATATTTTCTTTTTCTAATATCTTTGAAATATCTTTTTTAAAATTTCTAGTATCTTTAGCATTATTTTTATTATCATCAATTAAAAATAAATTAAGATACTCCATATAACTAACATTGGTATTATTTCTTTTAGCCCCAGTAGCAACTATAGAAACATTACCATTATTTATAATGTTAGCCACAAAATCTAAAGCTTTATCAATTTTATATCTTGGATAAATAGTAGTATTTCCAACTAATTTATTTATATAATCATATATATCATTCATAATTTTTATGCTTTTTTAAGAGCAGCAGCTAATATTCTATCAAGCGGAAGTATCTCATCTACACCGCCTCTGGCAATAGCCTCTCTTGGCATACCAAAAACAGTACAAGTTTCTTCATTTTGAGCAATATTATAAGCACCGGCATCTTTCATTTCTTTCATACCATTAGCCCCATCATCACCCATTCCAGTAAGTATGATACCTATAGCCTTATTTTTAGCATATACAGCACCGCTTCTAAAAAGTACATCTACAGAAGGTTTATGTCTAGTAACAGGTTCACCATCTACAACTTCAATATAATACTTTCCATTTTTAACTTTTATCATAGTATGCTTTCCGCCCCTTGCAAGTACTGCCTGTCCGCGTCCTATACTCATACCATCTTCAGACTCAAAAACTTCTATTTTTAACACAGTATTTAATCTTCTGGCAAAAGAAGTAGTAAAATGTTCAGGCATATGCTGAGCTATTACTATAGGAGGAGCAGAAGGAGTAACATTTTTTAAGCATTCTATCAAAGCCTCAGTACCGCCAGTGGAAGAGCCTATAAGTATAATTTTGTCCATTGCAACTTCTCTAGAAGGTACAAGCGGAAGTATAATATCAGCATTATTTTTTGGATAAACTTTAAACCCAGAGGTTTTAGGAGCTTCTACAGCAACTCTAGTATGAGTAATATTGCTGGCAGTTTCTGTAGGCATAGCAACACCATGTTTTTTATAAAACTTAGCTCTGTTGTTGTAAGCATTTTTTATTTTTTCAACTAAATCTGTAGCTAATTCCTCAACACCGCCTCTTACATTAGCAGAAGGCTTAATAACATAATCAAAAGCACCAATATTTAAAGCATCTAATGCTAACTCTCTGTGTTTATCAAGCAAAGAACTAAACATTATTACAGGAATAGGATTATTAATCATAAGTTTTTTAAGATAAGTAATACCGTCCATTTCAGGCATTTCTATATCCAAAGTAATAATATCAGGTTTTATAGTTTTTAATTTAGCCTCTGCAAGTATAGGGTTAGCAGCAGTAGCAGCCATCTCCAAATCAGGATCAGAATTAACAATTTTTGTAAGCAGCTGCCTTATTAATGCACTATCATCAATTGATAAAACTTTAATTTTATTAGCCATATAATATTTTCCTTTAATGTTTTCCTTATATTAAAATAATGTAATATCAGATTTCTCTTCAATTTTTTGTTGCAAGTTTTTAGAATACTTAATTTCTTGTTCAGCAGAGAACTCTTTAGTTTTACCTTCAATCTTTTTCATAAGCACTCTATTTTCTGTATTGAAAAAAAATACTTTTCTAGGCCAAGAACCCCCAACATCCTCACTAATAATAGGAATATTTTCATCAGCTAAAAATTTTCTAGCGAATTTAATATTTTTATCTGGCACTTGAAGTACATTACTAGTCATACCTGTTAAAACATGCCCTCCTCCAAATATCTTAGCAGTAAGATTAGCCTTTTTACCTCCAAGTTTAATTATTTCGTTTATTAGCACCTCCATAGCATAAAGCCCATACCTAGTATAATTATAATCATCTTCCGGATTCTCCCATTCTTTCATCTCTGGGAGCATAAAGTGATTCATCCCACCGAACTTCAAATTATTCTCAAATAAACAAACCGAAATACAACTTCCTAAAACTGTTTTTATTACCGCAGGCTGTCTAGAGGCATAATAACCGCCTATATATATAGTGATTCTTTTAAAATTGCTGTTAGCAGCAGATGGAAAATCTAACATATATAAAAACCCCGTAATTAAATCTTTTTATAGATATTGCTAGAAATATATTTAAATAAATCTGAAATTCCAAATAAAGTTTCAGAATGCCCTATAAACACATAACTATCATCTTTCATATATCTATAAAATTTATTAAATAATTCTTTTTGAAACTCTTTATCAAAATAAATTATTACATTTCTGCAAAATATTAAATCAAACTTAGTATGTATATCAAAATCTTCATCTTTAAAATTGAGCTGTCTAAACGATATACATTTTTGCAAAATATTTTTTACTTTATAAAGTCCTGCATTATTTCCAGTGCCTTTAAGAAAATATTTTTTTAAAGTACTAGTTTGAATAGTTTCTACTGTTTCTTCTTTATATATACCTGCATAAGCATGAGCAAGTACATTCGTATCTATATCACTTGCTAAAATTTTTATATCATAATTTTTGAATCTCTCTCCAAAATAATCATGAAGCGTTATAGCAATAGTATAAGGCTCCTCACCTGTAGAACAAGCAGCAGACCATATTCTTAAATTATTAACCTTTCCTTCTTTATAGCTTTTTTCCCAATTTGGAAGAAAAGTAGTTTTCATATATTCAAAATGTTTATTTTCTCTAAAGAAATCGGTTTTATTTGTAGTAACAGCATTGATAAAATTGGTAACCTCTTCATCAGGAGCACCTTTCAAATATTCTATATATTCTCTAAAAGAAGACATATTTAAAGCCCTAATTCTTTTAGTTATTCTAGAAGTAACTAAAGCTCTTTTATGTTCAGACATTTGTATACGAGTTTTATCATAAATAATTCTCACTAATTCATTAAACTCACTGTCTGTTAAAGGTGCAAGATTCAATTCACTCATATAAAAAACCTCAAACTATGGTCTTATTTATATCATCATTAGATTTTACTATATCCTCTATAGGAAGAACCATAATAATCTTATTTTCAAGTCTAATAACATTAGATATCTGCAAACCGCTAACATTAGCAATAGGGGTAGCTGTCATCTGACTTTCATAAACAGTAATAACATCAGAAACCATATCGGCAAGTATGCCAAATCTTCTGTTAGAAGTAGATATTACTATAATAACATCATTTTCTATAGAACGGTCATCTCTTCTTTCAAGCCCAAAACGCATTCTTATATCAACTATATGCAGAATATTACCTCTCAAATTAATAAGCCCTCTCATATATTTAGGACTTCCAGGCACAGGAGTAATGGTAGTAACCCCAACTATACCCTCTATACTTAGCACATCAAGAGCATATTCTTCGTTGTCTATCTTAAAAACAAGAAATTGCTGACTTGGCTCTGCGGAAGCATTCTCTTCTGCACCTATACCCACACCGCCAATCTGTGCTATTTCACTAGCATTAATTTTTTGATTATCCAACATATTAAAATCCTTTATTATTTAACGCCATTATTAACTTTATTTTGTAAAGATATATTAACAAGTCCCTGTATATCTATAATGAGAGCTATTCTACCATCTCCAAGTATAGTACCTCCAGCAATTCCTGCATGCTTGCTGAAAGCAGAATCCAAAGACTTAATAACAACCTGCTGCTGATCGAGTAGCTCATCTACAAATATAGCACATTTTCTATATCCTGCCTCAACAACTACAACAATACCATCATCTATCTCATTAACCTGAGTGTCTATCTCAAATACCTTGTGAAGTCTTATGAGAGGTAAATATTCATCTCTGATTTTTATCATCTCACCTTTACCCTCAAAAGGCTTAACTTGGTCGCTTTTAATTTTTATCTGCTCTATGATAGATATTAAAGGCATTACATAAATCTGCTCGCCTATAGCAAAAGTAATACCTTCGATAATAGCCAAAGTTAAAGGAAGTTTAATAATAAATGTGCTTCCAACTCCCTCAGCACTCTTTATCTCAATCTTTCCTTTCATCTTTTCAACATTAGCCCTAACAACGTCCATACCAACACCCCTTCCAGATATGTCAGTAACTTTTTCTGCTGTTGATAAACCTGGGCTAAATATTGTTCTATATATTTCAGCATCAGAGTAATTTCCGTCTTTTGATAATAAGCCTTTCTCAACAGCTTTATTAAATATCTTTTCTTTATTTAAACCATTACCATCATCAGACACCTCTATAACAACATGCCCTTCTTGGTGAGCTGCTGACATTGTAATAGTGCCATATTCAGGCTTTCCTCTTGCAATTCTCTCTTCTTTAGTTTTTTCTATACCATGGTCCATAGAGTTTCTAATAATATGTTTAAGAGGGTCAGATAATTGCTCTAACATATTTTTATCTATCTCTGTAGTTTCACCTTTAAGAACTAATTTTACTTCTTTGTTTAATTCTAAGTTAAGGTCTCTAACATACCTATGGAATTGTGTGAATATAGGGCCTATAGGCATCATCCTTATGTTCATAACCTCTTCTTGTATTTGTCTTGAGGTTCTGTCCATAGAACTAACTGCTTCTTTTAAGCCATTATCTATGTCTAAGTTTTGTGTTAGCTGCATTATTCTTGATTGTGCTATAACAAGCTCTCCAATCAAGTTCATTAAGCTGTCTAATTTTCTTATATCAACCCTTACAGTAGAAGGAGCTTGTACTTTAGTTCCAGCAGGTTTAGCAGCTGCTTTATTTTCTTTAGCTTTATCATCATGAACTTCTTCTTTTTTCTCTTCTTCTTCATGTTTTTCTTCGGACTTCTCTTCAACTTTTTCTTCTGCCTTTTCTTCAGCAGGCTTAACTTCCTCTTCTTTCTCTTCTACTTTCTCAGTAATATTAATATCATTATCATCTATAACAAATAAAAATATATTTTGAACTTGCTCTATAGTAGAAGAAGTTTCAACATCTAATGAAAATTGAGTGTAACAAGCATAAGGATCTTCTAAATCTGATATAGCAGGCAAATTACTAATATCTATTTTTAAATTACTAATAGTACCTATAGCCTTAAGGTCATTTAAAAACATAAGAGGGTCTATACCATTATCAAAAATACTAGGTTTAAATATCATTTCAATATGAAACATATTGTTTGAAGAAGATGCCTTACTCTCTTCTTTAGGTTTTTCTTCTGCTTTAGGTGCTTCTTCCTTTTTTTCTACAGATACAGTGCTTATATCATTACCTTCAGCTATAGCTTTTATTTTAGCTTTTAAGCTTTCTATATTTGTAACACCATCTGCTTCTCCAACACCATCTACTATATTTTGAAGCATCAGTTTTACAGTGTCCAAGAACTCTAATAGAACTGTAATCATTTGCGGTGTAACATCCAATTTACCGCTTCTTACCTTTTCTAATAAGTTTTCTGCAACGTGGTTTAACTCACTCATTGTAGTAAACCCAACAGTACCAGCAGAAGATTTTAAAGTATGGGCACTTCTAAATATTTTATTTAAAAGGTCTTCATCACTTTTATTATCTTCAAGTAAAACTAAATCATTTTCTAGTCCCTCAACTATCTCATTAGCCTCACTCAAAAATATCGAAATAAATTCATCACTATCAAACATATATAACCTCTAAATTATTACATACTACTACACAAACATTAAACATTAATTTAAAAAACGTTTAACAACATCTAAAAGCTGTGTAGGATTGAAAGGTTTTACTAACCAACCGCTAGCTCCTGCTGCCTTACCTTCCATCTTCTTATCATCTTGAGATTCTGTTGTAAGCATAAGTATAGGAGTATATTTATACTTATCAAACTTTCTAACATTCTTAATAAACTCTATACCATCCATTTTAGGCATATTCAAATCTGTAATTATCATATCAATATTTGCAGCCTTATTTACAGCTTCTAATCCAGTAGTGCCATCATCAGCAGAAATTACCTCATAACTCCCCTTCTTCAAAGTATACTCAACAGATGCCCTAGCAGTATTTGAATCGTCTACTATTAGTATTGTTTTAGCCATACATTTAACCTCTTATTTTTTTCTTTTAATTTATATATTAATTAATTATTTACCATATTCAAATATTCTATAAAAGAATTATCTAACCCTTCTACTATAAGTTTTTTTTGATTTTTATCAAGTTCTTTTTTTATAGAATAAAGTATTTGTAAGCCAGCTAAATCTAAATGACTATCCTCAGGAAATTTTATTGTTGTATCCTCATTATAATTAGCTGCCTTTATAACATTCTTAAAATATTTGCTCATAGTTCTTATATTAAGATTTTCGTCTATTTCTATGACAGACATAAATACCTCCTAAAATAATGTAAAATCTCCACTATCCGAACCCTCTTCTATGTTAATATCGACATTTAATACCTCATCTCCAGATAAAATACTGTTCGCTATAGTTCGCTCTTTCTTTATAGTATAATAATTTACTATTTCAATATATTTATCACTTTCTATCTTCCAATTCTCTATATTTAAAGTCTTATAATATTCATTTTTCTTGTTTCTGATAATATCACGCATCTTATTAAATACTTCCATTATCTCATTAATCTTTGTTAAAAGAGTGGTTAAAGAGCTTAAGTCTATTAAGGTCTTTTCTATTAAATTAAACAACTCTTTAGCATGCATATCTAAACCTTTAATATTATCTTCTATAATAGTTTTAGACTCTTCCAAACGTTTATAAATATTACCCATCATAGATTCTATATATAAATTTTCTATAGATTGCTGATTAATATTAAATTTAAACTTATTGATAGCATTAAATATTGTAGTCTTTATATTTTCAAATTTCTCTAAACAAACATCTACAGTATCTGTAATATTTGTAGCTATAGATTCTACACTAACCATAGAAAATGTTTGAGAATCGCTGAATATATTACTATTCTTCTCTAATTCTATTTTAGCTAAAAAGTTAATAGAGTTAAATGCCTTAGCAATATTTTTTGTCTCTAAAAACATATTTTCAAGTCCTTCTATAGAATCTATTATACCTGCATTATTATCTGATATTCTATGCTTATTGCTTAAAAACAATTTAAAATTATCTAAATAAAGTTTAATAAAACCTAAATATTCATTAAATATAGAATCTGATACACTAAAAGGAAACTCTGATTTGCCTGATTGGACTCCTATCATGTATTCAACTATTGTGTTTCTATCTGATGATATATCAAGCAAACTTTCTTTAAGTCCTTTTAAACTATCATTTATGCGAGCATTATTATCTAAAATCTCTTTATGTATTGATTTAAAATTTTCTATTATTAAACTCAAAACCACATCATCAAAAGTAAGCAAATCCAACAATTTATGTTCCAAAGACTCATTGTTTTCCAATTCTGCCGCATTATTTATAGCAACTACTTCCTTTCCATAAACATCTATAAACTTTCTATTCTCTTCTACAATATGTTTTATAGACTCTATTATATGTTCTGTTTGCTGCCTAATAATATCTTCTTGCGGAAGTATCATCATCACTTCAAATATATAATCATAGCTATTATCTACTCTTGATACTATATCAGAAATCATATTAGAAAAAGTAGCAAAAGAATTAACCATATTATTATGCTCTTTATCTAATTGCTCTCTCATTATATTAAAGCTTCTTCTTTGCATCTCATTAGTTTTTAATATCTCATCTTTAAACTTATCAAACTGTACAAATAATTCCTGTCCTATTCTATTCATCTGGTCAGCTTGTTCGTTAGAAGTTTCTGACATTTTTATGATGTTTTTTGATATCTCTCCAAAAGCCTTACCGCCTGAACCATATTTTGAAGCTATGATAATAGCATTAAGTGAATAAACTTTTATCTGATCTGCTAATTTTCTTATCTCTTCTATAGAATCCATTACATTACTAATAATATTAACATCTTCAATAATAGAATTTGATAAAACATCATCTTGATTAATTAATGTTTGCATTCTATCAAAAGACTTAAAAAAATCTTCTTGGTTTTCTTGGAAGTCGCTAGAAAAGTTTTTTTCAGTATCTTTTTCTGTAAAATAGCTTAAAAGAGATATTGATTTCTCATTTTCATTTTTCATTTCTTGTTCTATTAGTGGAAATTTCTCTCCTATAAAGCTATAAACTCTTCCGAATTCTGTTAAGAAATTTTGTATATCTTTTACAGTAGCTTCTAAAATTGCAGAATAATCAAGAATATTCTCATTAACATTACCATAAACTGTAGTGCTATCTAACACTTATATCATATCCTCATTTTAAAATATATTAAAAATATAACATTTATTATCGCTTTTTGCAAGCAAATTATTAATTTACATACTGCCTATTTATATCGACTTTAATCTTTTAATCTTTTAATCTTTTAATAATTAAAAAGAAGTTTTTTACCGACAATAAAAAATTATAATTAATTCTCTGTAGAATAGAAAAAGGATAAAAAATGCTAAAATATATAATAACATCATTATTTATATTAAATACATTATTATTTTCAGCAAACTTTTTAGACGAACAAAAAAAATATCCCAGAGTAAGAAAAGTAATAGAAGATAAAGAGTTAATAATCAAACAAAATCTACAAAACAACAATATATCTTTAAATAAACTAAATATATTAATTATAGCATATAAAGAAGAATCTATATTAGAAATATATGCCAAAAACAATACTGATAAAACCTACAAAAAAATAGCACAATATAATATAGCATCAAAATCAGGGGTATTAGGACCAAAAAGAATGGAAGGAGATTTGCAAGTTCCAGAAGGTTTTTATTATATAGATAGGTTTAACCCCGCAAGCAGTTATTATTTATCTTTGGGCATTAATTACCCTAATAAATCTGATAAAATAAAAGGCAAAAGAAACCAATTAGGAGGCGATATATTTATACATGGCTCTGATGTTACTATAGGATGCATACCTATGACAGATGATAAAATAAAAGAAATTTACTTGTATGCTGTATATTCTAAAAATAATGGACAGTCAAAAATTCCTGTATATATATTTCCATTCAAAATGACAGAAGAAAATATTAAAAACAGAAGAGAATCAAATAAATTAATAAACTTTTGGAAAAATATAAAAGTAGGATATGATGTATTTATGGAGAGCAAAAAAGAAATAATATATAAAACAGATGAAAATGGAAATTATCAATATTGAAAAACAATACAAATCTTATATAATAGATTATCATTAATAATAAAAAATATTTAATGATATTGGAAAAATAAACAAATGATATATTTATCAAAAAAAATAAATGATGTTTCTTTTATAAACACATACTGTATTTGGGCTAATTATTTTGTTATTGCCGTATTATTAAATTTTATATTTTTTAGAGTTTTTATAATTAGAAGCGAATCTGTATTTTATATATTCTCTTATATACTTAATTATACTATTTTAATTACTTTTTTTTTGCTTATTTTTTATAAATTTTATAATTACATGTTTGATTCTCAAATTTCATATTCTATCATTGGGTTAATATTTCTCATCACAGGTACATTAAAATTATACATAACACATATAAATACATACAACATTATAGAATTACTATTTTTTATTTCTACTTTAGTACTTACTATATATATATTAGTTCCAATCATAATAAAAAAAGATATATATGAAATAACAAGAGGAGTATATGTTTTTCTATTATTAAGCTTAGTGTCATCTAATCTAAATTACATAATAATATCAATCAATAAATTGTTAGACTTTGATTTTTTGCATTATTTCTCTTCATATTTATCTGTTTATTTATCTAAAGTATCTTCAATATCTTTTATAATATTAATGATAGCGTATATAATGATATTTATGAATGAGATAATAATAAAAAACATAAACAAAGCTTTTGCATTATTAATACTTATTATTATATCAGTAACAGCATTTTTATTTGGAGAGAGATTTTTATTTTTCACAATTTCTTTATACAATGCTCTAAATGTAGGAATATACCTTTCAATATATATATATATGATTATAATAATTTTATTTTTAATAGCTATGTTTAGCTCTTTTACGGCATCATTATTTTTAAAAAAGTATTATCCAGAACTTATAGCTTTTAGTTTGCTTATTATGGCTGGAATTGATATGAATAACTTTTCTTTAAGACTAATATCAATGTTTTCAATAATGGAGCTTTCAAATTTAATTAATAACAATGAAACTAAATAAGAATTATGCTTTATCTAGATTCATTGCTTGCTGTAAAACATCTTTTAAGAATATTGAAGCTTTAGCATTATCTAAATTATTATTATTAAACTCTAATATTATATAAGTAATATTATCTACATGTAATTTAAATATTTTATCTTCAGAATTAGGCTCCCCTACTTTAATCATACCATTATAGACCATCCAACCCTTCAAAGTTACATACGCATATCCGCTATTTTTTAAATCAATATTCAAAACAAAATATGGACTTTTAGATTTATATAACCCCGCCCTGTCTTTTAATGTAATTTTATTTTCTATTTCTTTATAACTTCCTGCAGTATTATCAGCTATATTATTATTAACACTCTTACATGAAACTATTAAGCTAATAAAAATAATTGAAATAATGATTTTTTTCACTAATATTTTTCCTTTATAACTTATACTTTGATTTTTTTGACTCATTCTGATTAATCTTTAAAAGCATTATAACAAAATAAAATCAAAAATCAACAACATATTTTAAACGAAAATTTATATAAAAAAACACTTTTACTTATAAAATTAGTTCAAATAATAAAAAATTATTTTTTACAGAATTTGTATTTTTTTAGTATATTATAATATATATGTCTAAAAAGTTTTAGTAATCAAAAAAACTATTGAAATAAAGATATATATATGCTATACTAAAAGTATTGTGATTAATATTTGATGTTTAAGAGGAAAATTATATGGCTACTACTCCTATAAAATTCATGGATGTTAGATTCATAAATCCTTTCATAGTATCTCTGGTTTCTATATTTAAAGAAATGGCTGGTATTCCTATGGAAAAAGGAACTTTAGTAAAAGGACAAGGACGTAAATTATTTTCAGGTTATGGCGTTGCTATAGGAATAGTTGGAGATGTTAATGGGCAAGTTTTATATGAATTCCCTGAAAATTTTTCTCAGCTTCTCACAGAAAGTCTAACAGAGAAAAAACGCAGTGATTATGACTCTGAAGATGAATTTGAAGATATGATGAGAAGCGTTATAAATGAGATGGGTAATACTATAAGCGGACTTGCCATTACTAAATTATCTGAAGAAGGTATAAGCTGCGATATTACTCCTCCTATACTCTATTATGGAAAAGAAATTCAAATTATCCCAAAAAACTTACAAACTATTATAATACCTTTTCAATCTAATATTGGTTTCGTTAGCGTTAATATAGCTATGGACGCTTAAATATATTATATAATTGCTGTATGAAAAATATTGTTATATTATTCTTTTTTATAACTATAATATCATGTAGTAGCAGTAAAAAGATTATCTCTAATAAAGAAAATAATACTATAGAAATACACAATATATATAAAATATATCCAAGTACATTAAAATTAAGTTTGATGTCTGAATATAGCCAAAAACATTATGGTTCACCAAATTATAATTTGGTGAACCCTCAAATAATAGTTGTACACTCTACCGAAACGAAAAATTTACAAATAGCTCTAAATGTTTTTCAAAATGATTTTCTTATAGGAAGAAAAGATATAGATTCAGGCGGAGATGTTAATGTTGGTACGCATTTTTTAATAGATACAAACGGTACAATATACGCAAGCACTCCTTTAGAATATATGGCAAGGCACACTATAGGGTTAAACTACACAGCAATAGGCATAGAAAATATAGGTTTTGCTGGAAAACTTACAAAAGAGCAGCTTAATTCAAATATTAAACTAATTAAATATTTAAAAAATCATTATAAAAGTATAAAATATATCATAGGGCATTATGAATATAGAGATACTAATTCACCGCATTATCATCTTTTTAAAGAGATAGACCCCACATACAGGTTCACAATAAAAACAGACCCTGGATATGATTTTATGCAAGAAATAAAACAAAGGATACATTAATTTTTTATTACTATTATGGAAGTTATATTTATTTATTTATTTGAAATATTTAGCATATTAATATTAATAATGCTATCAGGACTTTTTTCTGGAAGCGAAACAGCATACACAAGCATAGACGAAGTAACATTAATGCGTCTTGTGAGAGAAAACAAAATTAAAGAAGATGACACAAAGTATTGGGGAAAAAGCAATTCTATGATACCAACTCTTCTTGTAGGAAACAATATAGTTAATATTACAGCAAGTTCAATAATAACTGTATTTGCCATAAGATTAGCCGATGCCATCCCTAATATATCTGGAAGTTTAATGGTTACTATATCTACCACTTTAATTACAGTTCTTATTATTATATTTGGAGAGATACTTCCAAAAGTTTTAATGAGAGTAAATGCAGAAAAACTTATACCTTCCCTACTATACTTTATGAAAGTTTTTTATTTTATATTTACTCCTATTACTTTTATAATGGATAAAATCACTACTTTTTTAATGAATTATTTTGTACCAAAGAAATTAAGAAACAAAGAAAAAAAGAGTGCATTATCAAGTATAGAAGATATTACAACAATAATTAATCTAGGACATAAAGCTGGAATCATAAAAGGCTATACACATGATTTGCTTACTGGTGTAATGGACTTTAGAAACAAGACAGTAGAAGAGATAATGACTCCTCGTGTGGACATGGTATGCATAGAGGCTGATACTGACATTAATGAAATTATGCATTTAACAGTAGATACTGGTCTTTCAAGATTTCCTGTTTATGAAGAAACTATTGACCACATTATAGGTATATTTCACACTAGGGCTTTATTTAAAGATTATATAAAAAATAATGGCAAAGCAAGCAAGATGAAAAAGAAGGCAATAGATTATATTATGCTTCCATATTTTGTACCTGAAACAAAGACTATAAGCAGTTTATTTACAGATATGCAAAAAAGAAAATTGCAGATGGCTATTACAATAGATGAATACGGCGGTACTTCTGGACTTGTTACTATGGAAGACATTGTTGAAGAGATTATGGGAGATATTGAAGATGAAAGTGATAAGAAAGAGAAGGATTTAATAAAGTTAAAAGGAAAAAGAATTATAGTAAACGGAACAGCATCAATTGAAGATGTAAATGAAGTATTGAATTTAAATATAGAACATGAAGAATATCAAACTATAGCGGGATATGTGTTAGATAAAATAGACCATATACCTGATGTAAATGAAAGGCTTATATTGAATGATTATAGAGTAAGGATAATGAAAGTTGAAGACAGAAGAATAATAGAGATGGAATTTACTCCTATAAATAGAATTAGAATATCCGATGTAAATAATATAAATAATACTGAAGTTAATGCAGAAATTAATACAGAAAAGGAAGAAGAATAAATGAAAAAAATTATTAGTATATTATTTATATTAATGTTTCTTTTTTCATGCGAATCAAAAGAAAATAAACAAAATAATGAGCCTATAAAAAAGGCAAAGTTAGTTTTCACAGGTGATATTATGACTCACCCAAAAGTTGTGGAAGCTTTTAAGGGTAATGATATACTAATAGATTTAAAAGATTATTTTCAAGGGGATATTGTATTTGCAAATTTAGAGTTTGTAGTAAATACTAATAAACCTCCTATGCCTTATCCAGAGTTTAACGGCTCTAAAGAATATTTAGAATATTTCTTTGATTATTTTAATACTTTCTCTATAGCAAATAATCATGCATATGACCAAGGAGCTAAAGCAGAAGCAGAAACTGTATCTATACTTCATCAAAATAATATACTCACATTAGGAGGCTCAACAAACTCACCGTATATCTCTCCTATAATAACAAATATAAACGGCATACCAATATTTATATCAGCCTACACCATGCTTGATAATGGTTTAAGCCATAAAACAAATAAAGACGGGCATTTCTATTTTATGAACTTCTATCCAAAAAAAGATGATTTAGTAGAAAAAGTAAAAAACGATATGTCTCTTGCAACAAACAATGAAATAAAAATAATCTCTTTGCATTTTGGATATGAATATACAACTGCTCCAGAAGATAAAACTATAGAAACAGCAAGGGCTTTAATAGAAAATGGAGTAGATATTATAATAGGTCATCACCCTCATGTACCAAGACCTGCAGAAGTTTATAACGGTACTAACAACAGCGGCATAATAATATATTCTTTGGGTAATTTTATTGCTAACCATAAGGGAAGATATCCGTATTTAGATATAGGCACTATTCTTTCATTAGAAATTGATGAAAACAGAGAAATTAGTTTTTCTTATATTCCAACATATTATGCATTTTTTAGAGATAATGGATTTGAGTTTGTAATGAAGCCTATAAAAGAAAATCCAAGCATTAATATGCCTACATTATCAAGCAATTATGTTTATAGTGCTTATGACACTAATGCTATAAAATCAGGCTATCAATTAATAAATAGCTTCTACTCACCGCTTACAAACGAAAATGTGAAAGATATTTTTGTATTAGATAAAAAAACAGCAAATAATAGAATGGCTCAAAATTGATTTTTATAATTAGATATGTT
The DNA here is from genome assembly GCF_008016535.1 of Brachyspira pilosicoli. Taxonomy (GTDB): domain Bacteria; phylum Spirochaetota; class Brachyspiria; order Brachyspirales; family Brachyspiraceae; genus Brachyspira; species Brachyspira pilosicoli_A. The sequence continues at coordinate 41,715 of NZ_SAXY01000018.1, forward strand.
TCGTAAAAAGTAACACTATAACTTTATATTTTAAGAATATAGTAAAAATTTGTAAGTGTCATGGAGCCATAGATATTGTACTTTTACTTGCTATAATATTTTTGATTCTTTCTTTGATTGTAATATACAATAACGAAGAAATCAATCTTTGATTGTTATAAAAATGTGTATATTCTTTTAATT
>NZ_SAXY01000019.1 GCF_008016535.1 Brachyspira pilosicoli
AGTTCTCAAACGATATAAAATACTTTCTACTCGATATCGAAATCATTTACAAAAGTTAAATACAAGATTTTTTATATTAGCATCAATATATAATTATCAGTTAAAAAATGACTTTTGAAACAAGTCTAATGTATATTCTTTTAAGAGTTTTCAAATTTTATTGTTATAAAAATCTAATAGTTAAATTATAAATAAATTTTAAACATTGACATGTTGTATAAAATACATAATATATAAAAAAGGAATAGATTATATTTTTTTAATCTACTCCTTGATAATATTTAATATATAAAACTTTTAAGGCAATATAAATCCAGACTCCTCTTCTCCAAACATATCCCTATAATTAACTCTCACCTTTAATGACCTATACTGACCTTTTTCTAAATTATTCTTAAAACTATTGAAATAAATAAAATATCTTCCAAAGTTAATATTTTTTATATTCATAAGCTCATTCTCATAATTAATAGAATTATCAGCATTTATAGTATAACCATAAGTAGACTTAGTCATTAAATCATAGAAATAGTTTGTTTTATTAACTCCAATATAAACCTGATTCAATGAAACAGCATTATTTTTTGCATAATTATAAAGGTCTGTAAAATCCATCATAGAAAATACAGTGTCATCAGGGTCGCTTACTGAGAAGTTAATAATAGCAGTCTTCTTAAAACTATTTGCAGAAAGTCTTATAGCCTCATAATAAGCATTATCTAAAGCAGATATTCCTCCTTCGAATCTAAAATTATTAGCATTTTCTAATATTCTTAAATTGGCAGCAGAATATCCATCAGATTTATAAACCTCATCATTATAATGTATAACCATTACTTCATCATTATTAGTTAAACTCAAAGTAAAATTGCTAATCTCTTCTTTTATTCTATTTTCATAAGGTCTAGCAGCAGCACTGTCTTCAATTAAGAATATAAATCTATATTCATGAAGTTCAGGAGCGTCATATATTCCAACTTTCTTATATAAATTATCATTTTCTATAACCTCAAAGTTTTCAGCAGTAAGACCAATAATAGGATTAGTAAGTCTATCACGAACAGTTACAGAGGTTACAACAACAGGATATTTATTTAAATACTGTCTATCAACAAATACATCTAAATTAGCATAATATTCTTCTTTTCTTGTATAAACATCTATTTTACCAGATAAGAAGTCGGTAAGATAAATACTTTTATTAGCATCTTCTGTTACAGAAGTAGGAGTAGCAGTATATCTCTCAGAATTATTAAACAAAGTAAAAATATCATTATTTATATCATAATAATAAACCTTGCTTCCGTCAGCTATAAATAAATTCCCATCAGAAGCAAAAGATAATCCCCTAGGCTCATTGAATAATTCATGTTTAATAGTAGAAACATAATTTCCGTTTAAATCGAATTTCTGTACTCTTTTATTTCCCATATCAGCAACATAAATATAATTACTATCAACCACTATTCCAGCAGGAGAAAAAAACTCTCCCTCATTCTCACCCATCTTTCCAAAACTATCTAAATAATTGCCATTAACATCAAACACCACAATTCTATTATTTCCCGTATCAGAAACATATAGCCTTCCTCCATTATCAGCATATAAAGATGAAGGACCAAGCAACTGCCCATTGCTTATACCAGTATTTCCTATATTTGTAATATAATTTCCGTTATTGTCATATTTAAATATTTTATCTCTTTTAGTGTTTGCTATATATATATATCCATTATCATCAATAGTAAACCCTCTAGGATTTTCTAATTTCTCATAAGGATAAACTCTTGTTACAAACTGTATAGCCTTTCTCCACCAACTATTTTGCTGCACTTCTAATCTTTTACCATTTGATATTTTTCTTATTAAATTTCCATTTACATCAAATTGCTTTAATGAAGAATCACTATAATCTAATACATATAAAGTACCGTCTTCAAGCATTTCTATTTGTATAGGCTGGTTAATATTTTTTAAGAAATTAGCATTTGTGGAGAAGCTTTTAAGATAAATAAAATTGCTCAAAATATCTTTAGTCTCTTCAGTAACATTTGCTGTATAATATTTATTAATTTTAGAGAGTATTATAGGGTCTTGGTAGCCCATTCTAGTAATATTCATCCATTCATTAATAGCAAGATTCATATATCCAGCCTTATATAAAGCCCTGCTATACCAATATCTAATAAACTTATCCATTGGATTTGTATTAAGAGAGTTTCTAAAGCTTGCTATTGCTGCGTCATAACGTTCTTGATTATAGTAGTGTACACCTCTAATTAGCTCTCTATAGGAGTCATAGCTATCTGTGTTTACATAATACGGGGTTTTGTCTAAGGGGTATGAAAGCGATACAGTTACAAAAAAAATAACCATAAACGCTAGAAGTTTTACTCTCATAAATCCTCTTTTTTAGTTTATTTTATGGTTTTATTAAATTAAAAATAATTACAAAAAACAAATATATATAATAATAATGATAACAAAGCCCACTATCGGGATTGAACCGATGACCCTCACCTTACCATGGTGATGCTCTGCCTGCTGAGCTAAGTGGGCAATTTTTCATTTTTATTATAAAATTACAGACTAAAAAAGTCAAGCAAAAATAATATGTTTACTTTATATAGCCTATAATATTTTTAACATAATTTTTAGTTTCATCTATATTAGGTATTCTTTGCAATTTATCTACCAAAGAAGGACCTGCATTATAAGCAGATAAAGATAAATCTAATCTGCCGTCATATCTATTTAGCATTTGTGATAAATATTTAGTACCAGCCATTATATTAGTATAAGGGTCTTTAAGCATCTCTTTATCAGTTACTCCAAGACCAACTCCTGTAGAAGGCATTATCTGCATTAAACCAATAGCACCCTTGTGGCTAACGGCATTAGGCATATAATTTGATTCTTGCTTTATAACTGCTTTAATCAAATCTTCAGGCACAGAATATTTGCTAGAAGCCTCTTTAATTATATCATCATAAGTTGATGGGAAAGATGCTTTTTTATAGGCATTTAAAGCTTTAGCAAAATTATTAGCAGCAGCATCATATACGCCGAAAGAAATTTTACCATTAAATGCATCATTATTAATTTTTTTATTGCTTGTTTCTGCTGTTGCAGTATCAGTTTTATTTATATTATCTAAATTATCTAATTGACTATTATTTTTTACAGAGTTTTCGGCCATAGCTTCATTTAAATGTTCAGAGAAAGGTTTTGTAGGAGGAGTTGTATTAAGCGGAGCAAAACCTAATTGATTAAATCTCTCTTGAATCTCCCCTATTCTAACATGTATTCTTTGTACTGACTCTATCATAAAAAAATCCTTAAATTATTTTAATTGACATAATAGTCATTTTTCCATTCATCTAATTTAGACTGCTCTTCCTTATTCATTAATTTCTTATATTCTAATAACTTTTTCTCTTTCAATATTTCAACAGCCCTTCTTTGTTTAGTAGCCTCTTGTAAAATATCCTGCCTTTTTCTAAGCTCAATTCCTATTTCAGACATTTTTCTATCATGTATTGCTATTTGAGAGTTTAAAGCAAGCATATATTCTCCAAAATAAATACTCATATTAATCATTTCACTGCTGTCTTCAATAGAGTCTACTATTTTTATACCGTCATTTATTTTTAAAATGCAATTATCTTTACCCTCTTTTTCTTTGTTATATAAAGCAGAAACCTCCGCAACTTCAGCCTGTTTTTTTTTCTCTATGTTTTTTCTAAGTTTATACAAAGGCTCAAGTTTAAAATCAAATCTCTTCATAATCTTCTAACACTTAAATTATAATATTACAACATTATCTTCCTGTTTAATATTATCGGAAATTTCTTTATAGTCATTTGCACTTTTTACATCGCCATTATTAAGTAAATCCTCTTCTATTTCATTTTTAGAATAAAACATAGAAAGTAAGTTTTCTTTACTGTCAGCAAAAGTAGAAAGCTCATACATATCCTGCTGTAAATATCTGTCCATCATAGGTTTATATTCTATAGCCTTATCAACTTCAGGCATGCTTCCCTTAGCATATCCTCCAATCATAATAAGCTCTTTAACTTCATTATAATCAGCACTCATTTTCAAAAACTCTCTAGCCGCCTTTTTATGCATATTAGAAACTACTTCATTCATAATCCTAGATATGCTTTTATTTATATCAATAGCAGGGAAATGCCCTCTATTAGCTAAATCTCTAGATAAAACAATGTGCCCGTCTAATATACCTCTTACAGCATCAGTAATAGGCTCATCTAAATCATCACCCTCAACTAATACATTGTAGAAAGCTGTAATTGTGCCTTTTGATGAAGTACCAGTTCTTTCTAATAGCTGTGCCAATTCTGAAAAAACACTAGGAGTATATCCTCTTGTAGTAGGAGGCTCACCTCTAGAAAGTCCTATCTCTCTTTGAGCTAAAGCAAAACGAGTTACAGAGTCCACCATAAACATAACATCTTTACCCTGATCTCTAAAATATTCAGCTATTGTGGTAGCAGTATATGCAGCACGTACTCTCAAAAGCGGAGCATCATCACTTGTAGCAACAACAACCACACTTTTTTTTAAGCCCTCTTCTCCAAGGTCTCTCTCTATAAAATCTAATACCTCTCTTCTTCTCTCACCAATTAATGCAATAACATTAACATCAGCATTAGTGTTTCTTGCTATCATAGATAAAAGCGTAGACTTACCAACACCAGTACCGCTCATTATAGCCATACGCTGCCCCTTGCCAACTGTAAGAAGCCCGTCTATAGCACGTACACCTGTTTGTATATTCTTTTTAATTCTTGGTCTATTTAATGGATTTACAGAAGTATGATTTATAGGTATAGGAGTCTCATAAAACTTATGTCCGCCGCCGCTTAAAGGCTTACCCATACCATTTAATACAGTACCCAAAATTTTATCAGAACAAATAATAGATAAAGGCTTATCAGAAGAATAAACCATATTTCCAAAAGTAATGCCATTTACACTACCGTAAGTAGAAAGCAAAACATCTTGATTTCTAACCCCTATAACTTCAGCATCTATATATGTATCATCATTTTTATATATACGGCAAATATCTCCAAGCTTTGCAAAAGGACCTTCACTCACAACAAGAGAACCTATAACCTCTTTTACCTTACCGCAAAACTTGAGCATTGCAACATCATCGACAACCTTTCTGTATTTGTCAAAAGAGTCATGTATCTCTCTAAAAGAATGCTCTCTATCACCCTCTATTTTTCCGCCTTCAAACATAAATAAACCTTTTTATATATAGTAGTTTTTTCTTAATAATTAAAATCCTTTTATAGGCTCTACTTCTTTTATAGCAGTTTCTATTTCATTTAATTGAGTGTTAATTCTAGCATCAATGTCGCCGAAGTCTGTTTCTATCATACAGCCGCCCACATCAACATTAGGGTCTTCTAATACAGTAACACCCTCAATCTTGTCAAGCATCTGATAAAACTCATCTTTGTGCCTTGCAGAAATCTCTAAATCATCAATATTTACTCTTATAGTGATTTTAGTTCTTCCTTTAATTCTTCTTAATGCCTCTTGAATATTTCTTATTACTATACCTTTATCTTTTTCTGTAAGCATTTTTACCACCCTCTTAGCAATGAGTATAGCAACCTCTATAAGCTGAGCTTCTGCTGTATCTATTATTTCATTTCTTTTATTAATAGTTTCAGCTAATATCTTTTTTAATTTTTCATTGAGTTTAGTTAAATCATTATTGCCGTCAGCAAAAGATTTTTCAAAGCCCTCATCATAGCCTTTAGCATATCCTTCTTTGTATGCAGCATCTTTTATAGATTCAGACTCGCTTTGTATTCTCTCTTTTTCAGCATTAGCATCTTGTATGATTCTTGAAGCATCAACTTTAGCCTGTTCAGACATAATATGCACTTCATTTTGCTTAGCTTTAAAAATTTCAAAAGCCTGATTTTTAGCATCTTCTATAATTCTCTGAGCCTCATCAGCAGCCTTTCTTCTCATATCTTTTAAATCTTCTTCCCACTGAGCTCTAAGCCCTGCAATTTCAGCTTCGATATCTTCTATAGAAGGACCATGATATTCTTCCTGCTCCTCAAAATCTATCTCCTCCTGAAGCTTATGATGCGGTACAGCTATATTAACTTTCTGAGTAAGTTCAACAATACTTTTAGCCTTAAAAACCTTTTCTGGCATAATTTAAACTCCTAATTAATAATCAAAATAAATACACATCAAACAACCATTTCATCTTCACCAGCACGAGCCACAACAATGTCTCCCTGCTCTTCAAGCTTACGAATGATATTAACGATCTTTTGCTGAGCTTCTTCAACATCTTTAAGACGAACAGGTCCCATAAAGTCCATATCCTCTTTAAGCAATGCAGCAGCTCGTTTAGACATATTTCTATAAACCTTATCTTGAGCATCAGAATCAACACTCTTAAGCGCCTTAGCCAAATCGCTAGAGTCAACTTCACGTAAAACTTTTTGTATAGCTCTGTCATCAAGTAAAACAATATCTTCGAATACAAACATACGTTTCTTGATTTCTTCTGCAAGTTCCGGATCGTCCTCTTCCAAACTCTCGATAATACTTTTCTCTGTAGATCTATCAACACTGTTAATGATTTCAACTATAGAATCTATACCGCCCGCAGAAGTAAAGTCTTCACTAGCAAGTGTAGAAAGTTTTCTCTCAAGTACTCTTTCAACCTCTCTTAAAACCTCTGGAGAAGTTCTGTCCATTGTAGCAATTCTCTTAGCAACATCAGGCTGTATTTCTGAAGGCAATGCTCCTAATATGCTTGCTGCCTTTGGAGCTTCCAAATATGCCAAAATAAGTGCTATAGTTTGAGGGTGCTCACCTTGTATAAAGTTAAGTAAGTGAGCTGGGTCTGTACGGCGTATAAAATCAAATGGTCTTACTTGTAATGAAGAAGTAAGTCTATTGATTATATCGCTTGCCTTCTGGCTTCCTACAGATCTTTCAAGCAAGTCTCTAGCATAATCTATACCGCCTTGAGTTATAAAGTCTTGAGCTATCATCATCTCTTGGAATTCTCTAAATACAGCATCTTTATCGGCAGATTCAATATTCTCAAGTCTTGCAATATCAAATGTGATTTGCTCTATTTCCTCTTCGCGTAAATGCTTGAATATCTCACTAGAAGCTTCCATTCCTAAAGAAACTAAAAATATAGCAACTTTCTGACGTCCGCTTAATACGCGTTGTTTTTTTTCTTTTTCATTAGCAGCTGCAGCCATACTTAAACTCCTATTTTAATTTATAACTCAATATTTTTTATTTAACTTTGTTTATCGTCTGCCATCCAAGTACGTAGCAATTGAGCAACATCCTCTGGTCTTTCATGACTTACTCTTATAACCTCTTCCATTAATTTCTTACGAGCTGCATCCTCTAAGTTAATCTCAGTCATAGGCTCTTCATTAGCATTCATCATAGCCTGTCTGCGCATTTCCATCTGTTTGCGTTCAAGCTCTTCTTCTCTAAGTCTACGTCTTCTAGCAAGCTCTTTCTGTATATATCTGATTATAAGCACTAATATAAACAATGCTAATAATCCTATCATAGAAATTATAAGAACTCTCTTTATAAAATTGTTTCTTAATAATTTAGCATCTTCTGCATTAAATCTATCCCAATGGTCAAACTGAATATGTGTTACACTAACTTGGTCGCCTCTTTTTAAATCATACCCTATAGCTGCCTGTACTAATGCTGTAACATTCTTTATCTCATCAGCAGTTACTGGATGATATTCTCTTAAATAACTAGTACCGTTAGTAATAATAGCATTGCCATTAGCATCATAAACCTTTGTCCATCTTCCGTCTAAAGCAACAGCAGCTGATATTTTACCTATCTGATAGCTTCCTTTCTTTATAGCTTCATATCTTTTACTTAATTCATAGTTATCTTGGCTATCTGTTTTTGTATATGTCTGCCATCTGTCTGTTTTATCTTTATATCCAGGAGGAACATTCTCTTCTGCACCAGCAGCTCCTTGCGGTATAAATTGCTGACCTTTCCAATCCTCTGTTACTGTACGGCTTGATACTTGAACTTTGTTTGTAAATTGGCTGTCATCATAAGGTGTTGCTGGGTCATCTTCTTTAAGTATTATAGGAAGTACTAAATTATTTGTTATGCTAATATCGTCCCATATAAGCTCTAATGCTATTGTTGTCTCTACTCTGTTTGTATATATTCTTCCTAATGTTTGTCTTATTTTATTTTCTATCTTCTTTCTCTCTCTATCAACTATTTTCAACTCTTCTTGAGCTACTTTTAATTTTAAGTTAGCAGCTTCATCTGTAAAATCAGTTAATACATAGCCTGTACTGTCTGTAATTGTTACGAACTCTGGCTTTAATTTATCAACACCCATAGCTATTAATTGCTGCAAGCCTCTAACTGTTTTTGGATCTCTTAAAACATCCTCTTTAAAAGGCTGTGCTTTAATTACTACTGATGCTGTAACAGGAGAATCTACATCTGTTAAATATTCTTTCTTAGGAAATGCTAAATCAACTGTAGCCTCTTGTACAAAATCTAATTTAGTTAAAAGTTGTGTTATTGCTTTTGTTAATGATCTTCTTTTGTTAATATCCAATTCTGCATCTGTTATACCGATACGAGGAGCATCAAATAATTCCCAGCCGTCTACTCCCATCGGCATTCTGCCTTCTTTTACCAATTCTAATTCTGCTTTGGCTTTGTCAGCTTCATTGTTTAATGTAATAAATCCATTTCTATATTGATACTTTATATTGTTTGAATCCAAAACAGCTATAACATTTCTTGCATCTTCTTGTGTTAGTGCATTTTGAAATAATAATGTACCTGCCCTTCTAGAAGTAAAAAATACTGTAGCTACTATTGCACCTAAAGCAACTACTAATACCCCTATAAGTATAGCTTTTTGTACTTTTGTAGTTTTTGCGAAAATATTTTTTACTTGCCCTATTAATTTATTCACAAAATCCATTAGAATACCACCTTAAAAAGTTCTCTTTATATTGTATCGGATATAGTTATGTTTACTTTATAAAAAAATTATGTTTATTTCCAAATTTTTTATATGTTTTATATATTAGTTTACATAATTATTTTTGTCAATAAGTAAACATAATATTTTTGACTCTTTATATTACTTTTTTTACTTTTTTAAGGTTTCAGCATAATTTTTTGCAATTTTTGTAATTTTTACAAATTAAAGATTTTTTATATAATTTTCAACCAAATCTAAAGAAAATAATACACTTAGCTTTCTAATATTCTCTCTATCGCCATAAAATATATTTTCATAAGCTTTTATATAATTTTCTGCTGATATGCACACGTATACCAAACCGACAGGCTTATCTTCAGTTCCCCCATTTGGACCTGCTATGCCGCTTATTGCTATAGATATATCACTATTCATTATTTTTCTGCTATTTTCTGCCATTTCTAATACACATTCCTCACTTACTGCTCCATATTTTTCTAATGTTTCCTCTCTTACATTTATAATTTTATGCTTTACTTCATTGGAATATGTTACAAAAGAGCCTTCAAAGCATTCTGATGAGCCGCTTACAGATGTTATATGGGCTGCAAATAATCCGCCTGTACATGACTCTGCTGATGTTATTTTTAATCCTTTTTCTATTAATAATTCAACAACTTCTTTCGCTTTATAATAATTCATATTAAAACCTTCTATTTTTTTAAATATATAAAATTTTATATAAAACTTAATAAAAAATAATTTTTTTACTTAAAAAATTTCATTAATTTATAATAAAAGATTATTAATAATAGTTTACAAAATAAATAATAATTTTGCAACAAAAATAAAACTTATAATAAATTATTAATCTTAAATAATACTACTCAAAAATGATATTCCATTATCTGGCAATTTCTTATTAAAATATTCAGCAGCTGTTTGACCTATATCTGCTAAAGTATCCCTTTTTCCAATATATTTAGGTTCTTTAACATTTTTATATATTAATATAGGAACCATTTCTCTAGTATGATGTGAATGACCTATTTTAGGGTCATTTCCATGGTCTGCTGTTATTATTAATATATCATCATCATCTAAAAGCCCCATTAAAACAGATAATCTCTCATCAACTATTTCTAATACACTAGCATATTTTTTAGCATTTTCCTGATGACCTGCTAAATCTGTTTCTTGTATATTAGCACAAAAGAAACCAACCTTATTATTTTCTACTTCTTCTATTAATTTATCCATAACCAATCTGCTATCAACAGCAAATATTGATTTACCAAATCTATTTTCTACTATATCAGCAACTTTACCAATTAATACAGTATTAACATCATTTCCTAATATTGTTGGAAGCTGAACATCGCTATTAATGCCATAACCCATATGCTGAACTCTATAACCCTTATTATAAACGCCAGATTTAGGAGCACTCACACCAGCAAAAACACCGTCCTTACATTCATACGCATTTTTTATATCTTCAATACTAACATCTTCTCCGCCAAATGTTATAACTCTTGGAACTTTCACTAATCTTCTAACTATTCTACCAATTTCTAGTAATTCATCAAAAGAAATTTTATCAAAAGTTCCTGTTATATTGTAAACCTGCCCTAAATCTGCCTCTAAATTATCTCCTATAGATAAACAATCATTAACTATTAAAATCTTTCTATCATTGCCATATCTTTCAACACTATAACCATTCTTTATCAACTCACTTTCTATAGTATCTATATTCTCATAAAATGCCTCTTTCTTAGGTTTTTTAGGCTCAGTTCCCATTAATTCCTGATGCCCATAAAACGTATCACACCCATCATGCTTAAGATTACATACACCATACATCGCTTCTTTAGAAAATTTTGTGTTATCTATCTCTAAATTAGTAGCATTAGCTATTCCAAGTTTCGCTAAGTTTGGAATATTAACATTATTTCCTGTTAATACATTTCTATAAGTATTAGCACCGATATCTTGAGGTCTCACATCTTTAACATCTTCCATCTCACCTATTCCAAAACTATCTAAAACTATAACTATAAATCTTTTCATATAGAATTCCCTCCCTATTTTATTCTTCCTAAACTATCGTATATACCAACTATTTTTGGATTTCCTGTTTTTATTCCTTCTATCAATACAACATCACTTCTTGTAACAAATATCTGTGTCCTAAAAGAAGAAATAACAGCATCACCAATATTAACATTTTTATTATCATTATCAAAATCAAAATAATAATCAATATTATCTAAAGAAGGTATATTAACTTTAAAATCCATCAAATGTTGAGCATCATTACCAACTAATAATTTACTCATATGAGATCGTCTATAATAACCGCCTCCATAAAAATATGATTTTGACTTTAAATTATGAGAAATCTCTGATAAATAAATTATAGCAGGTTTTTCTTGTCCAAAATTTTTAGCATTAAATGGAGTGGTTCCTGTCAAAGCATGACCTGGCTCGCCATGAGTTCCTCCATATTCTTTAATATATTTTATATTTTCTAATGAAGTAGTAGACGGCATATTAAGCTGTTCAGCTTTAACACCATATTCATTTAATATACTATTGCATTTATGTATTGTTTCAATATTTCTAGTAGCTTCTATTTTTTTTAAATCATCATTATACAAAAAACATGGAAAAGAAGTAATACCATTTATTCTAATATTTTTAAGAGGTAAAATTTTATCTATATGTTTTTTTATCTCATCTAAATAAAACCCTCCATATTGACCTGGGTATATTGTATCATTATTATCAATGACTTTTATCATTATATCTTGAACTTTTCCAACCTTTTCTGCCGCTTTATTTATTTCTAATATTTTATCTAGAGAATAAACTGTAATGATATCTGAACCATATTTAACAACTTCTTCAATCATTTTACTTGGAATTTGAACCAAATGACCTACATTACCCAATTTTATATTATTATTAATCATCACCTGAGCTTCTTTAAAATCTACAGTTACAATACCCAAATATCCAATATCAACAATTTTTTTAGCTATGTACGGCACTCTGCCTATTTGTTTAGTCATAGCGTACAACTTTATATTATTTTTATTTGCCTCTTCTAAAATTCTTGAAGCATTTTCTAAAACAGTGTCAACATCAATAACATAAGAATCAGGCAATATTAATCCTCTTTTGTGAAAATCTAAAGCAATATTTATTAAATCAAAATTATTATTTCTTACAACATCTAAAAACATATTATTAAGCCTTTTTTAATAACTCATAACTTTCTTTTAATATTCTAATTATAGTATTTACACCCGCTCTATTTGGATTTATTCTTATCATTCTTTTCTTTAATGTAGGATCTGTTTTTATAAATGTACCAGAAACTCTATAAAACAGTGGAGAAAACTCATATTTCGATTCAGCTCCAACAGGATTAGGCAAAGCTCCAAGTTTTTCAGAATGTTTTAAAATATCTTCAGCTATTTCCTCATTGAATTCCACAATAATAACTTTAGATTGAGCATTAACTAAATATGCTTTTTTTATAAAATTAATATTTCCACTATTTAATATATTTAATAAACTATCATTAACCTCCCCTTGAATCGCCAACGATACAGGTGCATAAACCAATCCCCTCAATACATCTAAAGCCTCATGCCCTTGAACTTGACCGCCTCCTGAATAATTTGATGCTATAACCTTATCTACATATTTACTATCTCCAACTAAACATCCTACTCCTTCAGGACCAAGTAACTTAAATGTAGAAAAAGCTGATAAATTAGCTCCTAACTCAATACCTATACCGCTTACTTTCATCACAGCATAATTATCATCTGTTATTATTGGAATATTATATTTCTTTATTACATTTATTACATCTTTCATTTTATAAGAATCATCTATTTTTTGACGAGTATATTGTATAAGAGAAGCATCAACTTTATTATTTTTTAATATATTTTCAAGTTCTTCTAAATTATTATAGTCTGCTTCTAAAGTTTCAATATTCATAAGTTTGAAAGATACTTCAGTTGTTGGATATATTGGAGCTTTATGTATAAGAATTTTTCTAACAGTTTTATCTCCAAATAGACTATATAATCCCCATTTTATAGCAGCCGTTCCAGCCCCCCTCACCAAAACGCATTTCTCAGCATTAAAAAATTCTGCTATAACTTCTTCTGCCTTTAATGTAGTAGCAGGCTTATTTAAACCGCTTATAACCCCCAAATCACCCCTTGTTAATATTTCACTTCCTTTAAAGTGTTTTGTAATAATATCAACTAATCTAAATTGTTTTTCTTTTGCTTCATCTATCTTTATAGATTCTAATGGATATGTATTCATGTTTTATTTCCTATTTTTTATAATCCAAGTATCTTTTTAGGATTCTCTACTAATAATTTATTTATTTTATGTTCTTCTATACCCGCTTCCAAAAGTCTAGGCACGAATTCTTTTATTAAATATGCATAACCTATTCCCCCATTAACTTTTAGATGCGATCTTCTAGTTATATCTACAGAAAGTATTAATTTATCTTCCCAATTATTATCACAAAGCTCTTTTATAAACCTAACCCTCGTTTCTTCTGGTAAATAACTAATCTTTCCTATAGTATCAAAAGCTATATAAACACCTCTATCTAATAAACTTTTTATATAATCCAAATCATTAGCCAAATCAGTATGCCCCAATATAACATGCTCTAAATTAGCTCCGTTTTCCTTAAGTATATCAAGCTGCTCATGCCCTAACTTACCTAAACTAGTATGAGTAGTAATGAATACCCCTGTTTCTTTCTGTGCCAATGTAGAAGCGATAAATACCTTTTTCTCATTTTCAGTAACAACATCAAAACCCGTACCAATTTCTCCAATAAAAGAAGCCTTCTTGCTAGAATTATCTATACCCTTTTCAATATCATTAATCATTATATTAGCAAGATAATCTATACTAGATTCTGATACATAATTTGGAAGAAAGGGATCTTTATAATATCCAGTAGACATATATATATCTATACCTGTTTCTTTCTCCATTCTCATTACATAATTAACATCTCTTCCTATACCAATATTTGATACATCCACTATTCTTGATACACCTAAATTTTTTATCTCTAAAAATTCATTCTTACTATCTTCAAATAAATCTAATTTGCAATCTATATTATTTTTTTCTTTAGATAAGTCTATAGTTATATGTTCATGCATATAAGTTATATCTTTAAACATAATATTTATCCTTTTATCATATTTTAAATAATCTGTTATCCTTATCTTTTAATGGATAATCTAAAAAATAATCTATAAAAAGTTTAGGGCGAAATTCTTGATTAATCATTTTTGCTATTTCTAAAATATTATATAATCCATCTTTCCCTTCTCTGGCAGCTATAACGATTGAACTTCCTAATTCTCCCATAGGTATACTTAATGCTGTACAATTAAGCATATTCAAAACTTTTATATACTTTTTATTAGATTTTTTCTGTATAGATAAAGTTTTTTCTCCCATAATTCCAAAAACACTATCTCCAATACCATCAATATCAATATCCCTTTCAATATAAATAAAAATATCATAAGAAGAAAAAATATTCTTTAACTCTAAAATTAAATCTTCTCTAAAAAATAAATCTTTATCTTCTATAATATTAAACTCATAATCTTTTAATTTATTTGTAATAGAGCAATTAATTTCAGATGTTAATAAAATATTTATTTTTTTACTAACATCTGAATTAACATTATCTTTTAAAAATAATTTTGCTGCATTAAACAAATCTTCAAAATTCTGAGCTATTATTCCTATTCCGGATACAAAATCTATATTGTCAGTAGACTTTCTTTTTGAACTTCCTTTAAGTCCAATCCCTGAAAGTAAAATAGAATATAAATTTAATGCTATAGCAGGTGCTAAAACAGAACCTCCTCCGTCAGTAGCAATAGCAATAGTGTTAAGTCCATATAATACATTAATAGCACTTCCGCTCGATGAGCCTGACATAACTTTTCCGCTTATAGGATTAATCAATTTTATATCTATAGCACGTCCTCTATCTGAAGAATTATCCAGTGTATTCCAAACATAATTATTATTCAAAAATATTTGTATTATAGAATTATCAATTTGACTTGTATTCTTTACACCAAAAGTCTTCCAATATTTAGAATCTATTTTAAATAAATCTAATATAACATTTGGATTTTGTTCTTTTACACTTTTACCAATAAATTCATTGGTTCTATAAATTCCAGATAAAATCTTTATATTCACTTTACTTACAGCCTTAATATAAACCTATTAAATTTAATATATTTAATAATATACCAAGCAATATTGCCGCCACAGGACCAACTGCTATATCTACTAAAGGTTTTTTAGATGTTTTATTTATAGTATATAATCCCGCAACAAACAAATATCCTAATCCAGGTGCCATTTCTCCAGCCGCTATCATACTTCCAACAAGTAATGATATCTCTAATACTTTAGACATAGATGTTCTAATCTGATCCCCACATTCTTTAACACCAGGAAATCTATCTAACAATTTCGCTATATTTTCTAAAGCTAATATTTCTATTACAATAACTAAAGCTCCCCCTACAAAAGCAATAAAAGGATTTCTAATAAATATTCCTACAGCAAATACAAATGTCATACCAGCAGGTGCATATACTCCTGTAGCAATTGAAGTAGTGGCTACCAAAGGTATAAAACCTAATGCTCTAGCTAAAGCAGTTAATCCAGCTTCCGAGAATTTATTTTCAGCCAAAAGATTTAATGAAATAGGATCGCCCGCAACTAAATTAAGACTTACAGCTGATGATATTATTCCTCCCATTAAACCTAAAATTAATACATTGCTTTTTATCTGTTTAACTCTCTCAGCAAATATATTAAGAAGCATTTCATTTGAATTAGATACATTATCTTTTTTATCTCTTACAGCAAATATAATCATTATTATCATACCAACCAATAAAGCCATTCCGTCTGGATTTAATACAACCTTACTATCATTTAAAGCAAATGTTCCATATTTTGCTATAATTTGTCTAATTATCACTGTAAGAGCAAAACTAAATAATCCCTTTTTGAAACCATATTGATATCCAACAACCAATGAAGGGAAAACAGAAAAAGCAACTATTATTGGAGAACCAACTTTACCTAAAGAAGGCAAAAAGTTAACAGGCAATTTTGAAAATAAATCAACAACCCAATTAAGTCCTATTGTTATTAATAGTCCATATACACCGCCTGATATAATAGACAAAACCAACCCTTTCTTATCTTTTGGAAATATTGTTCCTATAATATCAGTTCCTAATAAAATACTGTGAATTAATATTATTGGAGTAGTTAGTGAAAATGGTATTCCATACCCAATAACCAAACCAAAACTTAATGCAAAACTAGTGGCAAATAAGGCTTTTCTATCCATTCTTCCCTCTAAATATTCAGGGAAAATAGGTCTTAAACCATCATTAAATACTGCCACACCTCTATTCGCTAATAAACTAGCTAAAGCTCCTAATAAAACTGCTACTACATATTTCATTATTTATTCTCCAAATTATAAAATTATATTATTTTAATAACTCACCCATAATTATTGGTACAACTTGTTCTATGTGCTGTGCTGTAAATCCAAATGCCTTTTTACCGCTAGCTACCTCTTTTATTATCTCTTCATCAGATTTTATGTTACCCGGCATAGAAATAGTAGAACATTTATCAGCACCTAATAAAGCTATAGCCATAGCTAAAGCACCACCCCCGCCTGTATTACAAGCACCAAGATAAATATCCGCTGCATTATTTTTTATATCCATAGCAGCTTCTATATCTGTTTTTACTACAACAGATGCCCTATCCCCAGCTATGCTGCTTACTAAATCAGCTAGCTTTTTTTTGTCAATTTGACCGCCTATAACTATTCTTAACATAAAATTACTCCATATTTTTTATTTATTAAATATTTTCTAATATAACGCAAATATTAACTAATATATATTTCTTCTCATCTTCTGGAAATGAAATATTTGAAATAGATAAAATATCATCATAAATCTCTAAAACTTTTTTATAATTTTCGTTTTCTAATACCTCTTGATAAGCAGATACATCTATTGATTTTATATCTTCATTCTTCTTAACACGCATAATTGCCATAGATATATGAGTTATCATCATAGAAGCATTTTCTTCTGTTAAAATTATATTGTACTTATCTTTAAACATATTGATGATTTTCATCATTATGTCCTTTGTATCTGTATCTATTACAGATGATGAATGTAAAATTTCTAATCTTGTTTCTAAATTCATAATAATTATCCTATTTTTAAATTAATTTAAATTTTTCCTTCTTAAAAAATTTTTTAAATATTCTCCTAACTATATCATTATCTTTATTGATAACAATAACAGCCTCAGTAGCTAATAAATTACTATCATTATCTGCAATATCCTCCACAACTATACCATTACTTTTAAGAGTAAACATTTTATCTAAAATATCATCATAATTCCAAATAGCAGCATCTATAGTTTTATCTAAAAGCCTATCTATAACCTCTGAATATTTTATATCAACCATTTTTATATCTTTCATATTCTTAAAATTGAATTTAGTTAAAAATAAATGGTCATTAGAATCATAATCCATGCCAATAATAGATATATCCTGATCTTGTCTTTTTAAAATAACATGTTTTGTAACATAAGACCTATAGCCAAATTCTTCTATAATTTCTAAATTTAACCCCGATGATATAGCTTCTATAGCTGCTAATTTTGATACTATTCCAAAATTATATACATTTTCAATCAATAATTTTAATCTAATATATCCTCCCCTCATATGAGCAAAATATAATGGAATAGGAAGATTAAAACTATTATTTATATTATCCATTATTTTCTTATATATTTTAGAATAAGTTATTGGCATTACACACAATAAATATTTATATCCGAGAATTTCAAAAAGTTTTAAATATTCTATATTTTTTATTGAAGTACCATATTTACCTTTTTTATATAGATTAACAATATTGTTTTTATCTAATATTTGCAATACTTTATGTATAGTACCTAATGAGAGATTAAATCTTTCTGAATAATTCATAATAGTATCTATGTTATCACCTATATTTCTAGATAGAATATCTTTGGATATTTCATAAATTCCTATTTGTTTATTATTCATACACCCTCCTTATCTTCATTATTTTGAAAATAAGAACTTCATTATAATCGAATTATAAAATATGTCAATACACATCGCTATTTTTTATTGCACAGGTGCCAAACATATTGCAGTTAGGAATTCCTTAATTTCTTAAAGTATAGCATAGGCGTATCATAATTTAAAGCAGAGTGTATTCGTTTACGCATCTGCGGGCATTCGCCTAATTGAAAAAGTTATTATATTTTCTTAATTTTAGATTAGCTTTCTCTAAGGTTAATTCTTTAGTACAAAAATCATAAAATTCTTTTTGGTCTTGTCCTTGTGTACTTTCTACTACACCATTATACCAAGGTGATGCAATTGGACTATAAACCCTTTTAATATAGTTTTTCTTACAAAATATATCTAATGGGTGTTCTATGTCAAATGAATGTTTACGGTAAGTAAATTCTGTACCATTGTCTGTTTGAATACAATGTACTCTAAAAGGAAAATAATCTATAAGTCGTTTCATAAAATCAATGGTACTGTAAGGACTTTTTTCATCATATAAATATCTAAAGCTCATTCTCGTTGCTATATCTACAGCAGTAAACTGATAATAACGTATTTCACCAAAAAAAGCATATTTGACATCTATTTGTACCTTTTCTCCTGCTTCCTTGATATAAATCGCATGTTTTCCTTTATGCTTTCTCTTAATTTTTTTCTTTTTGCTCCTATACAAATTATTTTCTTTTAGGACAGTTTCTATAGCTGTTGTTCCTACTTTAATGTCTTCTAACTCTAATTGTTTTTTTATTTTTAATTTACCATAACCGTATAATTTTCTTATTTCAATTATTCTTTTAATAATCTTTTTATTTTTCAATTTATTTTTATTAGTTTTAGGTGCAGTAGATTTAGGTTTTATAATAGAATAAGTTTCTAATTGGCTTTTCCAATAATAATATGTTCTAATACTAATCTTATATTTTAAAGCTAATACTTCTTTATTCTTAACTTTATTGATTTTTAGAACTATCTTTTTTCTTTGATTTGAAGTATATTCTTTCATAGGTATTCCTTTTGTTTTATTTTAGTTAATTAAATTATAAGGAATACCTGATTTTTTTAAACTAAAAAACGTGCAATATCTGTGGCTCCTAAACAATCGCTATTTTTTATGTCATGGAGCCATAGATATTGTACTTTTACTTGCTATAATATTTTTGATTCTTTCTTTGATTGTAATATAACCTAGCGAAGAAATCAATCTTTGATTGTTATAAAAATGTGTATATTCTTTTAATTTTTCTCTCAATAATTCTACTGTGATATTTTTATTTAATCGTGAATAAAATTCTCTTTCGTCTATGCCGTGTACTCTT
>NZ_SAXY01000002.1 GCF_008016535.1 Brachyspira pilosicoli
TATTGAAAACTTCACCTTTTAGGATACAATCTATACAGACCGATAATGGTATGGAATATACTTATCGCTGTATTAATACTCCTAAAATAAATATTTTTGATGAATATTGTCTTAAAAATAAATTAGAACGAAGATATATTCCTGTAGCAACACCAAGATATAACGGCGTAGTAGAAAGAGTACACGGCATAGACGAAAGAGAATTTTATTCACGATTAAATAAAAATATCACAGTAGAATTATTAAGAGAAAAATTAAAAGAATATACACATTTTTATAACAATCAAAGATTGATTTCTTCGTTAGGTTATATTACAATCAAAGAAAGAATCAAAAATATTATAGCAAGTAAAAGTACAATATCTATGGCTCCATGACAATGAGCCTTATACTTTATCAGAAAAATCAAAAAAAAAAACTTGGAAATAATTTTCAAACATTAAAGCATAGCGATATAGCTTTATGGCTTGAGAATATTTTAGGAAATGAAAAATATTCTTTTCTTCATGATTCAAATATTTTATTTAAAGATAATGATAATAAATATATAAGAGATTATAGGCTTTTGAAGTCTGCTATGATACAGACTATACATAATGCCAACATGCTAAGCAATAATACAAAGGAGCTTGATATGACAAAATCAAAAATACAAAAATTATTGGAAGAAAATATTTTTAAAGATATACAAACAGTAGAAGACACGGAAGAATATAGAAAAATATTTACTAGTGTTATAGATATTATTAACCAAAAACAAATTCACATAATAGTTAAACCACATATTGAGTTTACAGAAAAAGTATTAGACTATTTAAAAAATAATGATAAATCAAAATATTATATTTTTTTGACTGAAAGAAAAATTATTAATGATATATATCAAGAAGGATATTCTCATAATATAAAATATAGTTTTTGTAATGGAGAAGTTGAGTTGATATTGGAGAGTAGTAAAGATTATTTTTTTCTTCATATTTACTTGTATAATTTAAATGATAATAAGAAATATAATATTTTAAGAAAAAAATTAAATTTAGAAATAAATAAAATATTTTGTAAGTTTTATGAAGATAAAAATTATGTTTATCGTTATAATATAGATACAGAAAAAGACAGCCCAGAGGAAATTGCTGAGGCTATGATTAAGCTTTATAATCTTTTGAAAGAGAATTTATAATTATTAAATACTAAAAAAATTAAAATTCGTAAATTTTGACTTATTAGTTTTATTACTTAAATAAAAAAATTATTTAAAAAAATTTATTTTACTGTATAATAAAAAAATAATGCTAATTAAGGATTTTTTATGGTTTTTAAAGCTATAATTCATCAAGATGAAGATGGTTTATGGGCTGAAGTGCCTGCTATAAAGGGGTGTTTTACTCAAGCGGATACTATGGAAGAGTTAGAATACAATATAAAAGAGGCTATTGAAGGTTGTCTTTCTGTAAACGTAGAAGAATATTCTAAAGAAAATATTGTTAAAACTATTGAAGTTGTTTTATAATTTATGAAGACAATTAGCGGAAAGAATTTTTGTAAATTATTAGAAAGTCATGGTTGGATTTTAGCTAGAATAAATGGAAGTCATTATATATATGTGAAATCTGATAGCGGACTTAGAATTTCTATACCTGTTCATAAAAATGATGATTTAAAAATAGGTTTGCTAAAGAAATTATTAAAAATAACTAATATATCAGAAGACGAGTTATAATATAAATCATACTAATCATATTTAAAATTTGAGATAAAGCATATATCTTGGATAAAAAATGCAGTCTTTTTGGTTCTTTGTGACGACAAAAGAACTGGGGTGCGGGGCAAAGCCCTGCAAATATTAAATAAAAAATTAATTTTTTATAAACTTTATTATACTATATTTCTATTTAATTATATCTATTAATATTTTCAATGTCGTTAATAGTGATATAGTAACAAATATTGGCTTTATAACTTTTATTCCTTTTTTGATTGCAAACTTAGCCCCAAAATATGTTGATGTCATTATAAACGGTATAACAAATATCCCAGCCATATAATTAACTTTTCCTTCTGTTGCAAATATTATTAATGAACATAAATTGCTTGTAAGGTTCAAAGCCTTAGCATTGCCAGAAGCAAGAAGAAAATCCATTTTATAATAAACTACAAAAAACATTATTAAAAAACTTCCTGTACCGGGTCCAAATACTGCATCATAAAACCCCAAAAGAAAAGCGAAAAACATTCCTGTTATATAATTTTTTATTTTAAGATTGTTTTCGTCGAATAAGTTTTCTGTACCAAAAGTTTTTGAGAATAATGTATAAAGTCCTACTAGTAGAATAAGTATCATTATTAAAGGCTGTAATACTTTTGCATCTATAAGCACAATAATCCGAACACCTACAATAGAGCCTAATATTGTCATAGGTATTAAAAACTTTATTAGTTTGGTTGTTAGTTTTCCGTTTTTGAAGAATGTAAAAGCAGAAACTATAGCACCAGATGTGGAAGTGAGTTTATTTGTAGCGAGGGCAGTGTGGGGAGGAATACCCGCGATTAAATATGCAGGCAAGCTTATAAGTCCGCCTCCTCCTGCAGCAGCATCAACAAAACCGGCTATAGAACAGCCTATGATTACTATAATTAAATTTTCTATACTTAGCATAATAATAGTACCGATGATTTTTAATTTTATTAAGAAAGGATATTATATCTATGATGTTTTTTTGTCAAATGTTTTATATTTGTTTTATGTTTTATTTATTTTTTTTATTGTTTTTTATTTAAAAAATATTTAATGGTATTTACAAAAATGAAAAAAGAGTTATCATATTACAGTTTACATAATAAATTTGAAATTTGCTATGATTATAAGAGAAGTGCATATAACAGATGCTGAAAATGTTGTTGATTTTATAAAAAAAGTATCAGATGAGAGTGATTTTTTAATATGTGCATCTGATGAGAGGGAGCTTAGTGCAGAAAAAGAGAGTGAGTTTATACAGGCAATAGAAAAATCTGTATTAGAGAAGATGTTTTTGTGCGAGATTGATGAAAAAATAGTTGGCATATGCAGTATTAGAGGAATTAATAAAAAGAGGGTAAAGCATAGAGTTAGTTTAGGTATAAGTGTTTTAAAAGAGTATTGGGGCAGAGGTATAGCTTCAAAGCTGCTTGAACATACAATAAATTATTGCAAGGACAATAATTTAAAAAAGATAGAGTTAAACGCAAGAGTTGATAATAATAGAGCTATAGGTTTATATAAAAAATTTGGCTTTGAAATAGAAGGGGAGATAAGAAATTTTTTTTATTTGAATGGGGTTTATTATAACTGCTATTTGTTTGGTCTTTTACTATAAATGATAATTTTTATATAGTTTTGTCTAAAAATAGTTAACATAATACTTGACTTTTTATTGTAATATGTTACCTTATATATTAACGGTATAATTCTAATTATATTTAATAAAAAAATTGGAGTATGATTAAAAATGAAAAAGTTTCTCGCTGTTATTGTTGTATTATGCTTATTTGCTCCGATTACTGTTTATGCTCAAACACAAATACCTATACCGACAATAGATTTAAATGTTACACAAGCTCAAACACCTCAGCAAGTTAGTTTAGGTCTTCAAATATTATTTTTGCTTACTATACTTTCACTTTCTCCGTCTATAATAATAATGACTACAAGTTTTGTGAGAGTTTCTATAGTTTTAAGTTTTGTTCAAAGAGCATTGTCATTACAAGAAACACCTCCAAGAGCATTAATAATGGGGCTTTCTTTGTTTTTAACATTTTTTATAATGATGCCAACATTAACTCAAATAAATAATGACGCACTTCAGCCTTATTTAAACGGTACTATAGGTGTTAATGATTTATACAGCAGAGGAATACAGCCTATAAGAATGTTTATGTTTAACTCTTTAAGAGGCGAAAACGGCATGAAGAGTTTGGACTTATTTTTAGGTATTAGCGACACTAATGTTAGATTAAGAGATATTCAGTCTGTAGAAGATTTAGCAAAGATTCCAACTATAGTTGTTGTGCCTGCATTTATTATCAATGAACTTACTATAGCATTCAAGATGGGTATATATTTATTTGTACCTTTTATAGTTATAGACTTGGTTGTAGCTTCAATATTAATGGCTATGGGTATGATAATGCTTCCTCCAATTATGATATCGTTGCCTTTAAAAATAATATTGTTTGTAGCTGTTGATGGTTGGAAGCTATTAATATTACAGCTTGTACAAAGTTTTAATTAGGAAATATTAATAAGAGGGTAAATTATGAATGACACTTCTATTATTGTTTTAGTTCAAGAAACTTTATGGACTTTTATGCTTCTTTCAGCTCCTGTTTTGGGGGTTTCTATAATAGTTGGTCTTATTATCTCTATAATACAGGCCACTACAAGTATTCAAGAGCAAACTTTAACTTTTGTTCCAAAAATGATAGCTATGCTTGCAGTTATATATTTTTTAGCCTCTTGGATGATAAATTATATAAGCGGTTTTACAGTTAGACTTTTTAATATATTGCCTACTATAGCAAGATAATAAATAAAAAAAACGGAATAATTAGAAGATGGATAATTTTGTTAATTTCTTTCAGATTTACCTTCTCATAATGGTAAGATTTTTGGCTATACTAATAGTAGCTCCTTTGTTTTCTTCTAATGTTATTCCAAATACTATAAAGGCAGGATTAGCGTTTATAGCAACAGCAGCAATTTTTCCGCTAGTAGCAAATACATCAGTACAAGCAGCTCCTACTTTTTTAGAATATTTTTTAAGTTTGTTAAATGAAGCATTAATAGGATTATTAATCGGCTTTTTAATGTCTATAATATTTTTAGCTTTTCAAGTTACAACTAACTTCTTTGAGATACAAATGGGTTTTGGTATATCTGAGGCAGTTGACCCTATAAGCCAAATTACAGTTCCTGTGTTAGGTCAGCTTCAGGCTTTGATTGTAATACTTATATTTATAGCTATAGATGGTCAGAATTGGGTAATAAGAACTTTATATAATAGTTTTAAAGCTATGCCAGTGTTGAGTGAAGCTTCAAAGGCTGTGTTTTTAGGCTCTTTTCAAGGTGTAATAGATAGAATGATTTATTATATGAGTTCTATGTTTTCTATTGCATTATCACTTGCTTTGCCTATAATGCTTACTTTATTTTTACTTTCATTAAGTTTAGGGTTACTAGCAAAAGCTGCTCCTCAAATGAATGTATTAATGCTTGGTTTCCCTATGCAAATAGCAGTTGGAATTGTCGTATACTATATACTTATTCCTGTACTCATTACTAATTTTATGAAGATAATGCAAAACACAATTGCAGATATTAATAATTTATTTGTTTTTTTGTCAGGAGGCACAGTATGATAATGCTTGTTTCTCTGATTAAACATTTACAAGTAAAAGATTTGTTTATTTCTATAAGAGCCAAACTTTATAGAAAATATTTGCGTTTAACGGGCAGAGGTTTCACCCTAACTTTATTTGCATCCGCTGAAGATGAAGGAAGAACAGAACTTCCTACAGAGAGAAAAAAGAGAAGAGCAAGAGAAGAAGAGGGACGTGTTGTAAACTCTGTAGAAATTAATCAAACTTTAGTGTTGGCTGTTACCACTGTTTTAATAGCTTTGCTTATAGGCTATCTTACTCACACATTATCACAATTTTTTATTGATATTATAAATAGAATTGCAAATGCTGATGCGGCAATGACTATGGATGGACTTCCTGATATATTTATAGAAATAGTTTTATTGATAGCAAAAACAGCTGGCATAATTTTACTTGCAGCATTAATTATTGGAGTTGGAGTAAATTTAGCACAAACACAATTCTTATTTACTACAAAAAAATTAAAACCAAATTTCAAAAGAATAGCACCTACTTGGTCAAATTTTAAAGAGAGAGTTTTTATATCTTCTCAAAACTTAATGAACTTAGCTAAAATACTTTTTAAAATGCTTGTAATAGCAGTATTAACATTTACAACAATAAACGGCAGACGCAATGATTTATTTAATATGGTTCATATGGAATTATCTCAGGCTATGAATGTATTTTTCTTTATAGTTTTAGATATGATAGGAAAGGTAATGATATTTATGATAATAGTTGCTGTAGTGGACTATTATTTTCAAAGAAGACAATATATTAACAGCTTAAAGATGACAAAGCATGAAATGAAAGAAGAGTTTAAAGAGATGGAAGGAGACCCTTTAGTAAAGAATCAGTTACAGGAGATGGCTAGAAAGATAGTAAGCAGAACAATGCTTAAATCAGTACCGGAGGCAGATGTAATAATCACAAACCCAACACACTTTGCCGTTGCTTTAAAATATCAAAGCGGAGATTATGCTCCTATAGTAACTGCAAAAGGCGTTGATAATATTGCTTTAAAAATAAAAGAGATAGCAAAAGAACATGATGTAGAAATAGTAGAAAATAAACCTTTAGCCCGCGAGCTTTATTATAATGTGGATATAGGGCAATATATACCAGAGAAGCTGTTTCATGTTGTGTCAAGAATACTTGGCGAGGTATATAGAATACGTAATGAAAAAATGGCAAGGGCTATATAGGAGGAAATGAAAAGTGGCAACTATTAATAATGCTAAATCACTTTTAGATTCGATAAAATTACCTACAAATCTTAGTAGGCATAGCGACATAATGTTTGCTATAGGTGCGGTTATGGTAATAATGATGCTTATTATACCGCTTCCTTCTATGGTTTTGGATTTTCTCCTTATCATAAATATAGTTATATCTTTGCTAATACTTCTTATGGTTTTAAGCATAAAGAGTGCCAGTGAGTTTAGTGTATTTCCTTCTGTGCTTTTGGTTATGACTGCATTTAGACTTGCATTAAATGTTTCTACTACAAGAGCAATACTTACACAGGGTGCTAATTTTAATGGTAAGGTTATCACTTCATTTGCTGAGTTTGTAGTTGGTAATAATATAGTTGTTGGTGTTGTAATATTTATCATACTTATAATAGTTCAGTTTGTAGTAATTACTAAGGGTGCTACGAGGGTATCAGAAGTAGCAGCAAGATTTGCATTAGACAGTATGCCTTCAAAGATGATGGCAGTTGAAAGCGAACTTCAGGCTGGTGCTATTACAGACAAAGAAGCAGAAGATAAAAGAAAAAAGATAAGAAGCGAGAGTGATTTTTATGGTACTATGGACGGTGCTTCAAAGTTTGTTCAGGGTGATGTTATAGCGGGAATTATAATCACTATCATAAACATAGTAGGCGGGCTCATAATTGGTATGACAATGAGAGGAGAGCCTTTTGCTCAGGCTGCTGATGCTTATACTCGTTTTACTGTGGGGGATGGATTGGTAAGTCAGATACCTTCTTTCTTTATGAGTTTCGCTACAGGTTTGCTTGTTACTAGAAGCAGCAGTGAAGATAATTTGTCTACTCAAATTGCTGTACAAGTTTTTGCTAAACCAAAGAATTTGTTCATTGGTGCAGGTTTTGCATTCTTTTTAATGTTCTTACCTGGCTTTCCAAAGATAGCATTATTTGTTATAGCATTAGCATTATTTTTAGCAGGTTATGCTATAAGAAAAGAACAGCAAGAGCTTGGTCTTAATGAAGATGGTACAAAAGCAGAAGCTCAAGAACAGCCTCAAAATGGTCCTTTGGATGTTACACCTTTCTTAAAAGTAGAAAAGATAGAATTATCCATTGCTACATCATTAGTACCTTTGGCATTAGAATCTGAAGGGGGAGATTTAATACATAGAATAACACAGATTCGTAGAGAACTTGCTTTGGAAGTTGGACTTGTAGTTCCACCTGTTCGTATAGTAGATAATCAGGCTATAGAACCAGATGAATATACTATTAGCATTAATAATACAGAAATGGCTAGAGGTTTCGTTCGTCCTAATATGCTTCTTGCTTTGAATGCTAATTCTAAAGAAGGTCCTACTCCTGATTGTGAAAGCGTTAAAGACCCTGCTTTTGGACTTCCTGCTTATTGGATTAGGGTTGCTGAAAAAGACACTGCAGAAAGAAAGAACTTTATGTTGTTTGAGCCTACTGCAGTTATTGCTACACATTTCAGCGAAATAATTAAAAGAAATGCTAATCTTCTTATCGGACGAGAAGAAGTACAGAATATGCTTGACCTTATTAAAGATGACAATAAGGCTCTTGTATCAGAAGTTCTCGCCGCTAAACCTCATAATGAGAGTCCTCTTGGATATATACAAAAAGTATTGCAGAATTTGCTTCAAGAGGAAATACCTATCAGAAACAGTGTTGCTATATTAGAAGGTATTGCTGATGCTATAACCATTATGGGAAGTGAACAGGCTACTGAATTGGTAAGAAGCAGATTAGCTCCTCAAATATCACAGCTTATAGCTGATGACCAGAGAAATATAAGAGTTATCACATTAAGTCAGCAGTTGCAAAATAATATAGCTCAAAATTTAGCTGACAGCGGAAATATACAAGGCTCTCAAATGATAGCGATGAGTTTTGAGAGCATGCAGGCTCTTATAAGAAATATAAAAGATGCTGTAAAATTAGTTCAAGAGTCTGGAGTTGATGAGATAGTGTTCTTAGTTTCACCACTTATAAGAAGACCTTTGTATCAGTTTATTGCTAAGAATGTTGGTAAGTATAAAGTAGTTGCAACAACCGAAATAGCACAGGGTTACAATGTGATGGGTGTTGCTAGCATAAAATAAATAAGTTTTTAATAAAATATTATTGGAGTAATGATTATGAAAACTATTAAAATTTTTGGAAAAAACAGAGAAGAAATTGAAAAACAGGCTAGGGACAAATATGGTGAAAATTATTTTATTATTAGTATAAGAGAATTAAGCAGAAAAAATATATTTGGCATTATAAAAAAAGAATTTGAAGTATCTATCGGCGTTTTAGAGCAGTATTAATTTTAGGGAGTTATTAAGATGGTCGATATAAGAACAATCAGAGGAAAAGATAAGACAGATGCTTTCGCTAAGGCTAGAGTTGAGTATGGGAGCAATTTTTATATATTATCTAGTAAAGATATTCAAGTGGGCGGTTTTTTGGGACTTGGAAAAAAGACTGAACATGAAATTAGAATAATGCTAAATAACTCTATATATGATAAAAAGAATGCTGATAAAGAAGTAAATGTAGAAGAAGAGAGTTATAATAATAAATTAAATAGTGATAGAATAGAAATGAACAAGCATAAAACAGAAGTGTTGGATGCTAGTGAAATGGCTGAGAGATTAATTAATCTTAATAATGCTTTAAAAAAATCAGCACGTGAGAGAAACGAAAATTTAATCGCTAAAAAGAATGCTGTAAATATTACTGAAGTTGAAAATGCTGAACTTAATAATAATAATAAACCTTTTAAGCCTATACAATTTGAAGAAAGATTCGAAGAAAGAAAAGTAAATAATAGTTTAAATGATTTTAATAATAATTTTGGTATGATGGGCAGTGCCTTATTAAGTGATTCTGACACTTCTTATGCTAAAAATACTTATAATGATTATTTATCGTATAATTCTCATCAGTACAACAAAAAAAATAATGTTGATAACATAGAAGAAAATGTAAAAAGAATTGTTCAAGATCAGTTAAAAGATATAGTTAAAGAGTATCTTGATAATAATATTCCAAATATAGATAGAAATAATTTTAACTCCAAAAATTATTCTAATGATAGAAGAGAAAAAAATAATTTTTATAATAATTATGATAGTATATTTCAAAATGAAGAGAGAAGTTTCAAAAATAAAATTGAAGAAATAAAAAATTATAGAGAGGAAAATCATTTAAACTCTTCTATTAGTGATAATAATAATAATTTTTATCAAGATGATAATTATTATAATTATGAAGAAGATGATGATTCATATTCTGATAAAAATATAGTTAATAAAGATTCTTCTGCTTCAGATAGTATGGAAGAGAGTTTTAATTTCTTAAGACATAGAGAGTTTCCAGAAGAGGTTTTACTTGAGTTAAGAGAATATTTACTTACTTCAAGCAATGCAAGATTTTTTCAATCTAAAGATGTTATAAAAGAAGAGATAGAGAGATATTTTTCAAGTAAATTACTTCTTGCTAATGGAATAGATATAGGTGCTAAAAAGAAGATAGTAGTATTTGTTGGTCCTACTGGAGTTGGTAAAACTACTACAATACCTAAAATAGCAGCACAGTATATGAGATCCGGTAAGAGGGTATCATTTGTAACAATAGATAATTATAGAATAGCAGCTGTTGACCAGCTTCAAAGATACGCTAGTATAATGAAAGTTCCTTTTACTAGTGCTAGCACTCCTGAAGCTTTGAGAGCAGAGATAAGAAAATTAGATAGTTCATCTTTACTTTTTATAGATACTATGGGACGTTCTCCTAAGAGTGTTGAAGAGATAGTAGCTATGTCAAAATATTTTAACACTGTTGGAAGATTTGATATGGACGTTCAGCTTGTAATGAGCTCTACTGCTAAATATAAAGATGCTCTAAAGATTATGAATGCATTTAAACCTGCAAATTATAAAGGCATTATTTTAACTAAAGTAGATGAGACTGATTATTTGGCTTCGTCTTTATGTGCTATATCCAAAAGTAAGATACCTATTACCTATGTAACTTATGGTCAGGGGGTTCCTAAAGATATTGCTCCTGCTAAAAGATATGCTCATAAAATGATAGAAGGTTTATTTGGAAACGATAGATAAAAAATAATTATTAGGAATTGTAAAATATTATGAAAGATCAAGCAGATGAATTAAGAAAAATGATGGAAGTAAAAGATAAGCGACCTCAACGCATAATTAGTATCACTAGCGGTAAGGGCGGTGTAGGAAAAACTAATATTGCTATTAATTTGGCTATAGCATTGCAGCAGTTAGGGAAAAATGTACTTCTAATAGATGCAGATCTTGGACTTGGCAATGTTAATGTTATATTAGGTACTATACCTGAATATAATTTATATCATGTTATAAAGGGTAATAAGAAGATACATGAGGTTGTACTAGAAACTGATTATGGAATCAGATATATTGCGGGGGCTTCTGGTTTTTCTTCTTTGGCGAATCTATCCAGCAGAGGTTTGACTAAATTAATAAATAGCATGGATTCTTTAAATGATGCTGATATAATTATAATTGATACTGGGGCTGGAATATCTGATAATGTTTTATATTTTTTACTTTCTTCAGATGAGAATATTGTTGTTACTATACCAGAGCCTACAGCTATACTTGATGCTTATGGGGTGATAAAATCTATAGCTCCAGAAAATCCTAAGGCAGATATAAAAATTTTAGTTAATAGGGTAACTAAGGCATCTGAAGGTAAGGATGTTGGAGATAAAATTATAGAAGTTAGTAAAAGATATTTGGATATGGATATTAAATATTTGGGATATGTTCTTGAAGATAAGACTATAGCATATTCTGTATCGCAGCAGCTTCCTTTTTATCAATATGATAATAAATGTCATGCTTCTATTTCCATATACAATATAGCTAAAAAAATTGTTGATATGGAATATGAGGAAGAGAAAGATAGTAAAGGATTATCTGGTTTTATGGAGTCATTATTTGCTTTTGTCAGCAAAAAAGAGACTAGAACTTATTAAAAATTGAAGTTATAGAGGTTTATTTATGAATGATTTAATAGCTAAGGTAAAAAAATATTTTTCCAGCAATTTTGGAAAACTGTCGCTTATTATAATGGGTATATCATTTATATTTACTTTTATATTTTCTACATTGTTTAGAAATAGAATAGATGTATCTATTATAAGAGCTTTTATATCTACAGTAATTACCGGTATTATATTGTATACTTTAGCTATAGTTCTAAAAAAATTCTTATCTGATGTTATAGAATCTTCTGGGGTTTTTGATAATAATGTTTCCGATTCTTCCAATGTTTCTAATAATACTAATGATGAAATATTTAATAATAATGAAGAAGCTAAAGAAAATATAGATGTTAATAGTATAGATAATATTATAGGAAATAATAATTCTGAGCCTTCTATTGCTGATCCTTTAGATATTAATAAAACTGATAATAATGTTGCAGACAATGATATAATGCCTAGTATTGATAATATAAATGTTGATAAAAATAAAAAAGTAGATTATCATAATATGGGCGATATAGGGGACATAATATCTTCCGTTACAGATAATTCTAATACAGAAGATGTTAATGATTATTTTCCTCTCAAAAAAGAAACTGCTGATGCGGCTAGTTTAGAGAGAGAAGTAAAGGAGGACCCCGAAAAGGTTGCTAAAGCGGTAAGAACTATGCTTTCTAAAGAAGAGAAAAAAGAAAGTAAATAAAAAATAAAAAGTAGAGTATCATTATGAAAAAGAATAAGAAAGGCATAATACCAAGTATAACAGATGATAATGAACATGAGTATTGGATTGAGTATAAAAAGACTCTCTCTCCTCATATAAAAGAAGCATTAGTAATAAAATATTCTAATTTAGTTAAATATGTTGCTAATCAGATAAACTTTAATATGAAAGCTACTCGTGATATAGAATTTGATGATTTAGTAGGTTATGGTGCTTTAGGTTTAATAGATGCTATAGATAAGTATGATCCAAATAAGGAAGTTAAGTTTAAAACTTATGCTACAACAAGGATAAAAGGTTCTATTTATGATGAGCTTAGAAAAATAGATAAACTTCCAAGGTCTATAAGAAGAGAGATAAAAGATATAGAAATAGCAAGAGAGTTTTTAGAGAGTAAATTAGGACGTAATGTTAACTCTCAAGAGATAGCAGATACTATGGGTATACCTTTGAGTAAAATTAATGAAACTATGAGATATTCTATAGAGGCATCTACAACTTCTTTAAGTGAGGTTTGGTATCATGGAGATGATTCTGATGAAATATCTATAATGGATACATTAAAAGCTAGTGATAAAAATAATCCTGAGTATCTTGCTGAGAGAAAAGATGTACAAAAAAAGATTGTTGAGGCTTTAGATAAGTTACCTGAAAAAGAGAGAAGTGTTCTTATATTATATTATTATGAAGAGTTAACTTTAAAAGAGATTGGTAAAGTATTAGATGTATCAGAGAGTAGGGTATCTCAGCTTCATACTAAGGCTGTGCAGCAATTAAGATACAGTCTTTCAGAGATAAAAAAACAATTACTATAGTAGGTGGTTTTTTATGAATGAATTAAAAAGAAAAATTTTACAAAGTGATTTTTACAAAGATATTTATAATAATCAGAATTCGCGTTCTATAGAATTGGAGGTTGAGAATTTAGAAGACGGTATGCATCAGGCAGCTGCTATATTTCAATGTCCTGTATATGAATTATCTTATAAAATTATTAGAGATAGAAGCACTGGTATTTTTAAAAAGTTTCATTTTACTCCTTATTTAATAAGATATACGCATATAAAATATGATAAATCTAGTATTACATATGGTCAAGCAGTTGATTATTCTACTACTTCTAATATGAGTCATAATGATAGCGTTGTAATTGACAAAGATACAAGCATAGTAGTAAGAGTAAAGAGAGATGGGGTATTTTTAAAAGTTTCTCCTCCTACTGCAGATGGAACTAGAATTGAAGATGTAAAATTATTAGAGAAGAAATTAATAGAAGCTGGTCTTAAACATTATGATTCTAATTTAGCCAAAGAAATTTTGCATGAACAAAAAGGTGAGTATGTAAAAATAGCCGATTGGGACCCTTCAAAATCTGTGTATAATGCTAAAATTACATATTCTATTACAGAAGATAATATGCAAGCTTATATTACCGTT
This sequence comes from Brachyspira pilosicoli, assembly GCF_008016535.1. Lineage (GTDB taxonomy): Bacteria > Spirochaetota > Brachyspiria > Brachyspirales > Brachyspiraceae > Brachyspira > Brachyspira pilosicoli_A. The sequence goes on from NZ_SAXY01000002.1 coordinate 13,828, forward strand.
AGTAAACCTAATAATGGCGGAAGAGAGATTGACTTACAGGATGCTAAGGAGTTATTAGAAAATTGCGGAATAACATTTGGAATAAAAGAGGATAATATTTCAAAACTTTTAGATGAGGGTACTTTTAATGTTCCTATACTTGCAGCTGAAGGGCTTTATCCTAAAATTGGGGAGAATGCTAAGATAGAATATTTAGTTAAGGTTAATAAAGACATTATACCAAAATATATAGATGAAGATGAGTCTATAGATTACAAAGATTTGAGTATAGTTGAGAATGTATCTGAGGGTCAGAAGTTAGCACATAAGATTCCTGCTACAGAGGGGGAGCATGGTATTAATGTTTTAGGTACAAAGATAGAGGCTAAAGACGGTAAAGATATAGATTTAAAAGATATACTAGGTGACAATGTTGTTATAGAGGGTGATTATATAGTTGCTGGTATGAATGGTCAGGTTTTATTAAAGGGTAAATTATTAAGCGTTGAGCCTGTATTTGAGGTTTCTGGAGATGTTGGAGCTGAAACAGGAAATATTAGTTTTATAGGAAGTGTACTTGTTAAAGGAAGTGTTAATGATAATTTCTCTATAAAAGCTGAAGGTAATATTGAGGTTAATGGTACGGTTGGTAAATGCGATCTTGAGGCTAAGGGAGACATTATAGTAAAACTTGGTATTCAAGGTAATGAGAATAGTTTTGTTAGGGCAGGCGGAGATGTTATTGCTAAGTTTATACAGTTCTCTAATGTTGAATCTGGAAATAATGTTATAGTTACTGAAGCTATACTTAATTCTAATATAGATGCTGATAATAGAATAATACTTACTGGTAAGAGGGCTTCTGCGAGTGGAGGAGTATTAAGAGCTTTATATGAAGTTAATGGTAAAGTATTAGGTTCTCCTTCTGGAACCAAAACTACTATAGAAACAGGAGTTAGTCCTGCTAAAAGAAGAAGTATTGCTGCTATGGATAAAGAAAAAGAAGAGCTTGATGTTGCTATAGAAGAGATAGAAAGAAATATTAAATCATTAGAACAGGCTGCTAAGGTGAGAAAATTAGATGATGAAAAAACTGAGCAATTACAAAGTTTGAAAGAACAGCTTGAACAGGCTAATAGCAGAAGAGAAGAGATTGTTTTAGAGAGAGAGGCTTTAATACAGCAAATGGAAATAGAAAAAGTAGATTCTACAATAAGTGCTGGTAAAGAAGCATTTGCTGGGGTTAAGCTTATTATAGGAAGCGGAGAATTTGATATTAGACAAACTTATAAGGCTGTTACTTTCTATGAAGATAAAGGTTTAATACAAATTGATAAATACAGAGGTGAGCCTAAAAATGATAAGAAAAATGATATTTAATTTGGAGTTTTAATTTTGGCTAAGTATTTTAATATAAATGATTTTTATAAGACTGCTGTAGAATGTGCAATAGATGCTGACCCGAGGGGAAGAGATATTGTAGAAAAAGAGCTTGATATAGTAAAAAAAGATTATGAGGCTATAAAAGATAAAAGAAAAAAAGAATGTTTTGATAAGGATAATTTATTTAATCCATATGCTGATAGCAGAATATTAAATATTGCAGAAGATAAAGAGATAAAGAAAATATTTTGCGGTATTGATATGCAAACTTCAGAGCTTTTACTTGCTGATAGATTAAATGAAAAAAAAGCAAAAATTGATTTAGTTATTACTCATCACCCTAATGGTTATGCTTATGCTAAGTTTTATGAAGTTATAGCTATGCAGACTGATAAAAACTATCTTAATGGTGTTAATATAAATATCTCTGAAGCTCTTACCAATAAAAAGATGCATGTAGTAGAACGTTCTGTTTCTCCTTCTAATCATAATAGAGATGTTACTGCTGCTAAGCTTCTTAATCTTAATTATATGTGTATGCATACATTAGCAGATAATCATGTTGAAACTTTTTTAACTAATCTTATAAAAGAAAAAAATCCTTATAAGCTTTCTGATATATTGGATTTACTTAATGATATTGAAGAATATAAAATATCATCAAAGAATAATAATCCTCCTAAACTTTTTAATGGGAGTGAAAAAAATAGGGTAGGTAAAGTAGTTGTAGATATGACAGGAGGAGCTTCTTTTGATATAGGTATGATTGCTGCTTTAGCTAATGCGGGTGTTGGTACTTTGCTTGTGATGTATTTATCTGATAACTATATAGAAGAGTGTAAAAAATATAATATCAATATTGTTTGTGCTGGGCATATGGCTAGTGATAGTTTAGGGCTTAATTTACTTTTTAAGGCTATGAAAGAAAAGGCTAAAAAAAGTTTTGAGATACTTCCTGCTTCCGGATATATATTTGTGGAAAGATAATGAAAAGTAAATATAAAAATATTCTATTCGATTTAGACGGTACTATTACAGATTCTGCTAATGGTATTATAAATGGTGTTAAATACGGCATAAAAAAAATGTCTGAGATTTATCCTGATTTAAATATTGTATTGCCTGAAGATTATATTTTAAGAAAGTTTATTGGTCCTCCTCTTGATATTAGCTTTAAAAAATATATTTATGATAATCAAGATAAGGCTATGGAGTTTATAAAGTATTACAGAGAAGACTATAATGGAAACAATGGACTTTTTAATTGCACGCTTTATGACGGAATATATGATTTAATAAGAACTCTATATAATAATAATTTCAATACTTATTTAGCAACTGCGAAGCCTTTAGAATCTGCTGTTAGAATAATAAGGCATTTTGATTTGGATAAATACTTTACTAATATGTATGGAGCTATTTTTGGAGGAGTTATAAAAAATAAGTTTGATGTTTTAAAAGAGGCTTCTCTTAAAGAAAACTTTAATCAAAATGAAACCATTATGATTGGCGACAGAATAGATGATATAGAAGCTTCAAAGAATATGGGGTTTGATTCTATTGCTGTGAGATATGGTTTTGGAAATGATGAAGAGTTTAGAGATGCTACATATATAGCAGATAACACTAAACAAATTTTAGACATTATTATTACTAAATAAAATTTCTTCTAATACTTTTAAGCTTTTTAATTCTCTATGTATATGATTGTATATTGATTTTTGTAATATATCTCTTATTGTTGTTATTGAATTATTATAATATTTTATTATATCGTTATTGTTTGCTATATTGAGCATAGAAGAATGTTTTATTAATTTCATAAATGTTATATCAGTATAATCTAATTCCATAGCATCTTTTATATTTATTTTGCAATTGCTGCAAACTAAGCCGCCTTCATTAATGGAATAATAATTTGCATCTTCTCTTTCACATAATACGCAATTATCTAACAGAGGAGAAAGCCCAGCTATGTAGAGCAATTTTATTTCAAAGGCTTTTAATAATATATTTATATAATATTTTAAATTATTTTGATTTTGTTTTTCATTTTCTTCTAGTGCATATAGTGTTTTTTCCATTAAAAGAAAATATCTCTCATCAAAATCTTTTGCAAAATAGAGCAATAATTCTCTTATATAAAATACTGCTAAAGATGAATAAATAGATTTTTCTAAAATATTATAATTTTTTATTATATTTGATTCTTTTAATATAGATAAAGTATCAGATTTTTTTTCGTATATATTAATATTTAATTTTGATATGCTTTCTAAATCAGAGCCGAATGCTTTAGAGTTTTTTTTAGCTTGATAACAGATTGAAGATATTATATTTTTTTTTGTAAGAAAAGAAGCTATAATAGATGAGTTTTTATAATTATTATATGATAATATAAAAGCCTCATAATTTTGTATCAAATTTTATTCCTTTTTAAAAAAATTAGAGGGCAGCTCATAAATGACCTGCCCCCATACTTATGCCCACCTAAGCATCAAGCTGGATGTATAGCATTGCTAGGACAAACAGGTTCACAAGCACCGCAATCAGTGCATTTGTTAGGATCTATTTTGTAAATATCTCCTTCGCTAATAGCATCGAAAGCACACTCAGGAAGACATGATCCGCAAGCTACACAATCGTTATTTATAACACGTGGCATAATTTACCTCCATAAAAAATTAAACTGTAATATTATTATAACATAACTAAAAAATTATAGCAATATTTGATATTATATAAAGTGTTTAGGAGTGTGAGATATTGGACATTTTTTAGTATAAAAAAAGCAGTATCCTTGTTATAATATTTTGAACATAAAACAAATAAAAAGGATGCTACTATGAAAAAAGATTATAGCACAGAATTTAAATTATTTATAGTGGATGAAGCATTAGAAACTAAAAATATTAAAAGATTTTTAAAGATAGAAGAAATATCTAAATCCACTTTTTATACTTGGCTTAAGAAATATAAAGCCACTGGAACTATTGCTAATTTTAGCACTAGACCGAAAACTTCTCCAAATATCTTTAATAATCAAAAAGCTATTAATTTAATTATTAAACTCTATACTGAAGAGTATAGGGGAAAACATTATATTAAAGCATATTTGAACCGTGAAGGCATTAAGATAGGTGTTACAGCTATAGAGAATGTACTAAAAAGAAATAATCTTTGGAGATATAAAACAAAAAAGAAAAAGAAGCGATATGATAAACGAAAATTTGTCTCTAAAATACAAAAAGAAGGCAAAATAGTTCAAATAGATACGAAATATATCAAATTAGGCAGAAAAACAGTTTATCAATTCACAGCTGTCGATTTAGCTACTCGTTATAGTTGGAGGCAGATCTATGAAGATAAAACACCTTATAGTGCTTTATTTTTCTTAAAATATGTCTTAAAAACTTCACCTTTTAAGATACAATCTATACAGACCGATAATGGTATAGAATATACTTATCGCTGTATTAATACTCCTAAAATAAATATTTTTGATGAATACTGCTTAAAAAATAAATTAGAGAGGAGATATATTCCTGTAGCTACACCAAGATACAACGGTGTAGTAGAAAGAGTACACGGTATAGACGAAAGAGAATTTTATTCACGATTAAATAAAAATATCACAGTAGAATTATTGAGAGAAAAATTAAAAGAATATACACATTTTTATAACAATCAAAGATTGATTTCTTCGTTATTGTATATTACAATCAAAGAAAGAATCAAAAATATTATAGCAAGTAAAAGTACAATATCTATGGCTCCATGACATGTAATTTTCTAATATAGTGCATTTTACTTAGAAGAGAATGTAAAAGTTTTAGTTTACATAAGAAAATTATAGTTTATAATGATTAACAATAATTTATATGTAACGGAAAATAATAATGATAAAAAAACTCCTAATACTATATATCCTAATAATAAACATATCATACGCACTAACAGAAAATGAAAATAAAATGATTAATGCTGTAAAAATAGGAGACATAAAAACTATACAAAGCATGTTAAGTCAAAATGTTAATCCAAATATAAAAGATGAAAGAGGATTTTATTTAATACATATAGCAGCAGAAAACAACAAAACTAATTCTATAAAAGCATTAAAAAACTCTCCATATTTGGATTTAAATAAATTATTAGATAAAAATACAAAAATTATAAAAAGCAATGAAACTATAGATGCTTCATATTTCTCTGCTATGGACATTGCTGCAATATACAACAATTTTGAAACATTAAAATTATTAATAGACTATGGAGCTAATATTAATTTTAAGATGATAGAAAAACCAAGAAGTGAATTTTTAGCTTCAAGATATTCTAACTCAAAAATATTAAGAGCATATTTAGATAAAAATATATATTTACTTATGAATAGCGAAGATGTTATATCAATAATGAAGTCTGCTATTTTTGGTGATAATGTAGAAAATATAAATTATTTAGTAAGAGAGCTTGGCATAGATGTAGACACTAAAGATACAAACACAATGCTTCATTATGCTTCTGGAGCTGGGGCTATAGAATCTATGAATACACTTATTTATCTTGGTGCTAATGTTGATAATACCAATTCTTATTTTCAAACAAGCCTGCATTATATTTTAGAAATTAATGCTAATAAAAAAATAGAAAGCGTAAAAATACTTTTAGATGGTAATGCAAATATTAATTTACAAGAAACAAATGGAAACACTCCTTTACATTTATCATTAATTAATGCAAGCAAATCTCAAGACTACAGCAAAGTAATAGATATGCTCTTAGAAAAAAATGCAAATGTTAATATTACAAATAAAAATAATGAAATAGCATTAAATATAGCAGTAAAAAATAATGATTATAATAATTCTCTAAAACTCATAAATAAAGGTTCTGACATAAATCATATAGATAAATATTATAGTCCTCTTCATATGGCAATAAAAAATAATAATGCAGAACTAGCAAAATCCTTAATAGATAATGGTGCTAATATAAGTTTGAGAGATAAAGAAAAAAATTACACACCATTAAATATGGCAATAGAAGTTGGAAACTTTGATATATGCAAACTTCTTGTAAAAAATGGTGCTGCTGTGGATAATGTTTCTATAGAATTAGCAAAAAAATCTAAAAATGAAAATATTAGAAACCTTTTTGAAAGCAGCCGTATGAATTAATTAATAAATTTAGCTATATCAGATAAAGCAACATCTCTCTCTTCGCTAGTATCCATATTCTTTAGCTTAAACTTATTATTTTTTAATTCTTCTTCACCTACTATTAAAGCATATTTAGCATTTCTTTTGTTAGCAGATTTAAACTGATTTTTAATAGATTTAATATTATAATAAAAATCACAAGAAATATTTTTAGCTCTAAGAATCTGCATAATATTTAATACTTCATTTTGAGTCTCTTTAAAAGCTATAACAAAAACATCTAATCTATCATTTATAATGTTGTTATTGTTTTCAAGCACTATAAGAAGCCTCTCAAGCCCCATAGCACTTCCAACAGCAGGAACATCTTTATTAGAATTAAAAATACCTATCAAATTGTCGTATCTTCCGCCTCCAAGTATGGCACTCTGTGAACCTAATGCATTAGTCTGCACCTCGAAAGCGGTTTTTGTATAATAATCAAGCCCCCGCACAAGCATATTGTCTATAGTAAAGTTCTGATTAATTTTTGTAAGCTCATTACATAAAGAATCAAAATGCTCTTTACATTCATCACATACATAATCATAAAACTTTGGTATATCTTTTAATATTTCTTTACACTTTTCATTTTTACAATCTAATATTCTTAAAATATTATTTTCGTATCTATTTTGGCAAGTTTCACAAAGCTCAGTTTTTTTATCTCCAATAGCTTCTCTAATAGCCTTATTATAATTAGGCTTACAATTACTGCATCCAACAGTATTAATTAGTAAATTAACATTATCTATACCAAACTCTTTTAATATGTTGATATTTAAAGCTATAACTTCAGCATCTATTACAGGAGAAGTTCCCCCAATACATTCTATTCCAAATTGATTGAACTCTCTATATCTGCCCTTTTGAGGTCTCTCAGCCCTATACATAGTACCCAAATAAAAAAGCTTGTTAATAGCAAACTCATTTTGCAAAGAATTTTCAACATAAGCACGAGCAACCGAAGCAGTACCCTCAGGTCTTAAAGTAAGAGAACGTCCTCCCCTATCTTCAAAGGTAAACATCTCCTTACCAACTATATCAGTACCCTCTCCAATGCCTCTAGTAAAAAGATCCGTATACTCAAATAAAGGAGTTCTTATTCTTTTATAACCATATAATCTTGCTATCTCTTTTATTTTATTTTCTATAAATTCTAATCTTTCTGCAGAATCATAGAAAAAGTCATTTGTACCTCTAGGTTTTTTTATATTAAGCATCATATCCCCGCAACTATTAATATTTTAAACAACGCTTAATATATATCTATTGATTATTCATGTTATTGACTAATTTACCCTCTCTTACTTCTATATGGAGCAAATTATAATAACCCTTAGTTACTTTTACTTTATTGTTATACATCTTATCAGCTATATAAATCTGTACATCATATTCGCCTTCAGGCAAATCAATAGTAAAATTATTATTATAAACATTATATTCTTTTCCAGCAATATTTATTCTAACATTATCATAAGTATTAACTTTATCTACAAGTACATTTAAAGTATATGTATCCACATTAGAGAAAGTTTCTATGCTCTCATCAACAATTACCTCATTCGTAATAAAGTCATTAGTATTTATCATCTCATTTGTAACTACAGTATTTGTAAGTAAATCATCTGTAATAATATCATTAGTTACAGTTTCATTTGTTTCAATATAAAACTTTTCTGTAAATATTTTCTCTAAAGCTTCTCTCTCTTCTATAAGTCTTCTTCTATTATCGCCAGGGTCAGGCACTCGGCTTCTAGGAGGATATTCTTCAAAAGAAGGAGAAACCTGTACACCATATAGAGGCAATACTTTATCTTCTGGTATAATAGGCACAGAATCGCTAACTAAAGTATATATATTCATACCATTTTGTGTCCATTGATAAGTATTTGGTTTTACATCTTTAGGTGCAGGTATTTTAGCCAGCATTTCTGGAATACTTTTATAAGTAGCTGTAGCATAATCATATATTATAGCTACTGGATAAATTTGAGTTTCTTCAAGTGAAACTAATCTATTATAGTAAGTATTATATGTTTCTTTATCAAGATAATTTAAATATAATGCCCAATATACTGCAGTAGGATAATCAGGATCGAATGGACTTGTATTTGCTATATAATAATTAAATATTCTAGCAGGCAATTCTTTATCTCCCGGTATAGTAGCAAGAAGCCCACCTAAATATAACATAGCTCTATTGTTAAAATAAAATACATTATCATTTGGTATTTCTAAAGCCTGTCTAAAATCGCTTGCTGCTCTATTAGCATCATCTATACTGCCATTATATCTGGCATATTTATGATATCTGCTTATACCTCTATAAAAAATGAATATGCGTTTATCTACACCATAAGCATCAGAATATCCATTTTCTTCAAACCATTGTATAGCCTTTTTAGGAACTTGTCTTTGAAGTCTTTCCATATATTCTGGAAAAGTATAGTTATTTTGTGCCATTAAAGGTGATAAGATAGATATCATTAAAATTATAGAAATTATCTTTTTCATTATTTTATTTCCTCAATAGTTACATATATTATTATTCATTATCGTCATAAAAAACATAAAAATAATAGCATATGCAAAAAACTAGAATTATAATATAAATTTACATTATTATAGATATTTTGCAAGTACAAATTATAATTGCCTCAATAGTTTATATATAAATACCGAAAACTAATAAACAAATTTTTATTTTGTAGGTTTTATGAAAAAACAAATATTATTTATAACGATATTATTAACAATTATCTTATCATGTCAAAGTATAGAATATAAGGACAATAAAATTATTAATAAAATGCTTTTAAATAGTATCGATGAAGATAGAAGCCAAAACCCTATGTATAGAGAATTTAGAGCTGCTTGGTTTTCAACAGTTGCTAATATTGATTGGCCTATAATGGGAGAAAGTGAAGTAAAACAAAAGGCTTTAATAATAAAATATTTAGATACTCTTTACAACAATAATTTTAACGCAGTTTTTGTTCAAGTTAAGCCTGATGCCGGAGTAATATTTAAATCAAAAATCAATCCTACTACTAGGTACTTTTTTGGTATTAATCCAGAAGATGAAAGAGATGATTACCCATTTAAAACAGATATGCTTGAGTTTATAATAAATGAAGCTCATAAAAGAAATATAGAAGTTCATGCTTGGTTTAACCCCTACAGAATATCATTAAAATACGATACTAATAAAAGCTATGAAGAACAATTCTCCAAAAAAAATTTTATTCACACATATGTTTCAAATGGACTTAAGCCCGTTCATTGGTATGACAATAGATTATATTTAGACCCTGGTGAACCTATAAGTGCAAAATATGTAATGGATTCTATTATAGAAGTAGTTGAGAACTATGATATAGACGGTATTCATTTTGATGATTATTTTTATCAAAACTCATTAAACGGCAAAACATATAGAGATTGGCCTGATAGTGTAAGCTCTTCAAAATATGCAAGCAATCTAGGATATGATGCCAATAACACTTCTTATGATGATTATGGAGTTAATGGTTTATATGCTTGGAGAAGAAACAATATTAATAATTTAGTTAGCAGCATATATAAAGAAATAAAATTAAGAAAGCCTTATGTAAAATGGACTATATCACCTGCTGGAGTTTGGAGGAATAAACAGCCTTTAAGCGAATATAAGGGCTATATTAATGGAAGCGATAGTAAATCTTATAATCCAAACTTTGATGCTTTGCATGCTGATGTTTTACTTTGGATGCTTAATGGACAAAAAACAGCAACTCTCAGCAATGCTACAGAAAAAGACGGTTTAAATAAAATGTATATTGATGCTATTATTCCTCAAATTTATTGGAGCTCTTCGCATCAAACAGTACCTTTCGATAAAATGGTTGATTGGTGGATAGGTGAAGCAAGAAAATCTACAAACAAAAATATTGCTGACATATATATAGGACATGCTTTATATAAAATGGGAAGAGAAGATAAATATGAACCTTGGAAAGATGTATGGGTGATGTCTAAGCAAGTTGATTATATAAGATATGTCGGCAGAGATTATATAAAGGGCTCTTCATTTTTTACTATGCATAATATGTATTTAAATGATGTAGGCACTGGTGATTATGGATATAAGGCTATTGATAATATAAAGAAAAATAATTATATATTCAAAGCAGTAGTTCCAAAAATGAACACAATGAGAGATATTAATACTCCTCCTTTAAAATTGGAAAATCCAAGTTTAAAAAAATCTTTTGGTGTAAATGTAATTAGTTTTACAGACCCTAATGAATATAAGATTGATAAATACTCTCATGTTTTAAATGGCGTTTCAGTTTATTATGTAATATATAGAAAAAAACTAAATGACGGCAAACTTGAAATTCTAGATAAAATTAGAAGAGAAGATTTTAATACTAATTGTAAGATAGTTTATAGAGATGAAAAAGCTAATAAAAACATTAAATATATCTATTATGTTACTGCTTTAGATAGAATACATAATGAAAGCGAATATCTTGTAATACAATAAATATATCAAGTAGTTTTATTAACTTCCGATATTAATTTACGATAATTAAAAAACTACATTTATTTTTGGAGGAAAAATATATTTATGAAATTAAATAGATTTTTATTTCTAATATTAGTCTTATTTATAATTAATTCTATTTTTGCATTTGCTCAAATTAATAGTATAAGAGTATATTTAACAGATGTAAAAGCTCCATATACAATCAATATAAAAGGTCCATACAAGGCATATAATTATAAATATGAAAGTGAAATAATATCAGGCTTAACCAATGAAACAGTAATGGTTGTAGAAAACAGATTAGGCTTAAAGGTTAATGATGTTGGAGTTTATAAAGAGGGAATAGTTTTTGAAACTAAAGATGGTTTTACATTAAACGGCAAAGAATATTATGGTTCATTAAAGTTTATACCTTACAACGACACTATGATAGTAATTAATGAATTAGATATTGAAGATTATGTTAAAGGAGTATTACCTCATGAAATGTCTCCTTCTTGGCCTATGGAAGCATTAAAAGCACAGGCTGTTGCTGCACGTACTTATGCTATATTTCATATATTAAAAAACAATAATGAAAAACCTTTCGATGTTGATAATACTACAAAATATCAAGTATACAACGGCAGAGAAAAAATTAATTGGAACACAGAGCAGGCAGTAGACAGAACAAAATCTGAAATAGCTGTATATAATAATAAAGTAATAGCTACATATTTTAGTGCTTTATGCGGAGGATACACTGACAGTGCTAAAAATGTGTTTGGTGCTAATGTGCCATATTTAGAGGGAGTTGAATGTCCTTATTGTAATGCTCAAATAAAACCTTGGACTAATGCTTTAAGTTATAAAGAATTAAATAATGACTTTGCTTTAGAAGCTAATGAAAACTCTTCTATAAAAGTAAATAAAGACCCTAAATCTGGAAAGGCTATTAATATAAAAATAGATGAAAAAGATATACCTTCAAGAAATTTCAGAAATAAATTATCTCCTGTAATAGTGCCTTCTTTACAGTTTAATATAGAGAAAGTTGATAATGGAATAATAATCACTGGTAAAGGAAGCGGACATGGTGTTGGTATGTGTCAGTGGGGAGCATTTGGTATGGCTCAAGTAAAAAAAGACTATAAAGAAATTTTGAAATTCTATTATAAAGGCATAGAAATAGTTGATTACAATAAAGTAAATATAAAACTTGAACCAGATATATGGATTGAAAATTAATTTATTTTTTAATAATTAAATATAAACGCTCTTTTATTAAAGGGCGTTTTTTATTTATAAAATTTATTTCAAAAGTAAATTAATAAATATTTATATTGTTTTAATTTTACTGATTATAAATATATATTAAATAATGATATATGTTTGTAGCTATATTACATAAAAAATGCAGTTCTTTTGCTTCTTTTATACCAATAAAAGAAGTGGGGTGCGGGGCAAAGCCCTGCAAATATCTTAATTTAAACAAATAATTTTTATATTGATGTATGTTTTATTCAACTTTTTCCCGCAGCAAAAAGTTGCAAAAAGTGCAAATTTACAGAACTTAAATCATATTATATATAAAATAATTTTTACTTCTTAAATAACTCAAACAAAAACTTTAATGCTTTTATATTTTTGCTGTAAGGAGGATATTTAGTATTAAGTTCAAAATTATAACTCTTTTTTAATACTGTTGTTTTCTTTGTAAAGCATTCAAAACTATAATAACCGTGATACTCCCCTATTCCACTTGTTGACACTCCTCCAAAAGGAGCATTATTGTTTAATATATGGCTTATAGTATCATTTATAGATGCACCGCCAAAAGAAATATTGTTTAAGAAATGTTCTACAAAATTATTATCATCAGAAAAAACATACATAGCCAATGGGTGAGTACATACTTTATCTATAATATCTCTTGCCTCTTCTTTAGTGTTGTAATAAATTATAGGGAAAATAGTCCCAAATATCTCATCTCTCATAACATTATTTTCTAAACTATTAGGCTCTATTAATGTAATTGCGAGAGATAATTTTTCATCATCATATTCACCGCCATATAATATTTTTCCGTCATTTAAATAACTTTTTAACCTATCATAATGACTTTTATTGATAATTCTGTTTAATTTTCTCTCATCTTCAAATAGTTTTATTTCTGTATTAAATGCCTCCAAAAACTTATCTTTAATATTTTTGTTTACTAATAAATAATCAGGCGACACACATGTTTGCCCAGAATTAATAAACTTTCCCCATATTATTCTCTTTAGAGCCTTATTGATATTTTTTATATTATCATCAACTATAACAGGGGATTTTCCTCCAAGCTCCAAAGTAAGAGAAGTTAAAAAATTAGAAGAATTATTCATTATAATTTTTCCAACCCTAGGAGAGCCTGTAAAAAATATTTTATCATATTCTATTTTTGTAGTATATTCTGCAGGAAAAGATTTATCTACAACAGCAATATACTATTCATTAAATGTTTCTTTTATAGAAGAATATATTACATCATAAACATTACTTGTTAATTGAGAAGGAAGTATTATAGAAGTATTACCTCCTGCAATAGAGCCTATAAGAGGAAGAAAAGTTAATTGCAAAGGATAATTCCAAGGCGATATTATAAGTGATACCCCATAAGGTTTATTCATTATAATTGTTTTAGAATCTATTGTGAGGAAATTTCTTTTAACTTTTTTATCTTTCATCCAAGTTCTTAATTTTTTTATAAACAAATTTATCTCATCAATTATAATAAATAATTCAGTGCCAATAGCCTCAAACTCAAGTTTAAGCATATCCTTATTTAGAGCATTAATAAAATTAGCCTCATTTTTTATAATCATAGCCTTTAGTTTTTTTAGCTGCTCTATTCTAAAAGAATATTCTAACATATCACCGCTTTTAAAAAACTCTCTTTGCTTATTTCTTAACTCTTCTATATACATAAAAAATAGTATCCTTTAAAATATCTAATATATATTAAATATTTATCAAAATAAAGTTATATTTTAGTTTTGATATCTGGGGCTTTGCCCCGCACCCCAGTTCTTTTACGACCGTAGGAAGTGCCTTCGGTATTGGTATAAAAGAACCAAAAGAACTGCATTTTTATTATAAATTTTATAATTTAATTGTACATTAAAAGGCACTCTCCCGCACGACTAAGAAATTATAATTAAAGCATAACATTACCGTGCGGCAAGGTGGTACAGCTCGTACGCGGGAAAAAGAACAAGAAAAAACAATAATCTTCGTATATATCAAGCAAGCGATAAAGCCACTTCCATCATATTAGTAAAAGTTTTCTCTCTCTGCTCTGCTGTTGTAGCTTCTCCTGTAACCAAAGAATCTGATATAGTTACCATACAAAGAGCATTCACTCCTGCATATGCGGCATTCATATATAAAGCAGCAGCTTCCATCTCTACAGCTAACACCCCCATTTTTGCCCATTTAGGTGTAGCATTATTAGCTCCATAAAATACATCAGATGATACAATATTGCCTACATGATAGTTTATTTTCATCTCATCAGCCTTATTAACAGCCTTTCTAAGTAAATCATAACTAGCAATAGGAGCATAAGTGCCAGGAAGTTCATACTGTGAAGCATAATTAGAATCAGTACAAGCCCCCATTCCTATAACTAAATCACCAATATGAAGTTTATCAACTAAAGCACCAGCAGTACCAATACGTATTAAATTCTTACAATCATAAAAATGTATAAGCTCATAAGAATAAATACTGCAAGAAGGTATACCCATACCAGTGCCCTGAACAGAAACTCTTTTGCCTTTATATGTTCCAGTATATCCAAACATATTTCTTACACTATTATACTGCTTTACATTCTCTAAAAAATTCTCTGCTATAAACTTAGCCCTAAGAGGGTCACCCGGAAGAAGAATAGTTTCTGCAATGTCTCCTTTATTTGCTGATATATGCGGTGTAGCCATAATATATAAACTCCTTTTTTTATATAATTAATTATAACATAATAAAACTTTAATATATATATCAAAGTTTATCAACATCTATTTCTGCCACAGAATTAAATACATAATTTGGTTTATATGGAAACTCTTTTAGCATCTCCATTTTTGTAACACCAGATAATACTAAACAAGTTCTCATTCCAGCACCAAGCCCTCCAAGTATATCAGTATCCATTCTGTCGCCTATCATTACAGTATTTTCACTATGTGCATTAATTTTATTTTTTGCAATAGACATCATGATTGGATTAGGCTTACCTACTATATAAGGCTTTTTTCCAGTGGCAGTTTCTATAGCAGCAAGTATAGGTCCCACTGCAGGTATAAGTTCGCCATCTGGAGCAGGGTCTGTTATGTCTGGATTACAACCTATAAACCTAGCACCTTTATTTATAAGCGAAACAGCCTTTTTAAGCATATCAAAATTAAAAGCACTAGTCTTACCAACTACAACATAATCAGGATTAACATCATTTATACTATAGCCTATATTATAAAGCTCACTCACTAAACCGCCCGTACCTATCACATAAGCACTTCCATTCTCTTGCTGAGTCTTTAGAAAATTTGCCGTAGCTTGTGCTGCTGTAAAAAAATGTTTATCTTCTAAACCAGATACACCAAGAGATTCTAATTTTCTTTTTAAATCAATAGGTGTCTGCTCTGCATTGTTTGTTAAAAATAAAAAAGATACATTTTTTTCTAAAAGCATATTAATAAAATCTTTAGCACCATCTATTAAATTGTTTCCTCTATAAATTACTCCGTCCATATCTGATATTATACTAACCATATAATTTTACTCCTTTTATTATTTTTTATATCTATTTTTATATTATTTTTTGTATAAAGTTTTTCCTTCTTTTATTGTTTCTAAAACTTCTATACTGTTCATATCTTTACTATCTATTTTTAATGGGGCAGCAGAAAGTATTACTAAATCTGCTAATTTACCCTCTTTCAAACTTCCTTTTATATCCTCTTCTCCATTTTGATAAGCTGCATTTATTGTGATAGCCTTAAAAGCATTTAGAGCATCTATCTTCTGATTTTTTCCAAGTAATACTCCATCTTTTGTAGTTCTATTTAAAGCACAGCTTATAGTTTCTATCATATTAGGTTTTATAACTGGTGTGTCTTGATGATATGTAAAAGGTAAATTATTTTCTAATGCAGTTTTACTTGCACTTATTTGAGAAGCTCTCTCCATTCCTAAGTTTATTATATGAGTATCGCCCCAATAATATATATGAGCAACAAATAAGGAAGGTATTATATTAAACTCACTCATTCTTTTATATTCATTTTCTTTTACAATCTGGCTATGAACCAATACAGCTCTATAATTATTTGTAGTATTTCTCTCTGTCATAACCTCAGATATTGCATCAACATATTGCTCGGCAGCTGCATCCCCATTACAATGAGCCTGCAATTGCATTTTATCATCAAAAGATTTTCTTACATATTCTTTTACAGTGTTATAATCATGTATAGGATATCCTCTATAGCCTTTCTCTCCTGTTATATAAGGCTCTTTTAACCAAGCCGTTTTAGCCTGAGGAGAACCATCTAAAAATATTTTGTAGCCTGATATTTTAAATCTATTGCTATACTTACCAATTAAATCTTTATGTTCATCAAAAATATTAGGAGCATTCTTTAAATCTATAAAACCTATTATATCTATTTTAAATCTATTATTTGTTATCATATTCTCTATTAATGGGAAATCAGTATTAACTATTAAAGAGTTTTGAGCAGTTGCAATACCATAACTTAAATAAAAATCTTCTGCCTGATTAACAAAGTTCATCATGTCTTCATCACTAACCTTAAAATCAACCTCTCTAGCATATTTCATAAAAGCAGCCTCTTCCATATAACCTGTAGGCTTTCTGCTATTAGGATATCTTTCTATAACCCCGCCTTCTATATCTGGAGTATTTTCATCTACACCAAAATATTCTAATGCCTTAGAGTTCATGCTTCCAACATGTCCAGATGCATGCGTAATAAATATAGCTAAGTTTGTAGAAACTTTATCTAAATCATCTCTTGTAGGATTTTTTTTATCTGGAAGTAAATTATTATCATAACCAAAACCTATAACCCAAGCACCGTTTGTAAGATTATTGTTTTTTATATAATCTTCTAACCTTGAATCAATTTCTGCTACATTTGCTGTGCCTGATAAATCTACTGTTGTAAGAGCCTGAGCAAAACTTATTATATGACTATGTGCATCTATAAAAGCAGGCATTAAAGTTTTACCTTTCAAATCTACTGCTGATTTATTTTTTATTAAATTATTTGCTTCTTCATCAGTGTATGCCACTTTTGTGATTACTCCGTTACTTACTTCTAAAGCCTTAGCATATAGAGTATCTTCTGTGTTTCCTTCCATAGTTATAATATTGCCGTTATAATAAACTTGCAAATTACTATCTTTTTTACTTGCACAAGAAACACAAATAAACGAAATAACTGAAATAAACAAAATTGATAAATATAACAATCTCTTCATAATATTCCTCTATAATCATTTATTGATAACAAGATTATATATTATAAAGTAAAAATTACATAACACTTTTTATTCTGTTAAATATCTAAAAACTATATTTTATGAAAATATTTTTAATTTTTTTATTTGCGGTGGCTTTGCCCCCGCACCCCCACTTCTTTTATTGGTATAAAAGAAGCAAAAGAACTGCAATTTTTATATAAAGAATTATCAGTTATATAACATATAAAATATTGTTTATATAACTAAAAGTATAAAGATTTTAAAACTAATTATTTATTAATTATAATATAATTAATAAAATATTTTGTTTTATACAATAATAAGTAATAACGTGTGGAAAGATTTTACAACCTACAGTTTACAAAGCTAAAAATTTTTAGTATATTCCACAATATTAACATCTGCATCATCATAAACAAAGTTCTTTAATATTTTTGAAGAAAATAATTTGCTGTCTACTTCTGGAAAAAATCTGTCGCAATTATAGTCTTTATTTATATGAGTGAGATATATTTTATCAGCATAACAAATCGCTCTTTTATAAATGGACTCCCCTCCTATAATAAATATTTGACTATGCTTTTCTAATAATAATTTAGAAATAGCATTTTCAAAATTGTCATCATAAAAAAGGTTGTCGTATTTATCTGAAAGCTCATTTTTATTAGATGATATAACAATGTTTTTTCTGTTTGGAAGAGGCTTTGAACCTAATGACTCAAAAGTAACTCTCCCCATAACAACAGCATATCCTGTGGTAGTGCTTCTAAAAAACTGCATATCCTCTTTAATGTGCCCCCAAGGCATTACACCATTTAAGCCTATGCCGTTTTTTGAATCAACTGCGGCAATTAATGATACTATCAAACAGCCACCTCCGCTTTTATAGTTGGGTGATATTTATAGCCTTCTAATCTAAAATCCTCATAAACATGGCTAAATATATTCGGACGCTCTTCTATAAACAATTCTGTAGTCTGTTCATATGGCTCTCTTGAAAGCTGAAGTTTAACTTGCTCCATATGATTATTATAAATATGGGCATCGCCAAATGTCATTATTAATTCTGAAGCTTTAAGCCCGCTATGCATAGCTAAAAGCCTTGTAAGTATAGCATAAGAGCTTATATTAAAAGGAACACCCAAAAACAAATCTGCAGAACGTTGATATAAATGAGTTATTATTCCGCCTTCATTATTAACAAAAAATTGGCACATCATATGGCAAGGAGGCAAATGCATTTTATCAATCTCTCCCACATTCCATGCATTCAAAATATTTCTTCTGCTTGTTGGGTTATTTCTTAATGTATTAACAACATTAGAAATTTGGTCTATTTTATTTCCTTCTTTAGTCTCCCAAGCTCTCCACTGCTTTCCGTATACTGGTCCAAGCTCTCCCATATCATCAGCCCACTCGTCCCATATATGTACATTATTTTCAAGCAAAAATTTTATATTTGTTGAGCCTTGCAAAAACCATAACAATTCTATTATAACACCTTTCATAAATACTTTTTTTGTAGTTATAATAGGTATTTTATTATCTTCAAATTTAAATCTTAACTGCGGAGCAAATATTCTTCTCGTGCCAACCCCAGTTCTGTCTTTAATATCTTCACCCTCTTCTAAAACTTTTCTTAATAATTCTAAATAGTTTTTCATAAACAATCCTAATTTGTTTTTAAAACTAATTATACATGTTTAATGATTTTTAGCAATTATATATTTGATATAATCAAAAAACACTAATAAAAATAGCTATTGTAATTTTTTTTATATATTATAAAATATTAAAATATAGGAAATTATTAACAAATATGCCGCTGAGTAATAACATTTTCAAAAATCAATCTTATTTTTTCATGAGTAAAATCTACTACTTTTTTAAGGGAATATAATGGACATAATTATTATTATAATATTAATACTTTTAAATGGAATATTTGCTATGTCGGAAATAGCTATAATATCGGCAAGAAAAAGTTCTTTAACAAAAGACATTAAAGACGGAAATAAAAATGCACAAATAGCTTTAGATTTAGCTAATGAACCAGATAAGTTTTTATCAACTATACAGATAGGTATAACATTAATAGGAATACTAACAGGTATATACTCAGGAGACACTATATCAAAAGATTTATCAAACCTCTTACTAAAAATAAATATCCCAGCATCATATTCTCTAGTAATATCACAAGTAATAATAGTAGCATTAGTAACTTATTTAACATTAATATTTGGAGAATTAGTACCAAAAAGGTTGGGCATGGTTATGCCTGAAAAAATAGCAAAAGCTGTGGCTAGCCCTATGACTATATTATCAAAAATAGGAGCCCCTTTTGTGTGGATATTATCAAACAGTGCTATTATAGTTTCTAGAACTTTGGGCATAAAAGATGAAAAAACACCTATAACAGAAGAAGAAATAAAATCTATGGTAGAAGAAGGAAAACAAGGCGGAGAAGTAAAAGAAGTAGAACAAGATATTATAGAAAGAGCATTTTTTTTAGGGGATAGAAAAATAGAATCTATTATGACTCATAGAGCTGATATAGTATATTTGGATATAAATATGACTAATGATGAAATAAAAAAAACAATATCCAAAAATCCTTATACTATATACCCTCTAATAGACAAAACTTTAGATAATATAATTGGCGTTATAAAAATAAATGAAATATTTGACAAATTAAATAACAGCAAAGCAAAAATTGAAAAATATGCACAAAAAGCTACATACTTTCACAACAATATGGAAGTTTATTTAGTATTGGAAGAAATGAAAAAAAATAATACTAAAATAGGCTTTATATCAGATGAGTTTGGAAATATAGACGGTATGATTACACAGCATGATATATTTTCTGCTTTGGTTGGCTCTATTAGCGAGACAAACAAAAATATGGATATAAGAAAAAGAAAAAACGGCGGGTATTTTGTAGACGGACAATGCCCTATTTATGACTTTTTAGAATATTTTGAAATAGAAGATGAAAACATATCAAATAACTATAACACTATAAGCGGACTAATATTAGAATTATTACAGCATGTACCAAAAGAGGGAGAATCCATAAACTGGAAAAACTTATCTTTAGAGATAGTTGATATGGACGGAGCTAGAATAGATAAAGTTATAGTAGAAAAGTTAGAAGACAGCAAAGATAATTAATCATATTGTATCTTTATATAATATCATGTCATGGAGCCATAGATATTGTACTTTTACTTGCTATAATATTTTTGATTCTTTCTTTGATTGTAATATAACCTAACGAAGAAATCAATCTTTGATTGTTATAAAAATGTGTATATTCTTTTAATTTTTCTCTCAATAATTCTACTGTGATATTTTTATTTAATCGTGAATAAAATTCTCTTTCGTCTATGCCGTGTACTCTTTCTACTACGCCATTGTATCTTGGTGTTGCTATAGGAATATATCTCCTCTCTAATTTATTTTTTAAGCAGTATTCATCAAAAATATTGATTTTAGGAGTATTAATACAGCGATAAGTATATTCCATACCATTGTCCGTTTGTATAGCCTGTATCTTAAAAGGTGAAGTTTTTAAGACATATTTTAAGAAAGATAAAGCACTAGAAGGTGTTTTATCTTCATAGATTTCTCTCCAACTATAACGTGTAGCTAAATCTACAGCAGTGAATTGATAAACTCTTTTTCTGCCTAATTTGATATATTTAGTGTCTATTTGAACTATTTTGCCTTCTTTTTGTATTTTAGAGACAAATTTTCGTTTATCATATCGCTTCTTTTTCTTTTTTATTTTGTATCTCCAAAGATTATTTCTTTTTAGTACATTCTCTATAGCTGTAACACCTATCTTAATGCCTTCACGATTTAGATATGCTTTAATGTAATGCTTACCTCGATATTCTTTAGTATAGAGTTCAATAATTAAATTAATAGCTTTTTGATTATTAAAGATATTTGGAGAAGTTTTTGGCTTAGTACTAAAATTAGCGACAGTTCCAGTGTATTTATATTTCTTAAGCCAAGTATAAAAAGTGGATTTATTTATTTTTTCTATCTTTAAAAATCTTTTAATATTTTTAGTTTTTAATGCTTCATCCACTATAAATAATTTAAATTCTGTGCTATAATCTTTTTTCATAGTAGTATCCTTTTATTTGTTTTATATATCAAAAATATTATAACAAGGATACTGCTTTTTTTATACTAAAAAATGTCCAATATCTCATACTCCTAAACATATTAGAAAATTACATAACTTGAAAAAATATTAATAGCTTATATAATATTATAATAAATTTTTTACTGGAGAATAAATAGATGCAAAATTTATATATAATAATAGCTGTTGTTGTAATTTTAGCTTTAATAATATTATTGGTATTAAAAAATAAATCGAAAAAACCTCAAGTGTCTTTAACAACTTCAAAATCAAAATTTTCTTTATCATCATTATTTAATAAATCTTCAATTAATGATGAGTTTTTTGCAAGTTTAGAGAATATGCTTATAACAGCAGATGCAGGAGTAGAAACTACAAAAGATATTATTTCAAAATTAAGAGAAGTTGTAGAAAAAGAAAATATAAAAGATTCATCAGAAGTAAAAAAGCATTTAAGAGAGATTTTAATATCTAAGTTCATAAATAAAAAAATAGAATTAAAAGAAAAGAATATATTATTTATAGTGGGTGTAAATGGTGTAGGCAAAACTACTTCGATTGCAAAATTAGCAAACATATTAAAACAAAATCATAAAATAATTTTAGCAGCATCAGACACATTCAGAGCAGCCGCTATAGAACAGCTTGAAGAATGGGCTAATAGATTATCTGTAACAATAGTTAAAGGTCAGCAAGCAGGAGACCCAGCTAGTGTATTATTTTCTGCTTTAGATAAAGCAAAAGCAACAAATGCTGATATAGTAATAGTTGATACGGCTGGCAGATTTCACAATCAGGATAATTTAGTTAAACAATTAGAAAAGATGAAAAAAATAGCTACAGAAAGATTTAGCGAGTTTAATTTTGTGCCTATACTTGTATTAGATGCTAATGTTGGGCATAATGGTATAGAGCAGGCTAAAGTATTTACTAATGCTTTAAATATACAAGGTGCTATTGTTTCAAAATTAGATAGTTCTGCTAAGGGGGGGGTTGCTATAAGTGTGGCTCATTATTTATCGCTTCCTATATATTATGGAGGTTTTGGTGAGAAGGTAGAAGATTTTAGAGAGTTTAATGCTGAAGAGTTTATTGATTCTATTTTGCAATAATTGTTTTTGGAGATTCGTATGTCTTTAGTAGTAAAACCTTCTTATGATATTTATGGTTCTTTATATATACAAATAAGTAAAAGTGATGCCCATAGGGCTTTAATAGCTGCCGCTCTTTCTAAAGAGATAAGCATATTAAAACCTTGGATGAAAAATGTAGGTGATGATATAGAAGTAACAAAAAATGCTATTTCTAATTTTGCTGACTTAGTTCCAGAGTTAGATTATTTGAGAGTTATTCCTAAAAAAGATAATTCTATTAATGATATAGTGGTTGATGTTAAAGAGTCTGGCACTAGCTTAAGACTTCTTATTCCTATAATGTCTGCACTTAATATTAATACTACTTTTATTGGTTCTAAAAAACTATTTTCTAGACCTATATCGGTATATGAACAAATATGGAAAGAACAAGGATTATTTTTTGATAAAAAAGAAGATTCTCTTACAATAAAAGGTCAATTAAAAAGCGGAGATTTTACAATAAAAGGTAATATCAGCAGTCAGTTTATAAGCGGTTTATTGTTTGCTGCTCCTTTGCTTGAGGGTAATTCTAAAATTATAATTGAAGGCGAATTAGAATCATCTCCTTATGTGTTTATGACTTTAAAAACATTGAAAGAGGCAAAGATAGAAATATCAAAAAACATGGAAAACTCACTTATAGAAATATATGGCTCTCAAGAATATTCAGCTCTTAACTATGAAATAGAGTCCGATTGGTCGCATGCTGCTTTTTTTGCTGCTGCTGGTACTTTGGGAGGAGAGGTTACCCTTTATGGATTAAATAAATATTCTATACAAGGTGATAAAGAAATATTAAATATTTTAAAGTTTATGGGGGCTTCTATTAATTGTAATGAAGATTGTTCTATTACAGTTAAAAAAACAGGAAGACTTCATGCTATGGATATAGATGTGTCAGATATACCAGATTTAGCTCCTATTATTACAGCATTAGCTTCTACTGCTAAAGGAACTACAAAACTATATAATGCAAGCCGTTTAAGATATAAAGAAAGCGATAGAATTAATGATTTAAAAGATAGTTTCACTAAAATAGGGGCAAAAATAGAGGTTACAGATGATGAAATCTATATAGAGGGTGTTGAAAAGTTAGAGGGAGGAAGCACCACCTCTCATAACGATCATCGTATAGCTATGGCTTTAAGTATTGCTTCTACAGTATCTAATAATGATATTATTATAGATGATGCTGAGTCCATTAATAAATCTTCTTTTAACTTTTTGGAACAGTTTAAAAGTATAGGTGCTAGAATTGACTAATATGTAATTATTTATTAAAATATTTTGACTTATCTCTAAATCTTAAACGAACAACTCTAAATAATGCTTCAGTTATTATATTTTTAGACATTTTTGATTGACCGCTTCTTCTTTCATAAAATATAATAGGCTCTTCTGCTATTTTTTTACCATTGCTTTCAAAAGAATAATTCATCTCTATTTGGAAAGAATATCCAGCCGATAAAATATTGTCAAAGTTCATAGTTTTTAACACAGATACTCTAAAACACTTAAATCCGCCAGTAATATCCATTATCTTTGAACCTAATATAAATGAAGCATATCTATTTCCATAATATGATAAAAATAATCTTCTTAAAGGCCAATTAACTACACTAATACCATTACAATACCTTGAACCTATCACCAAATCCAAATTCTCTTTTTCCATTCTATCAACAAAATTAATAACAAAATTATGGTCATGAGAAAAATCTGCATCCATCTCTATAACATAATCAGGATTATACTGAAAAGAATGTTTAAACCCAGCTATATAAGCAGGTCCAAGTCCTTCTTTCTTTTCTCTTTTTAATAAATGGACTCTATTGTTATTCAAATATTTTTCAACAATACTTGCTGTACCATCCGGACTATTATCATCAACTACTAGTATTTCTATATATTCTGGTAATGCCAATACAGTATTAAGCATTTTTTCTATATTATCTTTTTCATTGTAAGTAGGTATTATTATTATTGCTTTCATTTACATTCCTGTTTTTCTATTTTAAAATATTATATATTATTTTTTTATGTTTTCAATATAATTTTTTATTATTTAGAATAATTATCAAGCTCATTACAAAATTTTACAAAGTCTTCATAAACAGTTATAGACTGCAAATATCTTAAATATATCATTAACCCAGAATCTATATGCTTAAAAAACTCAACATCCCATAGCTCTGTTTCTACAAATCCTCTTTTATAATCATATTTATAATATTCAAACTTATAATAAAATGTCCTAAAATATTTTACTTTAGCAAAACATAATTTATATATTCTAAATATTATTCCAATAGTATCATTAGTGTTAAAAAACTTATCTGTAAAAATTAATGCTTTATGTGAGTTTTCTTTTTCCTGATACCATTTATCATTTTCTTTTATTAGTTCATATTTTTTTATTATATTTTCTTTATCAAGAGAATATAGGGAGTTATAATTATAATCATATCTTACTATTTTGTTATTATAATCTATATCCTCACATATTATATAAAATGTTTTATTATCTGTATGAATATTTATTTTTATATTAGAATCGTTATAGTTTTCATCTACTCTAAAAACATCATATTCTGATGGGCAAGCATTAAAATGTGTATCACATTCTATATGTATTACATTTTTAAATATTATCTCTATATCATGATAACAAGATAAATCATTGCTTCCTACTATATGCAAGTCTATTTTATAATCATTAATCATAAAATCTAACCACATATTGTCTTTAATTGATTCATTAATTTTTTTTAATGTATTTTTTGCTTCTATAATATTAATAGTACTTATATAATTATAAAATTCATTTTCTAAATATGTAATATTATTAAAAGCTAATTTATCTTTATGTTTAATTATTTTTATGTTTATATTATTTTCTTTACTAAAGAATAATTCATATTTAAAATCATTATTTGTTATTGTTATTTTATCATCTAATTCAGTAATATCTGCTTTATTATTGTTTTTTTCTGCAATATGTTTTGCTAATTTATATAATATAGTTCTATTATTTTCTTTTGAATTATTAGCTATATTTATTATTTTATTATCATTATCAAGAAATAGTATTTTATACATATATAATAGCCTTAATATTTTAATAGTATATTGATTATATATGAAAATAGTATTTATTGAAATAGTTAATTTATTTAATTTCCTTGAAATATTTTGTAAATAGACTAAAATAATATAAAATATATATATAAATAGGGAACTTTTTTCCATTTATATACGTCTAATATTTTGAATAAAGAGATATATTTGATTAAAGAGGTTAAGGTTAGTACATGAGAAAAAGGCTTATATTATTATTTATATTATTATTTTCATCACTCCTTATTGCACAGCCTCCTGCACCTAGGCATGGCAGAGGAATGGGCGGCGGCAGAGGAATGCATAGAGGAACTGATAAATTGGGTCCGGATGCTTTACGATTTTTACAAATGGCAGGCATTGTATTAACAGAAGAGCAAACAAAAAAGGTTTATGATATAGCTATTAAATTTGTTCAAGAAGAAGAAAACATTAGACTAGAAATAGAAAAAATAGACTATAATATAAGAGAAGAACTTATTAAGGATAATCCAGATAGAAATATGTTGAGAAATCTTATTAAATCTAAAAAAGATTATGAAGCGGAGAGAGATTATTTAAAAATGGTTCGGGATTTAGATATAATAGATGTATTAACACCTCATCAAAGATCTCAGCTTCTCAATTGCAAAATGAGGTAATTATTTTTTATGAGTGGTGTAGAGATGGCATTTGATGAAAATAATTTTTTAGAAGCTTTTAAAAATGGAGATGAAGCTGCTTTCAAAGAACTTATGGAGGCTTATAAAAAACCTTTGATTAATCTAGTATATTCTCTTGTTTCTAATTATGATGAGGCAGAGGAGATTATACAGGATGTTTTTGTTAGCTTTTATATAAAGAGAGAGAGCTTTGAGGGACGGTCTAAGATTTATACTTGGCTTTATAGGGTTTCTTTTAATAGGACAGTTGACCATATAAGAAAAAAAGAAAGAGAAAAGAGATACAGACTTAAAGAATACAGAAATGCCCAGATGCAGGAAGCTCATGATAATGATAGTATAAATAAAATAATTGTAGCTGAGAGTTTATCTAAGTTGGAGGATGATTTTAGAATACCTCTTATGATGGCAGAATATGAGAATTATTCTTATACTGAGATATCTGAGAAATTGGACTTGCCTATTAATACCGTGAGAACAAGGATATTTAGGGCAAGAAAGAAATTATTAGAAATAATAAAAAAAATGGGGGTAACTTTATGAACAACACACATGAGTATTATGAAATGCTTGTCAGCAGATATAAAGATAATGATTTAAATGATGAAGAAATAGCAGAAATGGAAGAGCATTTGCATGAATGTGCTAAGTGCAGAAAGTTTAAAGAAGAAATTTTTGCTATGTCATCTATTTTAACGGGTAAGATGCCTATAGAAGTTAATAATACCAAAAAGAAATTTAAATTTGTACCTTATATTGCTTTTATAGCAGCTATGTTATTGATATTTGTTGGAATAGGTGTAGTCATTAACAACAATAATAATACAGCATCTGCTCCAATAGTAGCTTCAACAGCTGTTTCACAAGAACAACAAGAAGAGAATGTATATAGCGAAGATGGCTACAGTGATTATGCACTTTTATCTACATACTTTGATTATGCTGAAGAAAATCAAAGCACTGAAGAAGACAGCATAACAGTATTATCTGCTTATATGGCTTATATGGAATAAAAATTAATTTTTGGAAGTATTTACAACTCCAAACGGTATTCTTAATTTTACTATTGTACCAGCACCTTCAGAACTATCTATTGCAATGGCACCTTGCATAGTATCAAGAAGGTCTTTAACTACAGATAAACCTATTCCTATGCCGCCGTATTCTCTTTCAAATCTTGAGTCGCTTTGATAGAATGGTATAAAGATTTTCTTTAGTTTGTTTTGCTTTATTCCCTTGCCTGTATCTTTTACTGTAATTTCTATTTCATTTGGCATGATGTTTTGCATAGAATGATAATTAAATAAGTCTGGTGATAAATCTATAACTTTAGTTTCAATAGGATCAAGCATTCTAACATTTATAGATATTGTGCCAGACTTTGTAAATTTAAATGCATTAGAGATTATACCTTCCATTATTAATCTAAATCTCTCTTTGTATCCTATTAAAGTTTTACAATTTTCTTCTATATTGATTTCTGTTTTAATATCTTTTGGGTATATAATTTTATATCCTTCTATTATTGAGTTTAATTCATCTTCAACATTAAATTCAGAAGTATAACTATAGCTCTCATCATCTTTAATAGCAATTTGTATTAAATTATTATTATTGTCATATAGTTTTTTTATACTCCTAGATATAACATTAATAGCCTCTTCTTTTTTATCTTCAGCAAGAGTTTTTCTTTTTAATAAGTTAATATATCCCATTATCTCTGTAAATGGATGTCTTAGTTCATGAGTGATAGTTGCCTTAAACTCTCTTATAAGCTTATTATAATAATTAACACTTTTTTTCAAAGAGTTTATTTCATTAAATAAAGAAACCAATCTTTTTTGTAAAATATCGGTATGCTTTTTTTGCTGTTCATAGAGTATTGAAAAATAAAGTCTGTTTAAGCCTATTTCTGTACCTGCATTTTTTATTATGCCTTCTTTGCACCACTTTATTGCCTCAGTAAACTCTACAAAAAAAGAATCAATGTTCTCTTCCATAACAGAACCGTCTGTTTTCACTTTTTTAGGTTTTAATCCTGTTATATCGCATGTAGCAATATTTATTCTCTCTGTAATAATTCCAGAAGAGCTGTAATACTGATGACCTAAAACTTTAATATTTTTTATATTAGCACTATAGCCTGTTTCTTCTTCTAATTCCCTTTGAGCACATTTTCTTATACCCATATTGCTGTCTTTCATATTAAGTTCATCTTCTTCAAGCATTCCAGCAGGAAACTCTAAAAATGACATAATATTTTCATCTATTTCCTCAGCAGTTTTGTTATTTAATACTTTTTCTTTATAATAAACTACGGGTCTGAAATTTTTAATCATAAGTACATGCATTTGATTATTTATATAAGTATATGGAACTATTATAACAGCATCAGAGCCTTTTCTATTAATGATGTCGCAATTATATTCTTTTGAAAAACTGCCGTCATCATATTCATTTATAGCTATAAATCTTTCTAGTGTAACAAAACCAGTGTCCAATTTTATTTCAGGAGATTTATGAAAAAATTTAGTATCTTTGACTTTTTTAGGCATAATAGTTTTCTCTTTATTGTCATTTTATATATTCTTATTGAATTTTTTAATGAGCGTAATAACATTTCCTTTTTTATTATGTTTTACTTCATCAAAATAGGATTTTATTATTATAATTCCTCTTCCGCTTTCTCTAGCGAAACCATCATCTTTAATTGCTTTTAATGCTCTTTTTATATTAAAGCCTTCTCCATTATCTTTTACTTTAATTATGATAATTTTATCATTTTCATTTATATCTAAAGTTAATTCTATATTAGTATTTTTTGCAAGCTCGCTTTTTAGTAATTCTTTTAATTTTTTATTATATATATTTTTTTGAAGCCACTCTTTTTTTTGTTCATACAATATATTGAGATTGCCGTGCTCTATGGCATTTATTATTACTTCATATAATGCTGATGAGAAAAGGTCAGTATCTATTATGTATTTATTTATTTTTAGACATATATGTTCTATGAGTTTGCTTATATTATCTAAATCATTATCTAGTATATACTTTTCCACTTAAAAACAACCCTATAATAGCTTTACTCTAAAGTATACCATTATAATGATATTATATCAAATTTAATGTTTATATTTTTTATGAAGTATTGTTTATTAGTTGTAATTTTTATATTGTATAATTGTATTTTAGTGGTATTTTTTGCGTTTTATTAATATAATATTAGTGATAATACTAGTTTAAGGATATAAATAATGTGTAAATTTGATAAGCACTTTTTAATGAATACAGAAGATGTCAAGGAATATTGTAAGAAGGTTTTAAAGTATTTTAATGAAGATGAAGAAATCGATGCTATTGAAATAGGAGACGGTAATATAAATTATGTGTTTAAGGTTTTTAATAAAGATAAAAAATCTATCATAATAAAGCAGGCTGATGAGTTTTTACGCTCTTCTGGCAGGGCTTTAGATGTTTATAGAAGCAAGATAGAAGCTGAAATATTAAAAATAGAGTATTCTTTGTCGCCTAATCATATACCTAAAGTTTATTCTTATGATGAGAATATGCATGCTTTGGCTATGGAAGATATATCTGATTATAAAAATATGCGTAAAGAGTTATTAGAAGAAAAACAGTTCGATAATTTTTCTGATGAGATAGCTGATTTTTTATCTAATGTTTTGCTTCCGACAACTGATTTAGTAATGGATAGAGCAGAGAAAAAAGATAATGTGAAGCTTTTTATAAATAAAGAATTATGCGATATTACAGAGGATTTAGTTTTAACAGAGCCTTATTATAATTATAAAAATAGAAATATAATATCTAAGGGGCAAGAAGATTTTGTAGAGAAGTTTTTGTATAATGATGAAAGCTTAAAATTTGAAATATGCAAATTGAGAGATAGGTTTATGAATTATTCTCAGGCACTTATACATGGAGATTTGCATACTGGGTCCATATTTATAAACAAAAACGGCATAAAAATAATAGATCCAGAGTTTGCATTTTATGGACCTATAGGATACGACATTGGTAATGTTATAGGAAACTTATTTTTCTCTTTGGCTAATAAAACTTATTTTTCTAATAATAAAGATTTTGTTCAATGGATAAATAAAACAATAATAGATACATTTGATAAAATAAATATTTCTTTAAGAAAGAAGTATGATGATATAGTTACATTTAGTCTTTATAAAAATGAGAGTTTTAAAGAATATTATTTGAGTTCTATATTATCAGATTCTATAGGATATGCAGGCACAGAGATAATAAGAAGAACAGTGGGGGATTCTAAAGTAGCCGAAATATCATCTTTAGAATTATCTGATAAAAAACTTATGATGGAGAGAGCCTTAATAAAAACAGCAATATTGTTTATAAAAAACAGAAATACTATAAATGAAGGTAAGAAATTAATAGATATATTTGAGTTTATAAAAGAGTAAGATTTTATAGATAAATAAACTTTTAATACTAAAAAGGCTTAATCAGAAAAGATTAAGCCATAATTTTAGCAAAACTTGAATATTAGAACCAGTATCTAAATCCTAATTGACCAGCAAAGCCAAAGAATGAACCAAAATCAAAACCGCTTCCGCCTTCACCTATATATATACCTAATAATCTAAATCCGCCGCTTCCAACACTAAGTACACCTACACTAGGAGCCAATTCCACAAATACTTCCCAGTTTTTAGCAAATATAAAAGAGAATCCTATAGGCACTCTTAAAGCAGCACTAATATTCCAATATTGGCTTCCAAAATCAACGCTTGCTCCAAGTCCAGGTCCTAAATAGAAATGAATACCAACTGAATCTTTCAACAAAGGAATTTTTAAACCCCACCAATCCATAGTAAATCCAATACCGAAAAGCTGATAACCTTCACCAAATAATATTCTGCCTGTTACTCCAAACATTAAAGGAACGCCTTTAAATTGTCCTGTTAAGCCTAAAGAAGTACTAGCAGGAAAACCTCCCATAAATGCAGCACCAATAGCAGCACCATCAGAATAGGCTGCATGTGCTTGAGTAGGAACAGTTGTTATTAATGCCAAAGCAAGAATAATAGATAAGATAATTCTTTTTAACATAATACATCTCCTTCTATTTAATATAATTTAAATATATATTTTTGATTAAAAAAAGTCAATAGATTTGTAGTTGGTATTGTTTAGGAGTGTGAGATATTGGACATTTTTTAGTATAAAAAAAGCAGTATCCTTGTTATAATATTTTGAACATAAAACAAATAAAAAGGATGCTACTATGAAAAGAGATTATAGCACAGAATTTAAATTATTTATAGT
>NZ_SAXY01000020.1 GCF_008016535.1 Brachyspira pilosicoli
TTGAGAGAAAAATTAAAAGAATATACACATTTTTATAACAATCAAAGATTGATTTCTTCGTTATTGTATATTACAATCAAAGAAAGAATCAAAAATATTATAGCAAGTAAAAGTACAATATCTATGGCTCCATGACATTTTATTATATAAATTTTATTATAGAATTTTATGCTGAAATGATATATATTAGTATAAAATGGTTGTTATATGAAAGACTACAATAAAGAAATTTTCACTACAGATATAAAATATGTAAAAGGCGTAGGACCAAAATACGCAGAAACACTAGCCAAAAAAAATATATTTACGCTTTATGATTTAATAACATTTTTCCCAAGAGCTTATGAAGACAGAAGAAATACATTAAAAATAAACGAAGCATTAAAAAATCCAGATAAAAACTCTGTGGTGTATGTTGAAGTTATAGATGTAGGGAGTTTTGTTTTTCAGTTTAGAAAAAAGCCTTTAATTATAGTAACAGATGGTATCACATTATGCGAAGTTCCCATATATGGTGGGCGTATTCCTGCTGGTGCTACTAAAGGGGCTAAATTATACCTCACAGGAAAGTTTATACGCAATATGAGAGGAAAGGTGCAATGCAGGTTTGTGGAGTTTGAAAAGCCTTCTTCCAATTCTTTATCATACGGCAAAATAGTGCCTATATATCCGCTTACAGAAGGGCTTTCTCAAAAAAAATTAAGAACTTTAATTGTAAGCGAATTAGAAAAATTCGAAAAGAATATGCAATATGATATACCGAAAGTGATTAAAAAAAAATACAGATTAAAAAGTTTTGTAAGCTCTATAATGGAGATGCATTTTCCTACATCTTTTGAGGCATTAGATGAGGCAAGAGAGAGTTTAGTTTTTGAAGAGTTTTTAACTTTTCAGTATATACATTTAAGCGAGAGAAGACCAAATATACTTATAAAAGAAGAAAGGTATAATGGCAGTAATTTGTTAGAGAGAGTAAAATTAAGTTTAGGTTTTACACTTACAGACGACCAAAATAATGCTATAGAAGAAATAAAAAAAGATATGTTTTCTAATAGGCAATTATTTAGGCTTCTTCAGGGAGATGTTGGTGCAGGTAAAACTATAGTAGCATTTTTAACAGCATTAATACCAACAGAATCTAATTTTCAAACAGCTTTCTTAGCTCCCACAGAAATATTAGCACTTCAGCATTATTATACTTTTAAAAAAATAATAAAAAATGCTAATTTAGAAGATGTTATTAAAATTGATATACTTACTTCGTCTGTTAGTCAAAATGAAAGAGCATATACATTAAAAAGACTTAGAGAAGGAAAAACTCATATACTAGTAGGCACTCATTCTATACTATATGATGAGGTTGTATTTAAAAATCTTTCTTATGCAATAGTTGATGAACAGCAGAGATTTGGAGTTAATCAGAGAAATAAATTATTGTCAAAAGGAAATAATGTTGATTATCTATTAATGACGGCAACACCAATACCTCAGTCTTTAGCTTTAACCTTGTTTGGGGAGTTGGATTTATCTATTATTAAGAGCATGCCGAAAGGAAGAAAGGGAGTGCTTACCAAATATAAAGAGTTATATGAGAGGGATCATTGTTATAAGTTTTTAAAAAGCAGAATAGCAAAAGGCGAGCAAGGGTATGTGGTTTTTCCTTTTATAGAGAATGATGACAGCAGTATAATCACTTTATCAAGTGAGTTTGAGAGGGCTAAGCAAACATATTTTGAAAACATAAACATAGAAATAATACATGGCAAGATGAAAGATGAAGAGAAAGAATATATTATGAATAGGTTTTCAAATGGTGAGATAAAGGTGCTTTTTTCAACAACGGTAATTGAAGTAGGTATAGACAACCCAAACGCCACGACAATATTAATAGAAGGGGCGGAGCGTTTTGGATTATCGCAGCTTCATCAGCTTAGAGGAAGAGTTGGGCGTGGTGATAAGCTTGGCTATTGTTATTTAATACTTCATAGTGAACTTAATGATATAATAAAAGAGAGAATTAATGTTATATGCGAAACTACTGACGGGTTTAAGATAGCTGAAAAAGATTTGGAGCTTCGAGGTGCTGGAGAGTTTTTGGGAGATAAGCAAAGCGGTATAGCAGATTTTAAGATTGGAAATATTGTAAAAGATGCTGAGATTATGCGTAAGGCAAAAGATGAGATGCGTGAATTATTAAAGATAGATAGAGAAGAGTTTTTTAGAGAGAATGAGGAGTTTGTTATTAAAGCGAATTATTTAAAGAAAGAAATGAATATTTAGTTTTTTATTTGCGGGGACTAGCCCCCGCACCCCCACTTCTTTTGCGACCGAAGGAAGTGCCGGAGGCGTGACCCAAAGAAGCAAAAGGACTGCATTTTTAAGCTTGAAATGTTGGTATTACAATATAGTCTATATATATTTAAAACATACAAAGCTAAAGCACTTGCACTTTTTGCTTCTTTTGACGAAGTCCGCACCGCGACCGAAGGAAGTGCCTGTGGGTGCGAGCTGCGGGAAAAAGAACAACAAAAAAATTGACAAACTGAAAAAAAATTCATCTATACCAATACTATATGTATTTCTTTAATATTCTTATCTCGCTGACGCTACCGTAAGTACTCCTATTCTTCCTATAAACTCTAATTTTCTTAATTCTAATGACATCTCATTGAGAGTTGAACCTGTTGTAAATACATCATCTATTATCAATATATTTATTTTTTTATTGTTATCAAACTTATATTTTTTATTTATTTTAAAAGCGTTTTTTATAGCTTTCTCTCTCAACTCTTTTCCTTTTATCATACTAAGAGGCTTACTTTCTTTTTTTCTAATTATTATATTTTCTATTAATGGTATATTTAGTATTTTTGATATTTGTCTTGCTATAAGTTCGCTTTGATTATAGCCTCTTTCAAGAAGTCTGTTTTTTCCAAGCGGCACAAACGAAACAGCATCAAATTTATTAATATAATCTTTATAATAAAATGAAAGCATAGCAGCAAAATCTTTGCAAATTAAATATCTATGGCTAAACTTCATCTTATGAATTAAATTGCTTGTTTTATCATCATAATAAAGCATTGATTTACATTCATCAAAATAAATGTTTTCGTATGAGCATATGCAAGTTGAATCTTCTGTATCTATTATTCTTCCGCAGCGATTGCATCTTATATAATCATCTCTATGAATATAGCTTAATTTGTTAATGCAATCTATGCATATATAATTCATATTATCACTTTGCATAATATTTTTGCATATGATGCAATGATTTGGAAAGAGTATATTAAAAATAACAGTAAAAAATTTTTTAAGCATTATTTCCTAGTTTTATAAATGCTTCTTTTTTTAAATACTCTTGAACAATATCCAAATCTTCTTTTGTGTCAATTCCATGTATAAAATGATTAGTTTCTAATACTTTAATTTTCATTCCATTATAAAGCCATCTTAACTGCTCTAACTTTTCTATTCTTTCGTATTCGCATTCTTGTAGGGTTTCTATTTTTAAAAGAGCCTCTCTTCTAAAGGCATAAACTCCAATATGTTTATAATATTTCACTAATATATCTTGGTCAAATCTTTTATGCGGAATAGTAGCCCTTGAAAAATACATCGCATAATCTTTGTAATCGCATACCACCTTAACCGCATTTTCATCTTTAATTAAAGGACTATAATCATCAATTTTTGTTTTTAAAGTAGCTATATCAACATCTTCATCATCAAAAGCATCTATGACAGGTTTAAGTATATCTTCATTAATTAATGGTTCATCACCTTGAACATTAATAATAATGTCAGAATCAATGTTTTTAGCAACCTCTGTTATTCTTGAAGTGCCTGAAGTATGATGTGCCGAAGTCATAACAGCTTTAGCATTATTCTTTTCGCATATATCCATTATCTCTTTTGAATCTGTTGCCACTATAACATCATCTATATTTCTAGTAGCCTTAACATTATCATAAACAGCAATGATTATAGGCTTACCTAATAATTCATAAGTGAGCTTTTTTGGAAATCTTGTAGAGTCATATCTTGCAGGTATTATCGCTGTTACTTTTTTCATTTTATTTACCGCCTATAATGTCTTTTACCATATCTGATAATTTATCTTTAAACTCTTCTTGACTTTTTGATTCTAATAATAATACAGTATACATACTTAACTTTGATATCTTTGTCATAAGTGATAATAATTGTAAGTATTTATCACTTTTATCTGTAGGAGTTAAAAACATAGTAAGCAGATGAACAGGCTTTTGATCTAAAGCATAATAGTTAATACCCTGTTTTGATATTGCAAATATTAATTCATTTTCCTGAACTTCCTTGGTCCTTAAATGGGGAAAAGCTACACCATAACCTAAACCGCTTGATATAATATTTTCTTTTTTAAACATACATTCTATAGTTTTAGAAATATTTATTCTAAGCCCATTAGATTCTGCATATATTAACATTTCGCTTATGGCTTCTTGTTTATTATCAGCCTTTAAATCTAGCATTATATACGATTTTTTTACGTTATCTAAAATTTCATTTAAACTCATCATAAGCGAAAATCCTTTTTTAAATATCTGTATTAAAATTTTCTTTTATATATTGCTCTAGTGTGTATTGTTTTTGAATAAGTTCTAATGTTATATTAAGTGGGTATATTGCAGCATGATTTTTAAAATATATACCTATAGCTTCATCGTCTAGATCAACTTCTCTAGAAATATTCCACTTTCCGTCAAAATGCATCTTAATAACTTCTCCAATATATGCTGCTATAGCAAATATAAAGTTTCTATTATTATCATCATTTTCTAATATTTTATTTATTTTTTCTTTGAAAAACTTATCGATTTCTTTTAGGCTTTGAATTGTATAATCAATATGATATCCTTCCCTTATTAAGAAATTACTTATCCAATTTGCAGTTCTAATGATATCATTTTCTGGCAATGTATATTTAGACATAAAATTATAACCTTTAATAATTTATAATATATTTTTTTTTTAATAAGTCAAGTTTTTAGTGTTTTATCAAATAAAAATAATACAATAAATGTCATGGAGCCATAGATATTGTACTTTTACTTGCTATAATATTTTTGATTCTTTCTTTGATTGTAATATACAATAACGAAGAAATCAATCTTTGATTGTTATAAAAATGTGTATATTCTTTTAATTTTTCTCTCAATAATTCTACTGTGATATTTTTATTTAATCGTGAATAAAATTCTCTTTCGTCTATGCCGTGTACTCTTTCTACTACGCCATTGTATCTTGGTGTTGCTATAGGAATATATCTCCTCTCTAATTTATTTTTTAAGCAGTATTCATCAAAAATATTTATTTTAGGAGTATTAATACAGCGATAAGTATATTCCATACCATTATTGCCACAGGCACTTCCTTCGGTCGCAGTTTGTATAGCCTGTATCTTAAAAGGTGAAGTTTTTAAGACATATTTTAAGAAAGATAAAGCACTAGAAGGTGTTTTATCTTCATAGATTTCTCTCCAACTATAACGTGTAGCTAAATCTACAGCTGTGAATTGATAAACTGTTTTTCTGCCTAATTTGATATATTTTACCGAAGGTACGCAAGGCGGTGTCTATTTGAACTATTTTGCCTTCTTTTTGTATTTTAGAGACAAATTTACGCTTATCATATCGCTTCTTTTTCTTTTTTGTTTTTTTTCTCCAAAGATTATTTCTTTTTAGTACATTCTCTATAGCTGTAACCCCTATATTAATGCCTTCACGGTTCAAATATGCTTTAATATAATGCTTACCTCGATATTCTTTAGTATAGAGTTCAATAATTAAATTAATAGCTTTTTGATTATTAAAGATATTTGTAGAAGTTTTCGGTCTAGTGCTAAAATTGGCGACAGTTCCAGTGTCTTTATATTTTTTAAGCCAAGTATAAAAAGTGGATTTGGGTATTTCTTCTATCTTTAGAAATCTTTTAATATTTTTAGTTTTTAATGCTTTATCCACTATAAATAATTTAAATTCTGTGCTATAATCTTTTTTCATAGTAGTATCCTTTATTTATTTTCTATATCAAAATATTATAACAAGGATACTGCTTTTTTTAAACTAAAAAATGTCCAATATCTCACACTCCTAAACAAATTTTTTATGTAGATGTGTTGACATAAAATTATAAATTTGCTATAATTTTCTATATGATTAAGATTAAATTATTTAGTATTTCATCAATGAGCTTAACTCTCACAGCTCACAGCTCACAGCTCACAGCATAATTCTCTAAAAAAATATTATCAATTATTAAATACACTTTTATATTTTGTATTGCAATCTTTTGCTAGGTTAATCAATTCTATTAAAACAATTATTCACACTAAAGCAATTTTGTTTGCTTTTTCAAGTTTTACAATTAAGCATTAGCAATAATGTTTAAATACACAAATTATTAAAAAGGAGTTCAACATGAACAAAAAGATTTTATCAATATTTGTAATGATAATGGCTTTATCATTATTCGGCGTAAGTTGTAGTAATGAAGATTCTACAGGAACAGGAGGAAACAACTCAGGCACTACAGGCGGATCAGGTACACCTACACCGCCAACAAAAGAAGAAGTAGTTAAGTTTCAAGGAACATGGTCGGGAGACCCAGCTAACGCAACTAAAGTAAGCGGTGATGCTAGTATGCCACCAACATATGGATCAGTTTTTACAATTAATGCAGACGGCAGTATAAAAGATGAAGCTACTCAACAAACAATAGCTTTAGATAAAATTAATAAAGTATCTGATAATGTATTTGAATTTACTTGTGAAGTTACAAAAGGTGGAGTAAAAATGACTTTTAAACATAAAGTTGATTTTACAGATAATAATGCTCCTAAAGATACTTTAGTATGTACTATGGAAGCAGGTTCAGCTACTTATGAAGGAACATTAGTAAAAGCATAATTATAATTAATAAAAGCCTGTCTTAATATTTATTAGGGAGGGCTTTTTATTAGACTTATTTCAGAAGAGCTTAATAAAATTAGTTATATAATTTTCAGTATAATTTTAGTATATAAAATTGCAGTCCTTTTGCTTCTTTGGGGTACTACCATACCTAAAGGTACTTCCTATGGTCGCAGGCACTCCCTTCGGTCGCCAAAAGAAGTGGGGTGATACCCTAAGGGCACGCTTCGCAGGGGTAAAGCCCCACTTTAAATTCTAAATATATAAAAAATTAGGGGCTGTGTAAATAATGTTTAATATAATTGATATTGAAAATTGGGAGAGAAAAGAGCATTATTATCATTATTCTAATGTTAATCAATGTACTTATAGCATTACTTTAAAATTGGAAGTACAAAATATAGTAAATAGTTCTTTTAAATTTTATCCTACAATGATATATTTAATATCAAAGACTGTAAACGATATAAAAGAGTTTAAGATGTCTTTTGAGGATTCTAAACTTGGATATTATGATATTGTAAATCCAAGCTATACTATATTTAATAATAATGCTAAAACTTTCTCATCTATATATACTGAGTATAATGATGATTTTAATTTATTTTATAATAATTGTATTGAAGATATAAAAACTTATAGCACAACTACATCATTTTATCCAAAAGTTTGTAATATCAAAAATTTATTTAATATATCATCTATCACTTGGGTATCTTTTGATGGTTTTAATTTAAATATTAATAATTGTTTTGATTATTTGCCTCCAATATTTACTATAGGGAAATATTATAATGATTCTAATAAAATATTAATGCCTATTGCTATACAGGTTAATCATAGAGTTTGTGATGGATATCATATAGGTTTATTTGCAGAGAGTTTGCAAGAAAATATATTTAATCTAAAAAAATAGATATATCATTATACCATTTGTTTATATAATCTTTTAACTCATCGTATTTTATTTTTTCTTCTATAAATGAATCTCTATGCCATGGAGAAATCATATTTAATAATTTATCTATATCATCAGAAAATTTATTAGAGTTAATATCTTTTATTAATGATTCCAATTTATTTTTTAGTAGTTCTTTATTTTGTTTTTCTTCTATATATTTAAAATCTTTTAAGTGTTTATCAGAGTTTTTAATATTATCGTATATATTTACATTTTTTATTTTTGCTGATTCTTTTGTGAGTGTAAAAAAATCTATATTTTTTGATAAATCATTAATCAAACTTTCAAAATGATTTTTATAGCTTAAAAGCGAAGAGGAAGTGTTTCTTAAACAATCATCAAAGCATTTTATTTTGTTATCATCATTTAATCTTTTATATTTTTTTGTTTCAAAAGTATTTATTTTGTTGCTTGTAATAAAATCTAAAGCTATTGCATTTGAATATTTTGAATGGCTTTTATCATCAACATGACAGAAATCGCACCCTGCAAGAAGAATATATTTTGGATTTAAAAACTCTGCTATTCTTAAAGCGGGCATTATAACGCTTCCTTCCATAGGGAAATAAATATTGTCTTGTATGTCGTATAATATTTTTTCTAAACTTTCATTGTGCGAGAAAAAAAACTTCCTTTCTTTTTTTATGCTCTTTACGGGGTATGATGTATGCGTTGTAAATAGTAATATATTCTCTTCTTTAAAAAGGCTCAATATATGTATTATAGAATAAAAGCCTCCATCTGTGGACACCACTGCATTTGGTTTTATGTTATTATTAAGAAGAGTGTTTAATGAATGAGATACTACTAAAACAAAATGGCTTTCTGATAACTCTTTTATTTTTTCTATATAATTATCTATGGAAGCTCCAGCAGATACTAAAAGAAGTGGTGTTTCTTTGTTTAGATAATTTTTAAAGCTTTCTATAGAATAATTATTACGCATATTATAAATAATGTTTCTTGCCCATATAGGAGCAAAGTAATAATTAGATGTTAGAGACATTAATTTCTCTTTTATAATATTTGATAATTGTATTGTAATATTGTCATAATAGTTTTTATTTTCTTCACTAACATTAGAAGCTCTTATATGTCTTATAACAACAAGTTTTTTAACATTATCTTCTTTAATAAAATTATTAAGAAATAATAAAACATCATTTTCTTCTGATAATATAATGATTCTTTTAGCATTTTTTATCTCTATATTTGAAAGTATAAGTTTTAATAACTCTATATCTTTTTCTATTATGACAGCTTTATTTTTATCGTTTAATGACAAAAAATAATCTATATGATAAAAAGAAGATACAGACAAAAAGATAGCTATATAATCTGAATTATTATTTTTTATATACTGCTCTATTAATCTTTTAGCTTCTTCTATAGGGGCATAAAGAGAGGTAAGAGCTTTGTTTTTGTATGATACACTTATTAAATTATTTTTATTAAACTTTATTTCATAGCTATCATTATTATTAATACTTTCAATTTTTTTTATAGTATTTATGTTATATTTATTTAGTTTTAAAGCGTCTATATTTTTTTTTAATATCATTTTCCGTCTTTATACTCTCTTATAATACCTCTCACTCTAATAGTAAGCCCATATAATTTTTGCTCTGCTATTATAACATCCAAAGGCACTTGATTATATTTATCTTTTGCTATTAAAGCATCTGTACCATATTTACCATTTTCATATACTCTTACGGTTTGTAGTTTGTTTCTTTCCAATTTTGTTTTTAACTCACCGCCGTTTTCTATTACAAATCTAATATCTTTTTTTAATTTTTTTCCCTCAAGCCAATTAATCTTAAAAGTACCTATATTTTTATCAACAAACCTCATAAAAAATACCAATGATAAAGCATCAAAAGCTAAACCTTCATAAGTTATTTTTTCATCAGTTGTTCTTTTATCATTATAAATAAAATATTGTTCTTTATGATTAAATTTTAAAGTTTCATAATTAGTCCAATCGCCCTCTTTAGCATCTTTAGTTAATAGTAAAGGAATAAAGTCATTTGTAGATACCCAAGCCTCAAACACATCGCTTACTTTATAAACAAAATTAGCAGCCCCTGTGCTATATACATGAGCATATAAATGATAAGCAGGAACTCCATCTACATTACTAATTGCTAACACTTTAGCTTCAAGCACTCCAACTTTTCCGCTTATATTAAACTCTGGTACCTGTGCTAATACATCATATCTAATATATTCTCCAACTTTAAAAGTTTGATTATAGCAAAAAACTATATTTGATATTAGTATTGTTAGTGTTAAAACATATTTAATCATAAACATTCCTTTTATAACAGTTTATATTTATAATAATATACTGAAATGATTATATTTTGTCAATTTTTTATTGTTATTTTTTGCATATAACTTATATGTCAAAAAATTAATAATATATCTATAAAAATATAAAAATTGACAAAACGTATTTGTTTCAGTATACTTAATTAATAATAATATTATTATGTATAAGGTTATCAAAAAAATTATGACATACATAGTTGATTTACCAGAACAAGAATTAAAAAATAAAATAGCAAAAGATTTTTTTAATAATTTTGATAATACTCAGATTATTAATGAAATAGATTTCGCTATCAGCTTAAAAGAAAATACAGAACTTTATATTTTATGGGCTGAAGCTAAAAAGGGAAGAAGTAATATTTATAAATCTTTTGTACAATTGATACTTACAATAGGTAAAAAGAGAGTATTTGATAAAAAACTTCCGCCTAAATTTTTAGGTGCTTTTGACTGCGAAAAAATAGCATTTATAGAATATTATAAAGTAATGCATATATTTTTAAAGAATGATTTTAATTGGAATGTTACACCTTCAGACCATAATACAAAAGAATTCAAAGAACTTTATAATTTAGCAGAAGAAATATTGAAAGAAGAAAGTTTTATTTATTATTTTGAAGAAGATGAAGATGAAATAAAGAGCTTTATTAAAGATAATTTTAATACTGATAAAAGTTCATTAAATAAAATACAAATAGATAAAAATAATTTTGTAAATATTTATTATAAATGGCTTGAAAGGGTAAAATCCAA
Organism: Brachyspira pilosicoli; assembly: GCF_008016535.1. Classification (GTDB taxonomy): domain Bacteria; phylum Spirochaetota; class Brachyspiria; order Brachyspirales; family Brachyspiraceae; genus Brachyspira; species Brachyspira pilosicoli_A. Next base: position 11,005 of record NZ_SAXY01000020.1, read on the forward strand.
AATTAACGCCGACTGGGAAAAGATAAAAAAAACAGGTATAATAGATGCTGATTTTTATCTTGCTGATTTACTTAGCGAAAATAATTTAACATTAAAAGATAAGTTATTTGTACTTCTAAAGAATAACTATTATGAGCTTGATAGAAAAATAGATAATGAGGGATTTTTAACTTTAAAGCAGGTTTATTTTAATGATAATCAAAAGAGCCATAAAGATTTTTGGAGTATATATAAAAGACCTCCCAAAGAAGAATATTGGGATTATATTATTGAACGTCGGGATCTATTGGTTTCACAGGATATACGAGAGCGTAAAGGCTCATTTTTTACACCACGACTATGGGTTGAAAAATCTCAGGAGTTTATATCCGATGTTTTAGGAGAAAACTGGCAAGATGAATATTATATATGGGATTTGGCTGCAGGAACTGGAAATCTTTTAGCGGGACTAACAAATAAATATAAAATATTTGCCTCTACTATAGACAGAGCAGATGTAGATATAATGAAAGAGCGTATAAAAAATGGAGCCAATTTATTAGAAGACAATGTATTTCAATTTGATTTTCTTAATGATGATTTTTCTAAATGCCCTCAAGCACTAAAAGAAATAATCGACGATGAAGAGAAAAGAAAAAAATTAGTTATTTATATAAACCCTCCATATGCTGAGGTCTCTACAAAAAAAAGAAAACAAGGCAAAGTAGGGGTAAATATTTCTTTAACTCATAATAAATATATGGATATATTGAAAACGGCAGGTCGTGAATTATTTGCTCAATTTTTTATACGCATATATAAAGAATTAAACGGATGTATATTATGCTGTTTTTCAACACTAAAATATGTTAATGGCAGTGCATTTGAAAGTTTTAGGGAAACTTTTAGAGCTAAGTTTTTAAAAGGTTTTATTGTTCCAGCAGATACTTTTGACAATGTAAAAGGTCAATTTCCAATAGGCTTTCTAATTTGGGATACTTCAAAAGAAAACAATGCAAGACATATAAAAGTAAATGTATATGATAAAAATAATAAATCTTTTGGAAGAAAAAAAATATATTTTTATAAAAATGATAGATATATAAACCAATTTATTAATGAATATAAAACTAATGATAATAATAATATTGGTTTTTTAGATGGAATTAATGGTAATGATTTTCAGCATAATAATATTATTTATATTTTAAACAGTAGGAAACAAGTTGTAAATCCGAGAGGTATATGGATAAACTTAAATAATTTAATACCTTTATGTATTTATTTATCAGTAAGACAATGCATTAAAGCAAACTGGATTAATGACCGCGACCAATTTCTTTATCCTAATGATTTTTGGAAAGAAGATAAAGAGTTTCAAAGTGACTGTTTAGCTTTTACACTCTTTCATAATCAAAACCGTATATCCGATAAAGAAGGCATTAATAACTGGATACCTTTTACTGAACAAGAAATTGATGCTAAAGGTATTTTTAATTCTCATTTTATGATAGATTTTATTAATGGCAAAATAAAAACATCTAATAATGAAAACAATTTGATTTTAGATGAAAGTTTTTTTTATATAGGAGATGAAAAAATAAATTTCTCTTTAGAAGCTTTAGAAGTTTTTGATGAAGGCAGAAAATTATGGAAATATTATCATTTATTCGATAGTATTAATATTAATGCTTCTTTTTATGATATACGCGGGTATTTTCAAGGTTTCAAAAACAATCGCATGAATAATAAAAGCGATGATGAAAATTATAATATTTTAATGAATAACTTAAAAGAAAAAATGAATATATTAGCTAAAAAAATAAGCTATAAAGTATATGAGTATAGTTTTCTTAAAGAATGACATAAAAAATAATAGAGAAAATAAAAAACACAATTATAAAAATATTTTTATTAGTTTTTATTATAATTGACTTTTAAGCATATTACAGATATAATAAAAGCCTATGTATAATGTAATAATAGCAGGCTCTACAGATTTTACTTCAGATTGTATTTTGCAATTAATGAAAATGAATAATGTAAATATATCAGCGGTAATCTCTACAATAGACACAAAAAAAGACAGAAAAGGCAATATTATCCCAAATCCCGTAACAGTTACAGCATTAGAAAATAATCTAAATTTACTAAAACCAGAAAATATTAACAGTGATGATTTTTATAATACACTTACGAATTTTAATGCTGATTTTTTTATAGTTGTGGCATATGGTAAAATACTTTCAAAAAGAACATTGTCTATACCAAAAATAATGTCTATGAATATTCACGGCTCGCTTTTACCTATACTAAGAGGTGCAAGCCCTGTTGAACATGCTTTACTTTATGGATTTGACAAAACAGGCACTACATTACAAAAGATGGATTATAAACTTGATGAAGGCGATGTTATATTGCAAGATGAGTTTGATATAGACAAGAGTTGGCAATTTAATGAACTTTATGAGAAAATTAAAAAAAGTGGAGTTTTCATTTTAAAAGAGTTTTTTGACAATGCTGATAAATATATACATAATCTAAAAAAACAAGATGATAGCAAAGCTACTTATTGTACTAAAATAAAAAAAGAAGATGGAAGGCTATATTTTAATAAAAGTGCATTAGATCTTCATAATATGACTAAAGCCTTTGTACGCTGGCCTGTTGCTTATTGTTATTATAATGATATTTCTATAAAGGTTTTTAAAAGTGAATATAAAGAAATCAAAAATAACAGCAATGATTTTGGTAAAATAGTTCATGTTGATAATGATGGTATACATGTTCAAGCATTAGATGGAATATATATTATAAAAGAACTTCAGAGAGAGGGCAAAAAAAGACAAAGCGTAAAAGAGTTTTTATGCGGTAATAAGTTAAATATAAATGAATATTTTAATTGATATAAAATAAATGGAGTAATAATTATATTTATGAAAGAGTTATTCAAAAAAATTAAGTCTAAGTTTAATAATTTTTACAATGCTTATATAAAGAAGTTTATGAATAAGATACTTCCTAAGGGAATATTAACAGAAGATAGATCTCTTTTAGTAATAAAAAGGCTAATAATTTTTGCTATATTTTTATTTGTTTTGCAGGGAATAATAGTTTCAGTTGTTGTTTTTATAGTAGTAAAAGCAGGAGGGGAGTCTTTTGTGCTTCCAGATGTACAGGGAGTTGAGGCATTTGAAGCTTTTAATGTAATAGCAAAAGAAGATATGAATTTAAATATACAATCTCACTATTTCAAAGACTACCCATTAGGCACAATAGTAAGCCAAGAGCCTAAAGGCGGTATGAGAGTAAAAAGAGGAAGAACAGTTTATTTGGTTGTAAATGTGCCGGAGCAGGTTTTAGTAAAAATGCCTGATCTTATAGGAAAATCATACGATGAAGCTGTTAGTATAATTTCTAATGATATTATTTCAAAAATGCCTAATGTTAAAATACTTCCAAAAGTTGATGATAATAATGCTGATTATGATAACAATGTGGTATTATCACAAGTTCCTAATGCTAATGAAGTTATAACAATTAATACAGAAATAGTATTGACTGTTAATAACAAAACAGAGTAATATTTGTATTTTTTTATTATTTTTATTATATTCTTTATATAAAAATTATTAATTGCTAAAGAAATATAGTTTGTTTCCGATTTTAGTATAGAAGAGGTGTATTGTGGAAAAGCGAAAATGTGAATTTTGTAATAGCAATGAATATCAACCCTATATAAAAACAGATTTAGTAAGTTATAGTAAATGTTCAAATTGCGGACTTATCTTTCAAGCCCCCATTATCACTCAAGAAGAAATAGATGCCATATATGATGATAATTATTTCGAGTATGAAGTAGCTAATCATGATAATTTTTTTGCATTAATAGAACTTACTCTAAAAGATATAGGGTTTGAAAAAATAGAAAATGAACTTCCGAATAAAAATGTATTAGATATAGGCTGTGCCACTGGTATGACTCTTAATTATCTAAAAAGTAAGGGATATAACACTACTGGTATAGAAATTTGTGCTGCTTCTGCAGAATATGCAAGAAAGCATTATAATTTAAATATTTATGAGAAGCCTCTTATAGATGTAGCTTTTCCTGATAATTATTTTTCTTTTATACATTTTTCTCATGTTATAGAGCATGTGCCGAATCCTTCAGATACTTTAAAAGAGGTTTATAGAATACTTGCTAAAGGAGGATATTTAGCTATTACTACTCCAAATGCTGATGGAATGTTTGCAAAAAAATACGGGGCTAATTGGAGAGCTGTTATGCCTCAGCATTTATGGCTATTTTCAAAACCTGTGCTTTCAAATTATTTAAAACAGGTTGGGTTTAATATAATAAGTGATTTTTCTTGGGGAAGTATACCTATAGAGAAAAAACCTAATAAGATAGTAAAAAAGTTTTTTGATAAATTTGTGAAAAAATTCAATAAAGGCGATGTTATGCTTTTCTTATGCAAAAAGTAATTTAATAAAAGGAGATAAAAAATGATGACTAGCGGTAATCTTAATATTGACAAAAATAATTATGAATTTGCTTTTGATGATTCTATTGACATAAGAGAAGTATATGACAAAGTTGTTGATTCTAACAGTGATGACCAAACTTTATATGATGAACTTTTAAGATATTATGTAGTACCAGGAGTGCAGGTATTAAAATCTATATCAAAAAGAGAGGGTATAAAGGCTGGCAAGAATGTAAAGTTTGATAAAATGACAGGTATATATAGAAGCACTACTTATGGTTATGTATCTTATAATGGTGTAAAATCTGTATCGGTTATTCCTGTTATAAATATTTCTTATAAATGGAGAGGCGTATTAGTGCTTCCTCCGCAAAAAGATGCAAAAAGGCAGCTTAGTCTTGAAGAGATACAAATGATGATTTCTGATATACCTATAAAACTTATGGTAGATTATGATAAGATTGCTGAACTTGTGGAACGTAATTTAAAAGATAATGAAGGAGTATGCTGCGTATTTGTTGAGGGAAGAAAACCTGTTGATGGTAATGTTCAAAAGGTTGTTTTAGATTATGATTTATCCATAGGTACAGGAAAGAAATCAGAAGATGGCTCTATAGATTTTAAAGAGAGAAGTTTTGTACACAATATAGATGCTAATGTTCAAATAGCACATTTTATTCCAGAGAAGCCTGCTGTTGATGGACTTGATATATATAATGAGGTTATGGATGCTAATTTTGATGAGGATACTTGTTATAAGATAGGAAATAATCTTAAAGTTGATGATGACGGTATTACTATACGAAGTGCTATAAGAGGCATACTTGTTAATAGCAGCAATAACACTTTATCGGTTAGCGATACTGTTGAGATAGATAAGGTTGATTTATCTACTGGTAATATAGAGGTTGATGGGTCTGTTATTATTAAAGAAAATGTTACTCAGGGTTTTAGTATAAAGACAGAGGGTAATATAGAAGTTTATGGTAATATAGAAGATGCTAAAATAGATTGCGGAGGAAATTTAATTGTTTCTGGCGGTATTATAGGCGGACCTGATAGTGATATTAATATAAAAGGTAAAATTTATTCTTCTTTTATTAGAAATGCTAAAATTATGTGTAAAGATGATGTTATAAGTCAGCAGATAGTTAATTCTGATATATCTAGTAGTAATAGAGTTATAGCATTAGAAGGTAAAGGTGTTATAATTGGAGGTTCTATTAAAGCTTTAAATGGTGTTTGGGCTAGAAGTATTGGTGCTATAAGTGAATCAAAAACTACTATAATGGTTGGAAGAGACCCTGAAGCTGATGCTTTATTTAAAGAAATTACAAATACTCTAAAAACTAACAAAGAAGAAATTAGTAAGATTAAATCATTGCTTGGTTCTGAATATTTTAGAGACCCAAGAGCATTTATAGCAAGAATAGCTCCAGATAAAAGAGAAGCTATAAAAGGAATATTAAAAAGAATTACTAATTTGATAAAAGAAACTAATGATTTAGAGCAAAAAAGAAATGAAATGTCTGAAGAGTTTGAGAGATTGTCTGGAAGCAGCATTACTTCTATGGAAGGTTTTTTTCCAGGTGTTACTATATATATATCTAATATAAGAAAGTATATTACAAATAAAATATCTGGTACAGAGTATTTTTATTCTAAAGAAAAAAGAGATATTTCTGAAAAAGCTCCTAAACATTTAGATGAAGCAGAGTATACAAGACCAAATAACCAATAATTTTAATATTTTTCATCATTTACAATTTTTTTTATTTTGTTTATAATATTTTATTATAATTTGAGGAATAGTATTATATGAAAGTAAAAGATATTATAAAAGCTAGAGTATTAGTAATTGGTGATTTAATGTTAGATAGATTTACTTATGGTGATGTTATTAGAATATCTCCGGAAGCTCCTGTTCCTGTCTTGCATGTTAATCATGAAGAGAACTATTTAGGTGGTGCGGGTAATGTGGCTAGAAACATTGCTTCGTTGCTAAACATGGAAGGAAGAGGAGATATAGGTATCATTGGTGTTATAGGAAATGATAAGTCTGCTGATAGTATTATAGAAAGCATGCATAATTGGAATATATCTAATGCAGGCATAATAGTAGATGAAACTAGACCTACTATAACAAAAACTAGAATAGTTGCAGGCACTCAGCAAATAGTAAGAATAGATGAAGAGAATGTTGAGTCGTATTCAAAAGATATTTATAAAAAAATAGAGAGTGCTTTTTTAGATAGATTAAAAGAATATAATGTTGTTATTATAAGTGATTATGCAAAAGGAGTTATTACAAAAGAAATAGCAAAGAAGATAATAGACACTTGCATAAAAAACAATATACAAGTATTAGTTGATCCTGCTATAAAACATTTTTCTTATTATAAAAAAGCTACTTTAATGACTCCAAATTTAAAAGAAGCTGTGGAAGGCTCTGAGAGTAAAAAACCTTTTTATAATTTCAATATAGATTCTATAAATAAATTAGGCAATGATATAGTAAAAAAATTAAGCTTATCAAAACTTATGATTACGCTTGGTGCTAATGGTATGGCATTATTCGATAAAGATATACAAACATTTAAAGATGAAGTTTATATAATACCTACTAAGGCAAAAAGTGTATTTGATGTTTCTGGTGCGGGAGACACTGTTATATCGGTTCTTGCTATGTGTCTTTCGGTTGGTTTTTCTTTTAAGGAGGCATCTGAGATTGCTAATACTGCTGCTGGTGTTGTTGTTGGTAAAAGAGGAACTTCTACTTTAACTTTAGATGAGCTAGTTAACGCTTTATAAGGATTATACTTTATTATGAGGAAAATATTTTTTTTAATTATTGTTTTGTCTATATCAATATTTGGATGCTTACCTAAACCTCCTATTGCTCCGGCAAAAACTGTTACAGAACTTACTCTCGGCAAAGATATTTATGTATATAAAGATGAGATAGTGGATTTAAATAGTCCAAAAATATATGAAGTTAATGGAGAGTATTATTTTGGTGATTTTTATTATATTAAAGATAATACAGTTTATGCTATAGATGTTTCTAATTCTAGAATGGTTATAGCTAATGGAAGCAATATTAATTCTTTTAATTTGGAATATAATAGTCTTGAAACTTCTAAAATATCTTTTATAGATAATAGCAGTAATGTATATATAACAGGATACAATTTGGCATATATTGGAGATATTACGATTACTAATGTATTGATGTCACTTCCTTCAGAAGGTCCTTCTGTTGAAGGAAATGATGTTCCTGATATAAAAACTTATATTATACAAGTAACTAATACTAATTATACTAAAGTAGGGCTTGTATCTTTAAATAAAATATCTCCTGAAGGTAAAACATTATACAGCATATCTTCTATAATAGATAATGAATATGAAAAGGTTATAAAGCTAATTTATTTAAAAGATGATAAATTTGCTGTATTAAAAAGAGATGATAATAGAATGCCTATACTAGATGTATACAATATTAATACAGGGGCAAAAGAAGATAGATATATTTTAGATAATATAGAAGTTACAGATGAGGCTACTATGTCTTATAGAGAGATAGTAGATTGTAAATATATAACAGGTAAAAATGTTTTGGCAATTCTTACTATGAGTATAGAAAACGGTGAGCATAAAGAGGATATAATATTTACAACATCTCTTGATAATTTTGCATTAAAAGAAACATATAAAATTTCAGCTAGAGATAATGCACTTGCTGTTGGAATGTCTGATAGCGGAAGAGTAATATATACAGGTATGGATAATGGACTTTATTTTATTATTAAAACTAATCCATTTGTATCCCAAAACTTTAGTAAAGAATATTTGGGTACTGATGATTTCAATAAATTAAGAGGAATTAATATGTTTAATGACTCTATTTATGGATTTTTATTTGAAGATGCTAAAATAAAATTCAACAATTTTTAAATGTTATTGAACTTTTGATAGTTTTCCTTCTGTTATAGTGTTATCAGTATTAGTGATAGTTAATGATAAATAATACTTATTAAAATCAAATGCATAATTATTTCCATTCTTTTGTGCATTATATGAATCATCATTTACTTTAGTTAATTCTTCTTTTACTATATCTACATTTTTATCATAGATGTTGCCGCCTTCCATTATTACATTAATGGAGCTATTTTCATCTACTCTTACTGTAGCAGTATTAACAATTAATTGTTTTTCTGAAGCTAGTGTTGTATTAACGCTTCCTCTGTATGTACTTTTATATTTTGATATATCTTCAACAGAGTTTTTATTTGTGCAGGAGTATAGACAAATAGATAATATGATTAGAAGTTTTATTATTCTTTTCATAAATAGATTGTTCCTTTTATAAATAACTTTTAGAATTCAATAATTTTTTTATAAATTTCAATAAAGTAAATTGTTTTTTTAAGATTTATCATATACTATAATAACAAATTTTAAAAGAGTGAAAATATGATTGATAATAATAAAAATAATATATTAGCTATTGTATCTTTAGTTTTATTAAGTTTTGCTTTGGGTACTTGCGAGTTTATAGTAATAGGTATTTTAACAGATATTGCTGAAAGTTTTAAGGTTAGTGAGGTTATTGCGGGCGGATTAGTTTCGATGTTTGCTTTAGCCTATTCTGTATGTACGCCTTTTTCTGCCGCTATTGCCGGGAAGTTTAATAGATTTAACTTTATAATATTTACAAGCATTATATTTATTATAGGGAATTTCTTATGTTCTTTTGCTTTCGATTATAATTTCTTAATGATAATAAGAATATTTTTAGCAATTATTTCTGGGGCATTAATTTCTGTATCAATCTCTTTTACTCCTTATATTGCTGCTAAAGAAAAAAGACCTATGGTTGTAGCTTGGATTTATTCTGGATTTAGCATTGCTTCTATTTTTGGCGTTCCGATAGGTACTACTATAAGTTATAAATTTGGTTGGAGAGCTTCTTTTATTTTTATATCTGTTTTTAGTATATTTATGCTTATAATGATGTTTATTTCTTTACCAAAAAATACCACTCAATATAAAATAAAGCTGCTACATCAATTTGTTATTTTTAAAGATATTAGATTTATTTTAAGCACATTAACAGTTCTTTTTGGGGCTGCATCTTCTTATGTACTTTATACTTATTTAAAGCCTATATTTTTAAATTATGTTCATATAGACAATAAATATATTAGTATTGCATTATTAGTTTTTGGTATAACAGTTCTTTTTAGTAATTTGCTTTCTGGAAAATTGGCAGAACATAATGGTATTTATAATTTAAGATTTGTATTTGTACTTCAATTTATATGTATGATTGTTTTGCCATTTGCTTTTAATAATTATATAACTTCTGCTATAGTAATATTATGTATAGGTTTTTTAATGTATTTAATGAACTCACCTGTACAATTAAATATTTTAGATTTCACTGAAAGAAATTATCCTTCTTGTATTACTTTAGCTTCTTCAAATAATTCTTTTTCATTTAATTTTGGTATAGCTTTAGGTTCATTTGTTGGAAGCAGTATATTTGATAGTGTTGGACTTAAATGGGTTGGATTTGGTGGAGCTGTATTATCTGCATTAGCTTTTACTAGTGTTGTAATACTAAATAAGTTTAATAGACAATAATTTTATTATTTGTATATTTATATATAATTAATATTTTTTATGTTATAAGGAGTTTAAAATTATGAGGAATTTATTAAAAATATTTTTTATAGTTTTTGTTTTTTTAGGATGTGCTAATGACAATACTTCAGTAAATAATATTGTTAAATATAAAGGTACATATACTGGAAATAATATTACATATAATGAAAGTGCCACAAAATATACAGCTACTATTATAGTAGAAGAGAGCGGAAAAGTTACTCTTGAAATAAAATCATCTAATAAAATAGTTAGTTTTTATGCAGATGCTGATTTTATTAAAGAATTATCAAGTACTAAGTTTTAAGTTAATAGTGTCATGGAGCCATAGATATTGTACTTTTACTTGCTATAATATTTTTGATTCTTTCTTTGATTGTAATATACAATAAAGAAGAAATCAATCTTTGATTGTTATAAAAATGTGTATATTCTTTTAATTTTTCTCTTAATAATTCTACTGTGATATTTTTATTTAATCGTGAATAAAATTCTCTTTCGTCTATGCCATCTACTCTTTCTACTACACCGTTGTATCTTGGTGTAGCTACAGGAATATATCTTCTCTCTAATTTATTTTTTAAGCAGTATTCATCAAAAATATTTATTTTAGGAGTATTAATACAGCGATAAGTATATTCTATACCATTGTCCGTTTGTATAGCCTGTATCTTAAAAGGTGAAGTTTTTAAGACATATTTTAAGAAAGATAAAGCACTATAAGGTGTTTTATCCTCATAGATTTGCCTCCAACTATAGCGTGTAGCTAAATCTACAGCAGTGAATTGATAAACTGTTTTTCTGCCTAATTTGATATATTTAGTGTCTATTTGAACTATTTTGCCTTCTTTTTGTATTTTAGAGACAAATTTTCGTTTATCATATCGCTTCTTTTTCTTTTTTATTTTGTATCTCCAAAGATTATTTCTTTTTAGTACATTCTCTATAGCTGTAACCCCTATCTTAATGCCTTTACGATTTAAATATGCTTTAATATAATGCTTACCTCGATATTCTTTAGTATAGAGTTTAATAATTAAATTAATAGCTTCTTGATTATTAAAGATATTTGGGGAAGTTTTTGGTCTAGTGCTAAAATTGGCGACAGTTCCAGTGTCTTTATATTTCTTAAGCCAAGTATAAAAAGTGGATTTATTTATTCTTTCCATCTTTAAAAATCTTTTAATATTTTTAGTTTTTAATGCTTCATCCACTATAAATAATTTAAATTCTGTGCTATAATCTTTTTTCATAGTAGTATCCTTTTATTTTTTTCTATTCAAAAATATTATAACAAGGATACTGCTTTTTTTATACTAAAAAATGTCCAATATCTCATACTCCTAAACACAATTATTTTTTATATTGTCATGGAGCCATAGATATTGTACTTTTACTTGCTATAATATTTTTGATTCTTTCTTTGATTGTAATATAACCTAGCGAAGAAATCAATCTTTGATTGTTATAAAAATGTGTATATTCTTTTAATTTTTCTCTTAATAATTCTACAGTTATATTTTTATTTAATCGTGAATAAAATTCTCTTTCGTCTATACCGTGTACTCTTTCTACTACACCGTTGTATCTTGGTGTTGCTATAGGAATATATCTCCTCTCTAATTTATTTTTCAAGCAGTATTCATCAAAAATATTTATTTTAGGAGTATTAATACAGCGATAAGTATATTCTATACCATTATCTGTTTGTATAGCTTGTATCTTAAAAGGTGAAGTTTTTAAGACATATTTTAAGAAAGATAAAGCACTAGAAGGTGTTTTATCTTCATAGATTTCTCTCCAACTATAACGAGTAGCTAAATCTACAGCTGTGAATTGATAAACTGTTTTTCTGCCTAATTTGATGTATTTAGTGTCTATTTGAACTATTTTGCCTTCTTTTTGTATTTTAGAGACAAATTTTCGTTTATCATATCGCTTCTTTTTCTTTTTTATTTTGTATCTCCAAAGATTATTTCTTTTTAGTACATTCTCTATAGCTGTAACACCTATTCTAATGCCTTTACGATTTAAATATGCTTTAATATAATGTTTTCCCCTATACTTTTCAGTATAGAGTTTAATAATTAAATTAATAGCTTTTTGATTATTAAAGATATTTGGAGAAGTTTTTGGCTTAGTACTAAAATTAGCGACAGTTCCAGTGTCTTTATATTTCTTAAGCCAAGTATAAAAAGTGGATTTATTTATTCTTTCCATCTTTAAAAATCTTTTAATATTTTTAGTTTTTAATGCTTCATCCACTATAAATAATTTAAATTCTGTGCTATAATCTTTTTTCATAGTAGTATCCTTTATTTATTTTTTGTTCAAAATATTATAACAAGGATACTGCTTTTTTTATACTAAAAAATGTCCAATATCTCACACTCCTAAACAATTATTTTTTATATCTTCTTGATTTTTTTTTAATAAAATATATAATTCCAATAATATAAGCGTATGTCTCTTACTAGGGACTTACTCCCCATCATTGGATGGGGCTTTTTTTTATTTATGAAAAATGTTAATTTTTATATTGATGGTTTTAATATTTATCATTCAATTGATAAAATGAATAATAATACTTTAAAATGGATTAATTATAAATTATTATGTCAAAAAATATTAAAAGATGATGAACAAATTAATAATATATTTTATTTCTCAGCATACGCAACTTGGAAACAAACATCTTATCTTAAACATCGTGTTTTTATAAGAGCTTTAATAAACGAAGGAATAAATATAGTACTTGGTAATTTTAAAAAGAAAACAAAATATATACATAATATAAAATATAATTATGAATATCATGAAGAGAAAGAAACAGATGTAAATATAGCTATTAATTTAGTAAGAGATGCTTGCAGAAATAATTGTGATAAAGCAGTAATATTATCTGGAGATAGTGATTTAGTACCAGCAATATCTATGGCTAAAGCAGAAAATCCTAAATTGGAAATAGTAATTGTTATACCTCCAAATGTAAAAGCTGAAAGTTTAAAAGAAAAAGCTGATTATACTTTAAAATTATCTAATTTCAAATTAGAAGATTTTTTATTCCCAAAAGAAATTACATTAAAAAACAACCAAAAAATAATATGCCCTATGGATTGGCAATAAAATGTTAATTAATCGTATCACTTACTTTAAATTTAAAACATATTTAACGCACGTTTAGTTGATTATATTTTATAATAAAAAATAATAATAGTTAGTGTAGTAGAAAAAAGTAATGAGTACGTATCCATTAATAATAAATAATAAGTTAAAATATAATTAAATTGTTAAATATAAAATTTTTCTTTTAATGATAAAACCATATCTATATACATTTTTTTTGCTCTACTATAATTTTTAATCAATAATTGATTATATATTTTATTTATATAATTATAATAAATATATTTATATATTTCTATATAGTTTTCTAGCTTATTTATATTTTCTACTATATTAGGAGCTATTTCATAATACTCAGATATTAGTTTTTCTCCATCTTCATCTTTAATCAAATGTTCATCTCTATAATTATGAAATAACCGTATCTCATCACAATCATAATCTTTACCTAAAGCTATATATGTAGCTGTTGTAATAAAACACCATTCAGATTTTTTAAATTGTTTTTCTTCTTTATAATATACATTATTCAATTCATTATTTTTATTCTTTTTTATTTCTATCGCTTTTTTTCTACCCTTTAGTTTGTTAAGCTCCACTAAAGATTTTTCATTCTTAAATATTTTATAAGATTGTTCATACATATTTATAGCTTCATCATAATCCTCATTTTTATAATATATATTTGCCATAAGTGTTAAAGCAGCATCTTTATTAGATTTAGATAAAAAAGTTAAAGCCCTTAGTTTATCACCATTATTATAGTATATAAAACCTACTTTATAATATATATCACTTAATTTATTTCTATCTAAATCATTTTTTGACAACAAATATTGATACATTACAAGAGAGTTATTATTATATTTTTCGTATACAGAAGTATCTGCTCCACTATTTGAATTTTTGCTATCCACATATATACTTTTTGCCTTATAAAAATAATAATTTGCCATATCAAGAATAGCATCTGAATTACCCAATGCAGCAGCCATTTTTATATAGCTCATCGATGATTTATCTTTCTCGGATTTTAATAAAAGAGCATACTCATATGTAATATTTTTGTCAGAACAAATATTAACTAATTTATGAATATTTTTTTTATTAGATATATAACTTTTTATATTAATTAATTTATTATATGCCAATGGAGAATTTTTTCTTAAAGATTTTTCATAATATTTTGTAGCTTCAGGCTCATTGTTTAATGAATAATAATAATCTCCAAGTAATAATAATTCCTTAGCATTAAATGAATATAGCAAATGATAATGTTTTTCTTCTAAATGAAATAGTAATTTACCTAATTGTATAGCATTGATATTTAATTCATGTTGAAAATTTGCTAAAGCTAATTTTTGGCATATAGATGCTTTATCATCATAATAAAAATTTTTTATATAATCTAAACTATCTTTTGATAACAGCTTGTTATTAAATTGTTCTTTGTAAAGTTTATTAATATATAAAAAGTCATTGTCTTCATTGATTAATTTTTGAGATATTTCCTCAGCTTTATTATTATCATTAGAATACAAAAAATTTAAATATGATTTTTGCATATTATATTTGTATCCGTCTTTTAATTTTAATTTTTTACCAATGAATTTTTTTTCCATTTGATTTTCTAAATCGTAAAAATACTTCTCAATTTGTTTTACCAATCTATAAAATTTTTGATTAGTTTTATTTAAAATATCCAATTCATTTAATATATCATCTTTAATATTTTTAATAATATTTTCTATATTTTTATCTGATAATTTAACTATATCTTCATTAACTTTTCCTAATATACTTTCTTTTTGATTTACTAAATTAGAACATTGAAAAATAACATTTGAATATTCAAATATATACTTATCTGCAAAACTATAGTTTTTATTTACCAAATCATCTCTAGCTGAAATATAATTTTTTAAACTATCAATATCTTTATATATTTTGATCTCATATTTATCACACAATTTTTTATTGTTATTATTTTGAGAGTATAATAAAATATATGCATCCAAATTTTTTTGCAATAATTCAAAATTAAATTTGTTTATAGAATCATCAGTTAAAATTAAAACATCTAAAAATTGAAATAAATATTTACTGTATTCAAAATCCATAGATGAAGGGAAATGAATGAACACCGTATTTGATAAATTAATATTTTCAGAAATAGCCGCACACTTTACAAAACTTTTTAAATTTAATTTATAATCAAAACTTTTTTTTGTAATATGGTAATAATCTTTTCTATCCATCATCACAATATTATCTATATTATTAATTATTCTTACTTCATCATTTTCATTTCCATTGTATATAACAATTGGAAACATATAATTATATATTTTTTTATTGTAAAAACTATGCATTATATTTAAATATGACTCATCTTTATTATTTGGAATAATTCCAACTATTGTTTTTCCAATTAATTCAGGGATTTTTATTAAAAATTTTATGCTTTCTATTATATTAGAACACTCATATATAAAATCTTGTTTTCTAGTATAAAAAGTTTTATTAAAAGAATTAAATAATTTATTATATATATTATCCTCTATAATATTAGAATATTCTTCAAATTCTGATGCAATATCTTTATTTTCAATAAAAAAGTTAGATAATATATTTATGTCTTTTTCTACATCATTCATATTTTTAACCCTTTTTTACTATATTAGAAAAAGATGTATAAATCTTATTAGATACATCTTTAAATTTATACTTTGAAAGCTTGATATTACTAATATAATTAGAAATATCGAAATACAAAGCAGTTAATGCCTTTATATATAAAGGCTCTTCTGAAATATAAATATTCTTTGATATCATATCTTTCATTTTGAAATAATCTGTAAGCATATTATCCATTTTTTTATTAATTGTAGTAACTATATTATAAATATTTCTCATAATATCTTCATTTTTATTTTGATAACTCTCAGCATCATCTAGGAATTTTAATAATTTTGCCTCTTTGTCATATTTGGTATTATAATATTCTTTTGAAGAATATGGTATTACATCATAAAATTTGATCTTATTTTCTTTTAGAATTATTTTAGTTTTATCTATACTATCATACATAGCTTTAGCATTATTAGGATTTGGATATGCTTCATCGCATTTATTAAATATAAATAATATATCATTTTTATAATTTAATGTTTTTATGAACTCAACATCTTTATTATCAATAACCCCATCTTTAATCTTCATTAGCCATATAATAAAATCTGACCCTCTTAATTGTTCTCTAGCCTGCTCAGCATCTGCTATTTTATTGCTATTGATATTAGAATCATCTTTAGAGTATCCTGGTGTATCCAATATAGCAACATTTTTATATGGGAAACTACTAGAAGAAATTAGAATATTATCTATTATATATCTAAAACCTATTTTATATTTTTTATAAAATTTATGTGTTAGTGCCTCTAATTCTTCTTTAGTAAGTATGATTTCAGTATTATTCTTAGTAAATGCTTTTATCTCTTGTTCCTTACCATTTATTATATATGTAGGAATTGAAGTAGTTGGTACTTGTGCTTCAGGTAAAATGTATAAATTCATAATAGAATTAATAAATCTAGATTTACCAGAACTAAATTTCCCACCTATTCCAATTACTGTTTTATTTTGTAAAGATATCATTCTGTTGCTTTTGCTAATTTTATCACTAATATTTAAAAGCTCATTATATAATTTAATTTCGCCACCTAATCTTATAGAAGAAAAAGAATTCATAAAACTAGTATTTAAAGTTCTATTCAAAATCTGAAAATCTTTATAAAAAGTATTTTTTTGTATAGAAGAAATTTTAGATATTAATTCGATACTTTTAATTGGATCATTTAAAATAGTATCTCTATCATCTTCATAATTATAGTTATTAGTAACATCATTAATATCATCTGCCTCATTTATATCATTAAATCCCATTTTATACCTTTAAATTAATTTATTTCATTTAACAAAGCCTTAGATTTTTTTACAATATCTATGTATTTTTTATATTCTTCAATAGCTTTTTCTTTATTGCCTAAACTCTTTATAATATTATTTATATTATTTTCTAAATCTTTTGAAATTTCATCTACAAAATTAGATGATATAATATTTAAATTATTTTCTATCTTTTTATTTATAGTATCTAAATTATTTTGTATATCTTCTCTCATACTATCCAATAATCTAGAATATTGAAACTTCAAATCTGCTACATCATTTCCTTTTAATAATCCAGACGAAGAAAAAACGTTAACAATTTCATCTATATATTTTTTATATTCTATTTTTATTTCAGGTATTGTTATTTTCTTTAATGCATTTTCTATAGGCATTATTATATCATTTTCATTAAAATTTTTACTTTTTTTATCAACAATATCCACAACTATTCCTTTAATACTTCTTCTTAGTTCCTGAATATCAAATAATTTATTAAATTCATCATTAATAATTTTATAACATTTATTTGCATACTTACTAAAATTATTAGATACCTCAGAAAGAGCTACAGTTTTTTCTGTTATTGTAATATTATAATACTCTGTTTTTAACCCAAAAATACCCGTTTTTCTCTTTTCCTGCTTATTATATTTATGAACATCTTCTTTTAATTCTTCAAAATTAAACATTTCCTTATGAATTCTATCTTTTATTAAATTAATATACTTTTTTGAATCTGTATTAACACTATCAAATGTAGATTGAATTCTTATTCTAAGTGAATTAAGTTTTTTAATAATATTTTCTTTTTCTTCTTCCAAACCTCTTATATCAGCATTCTCTATTTTATCTAAATTATTAGTTAAAATAATATTAATGTCTTCCAATTCTCTCAATACTTGTGCAATCTTTACATCTGTATATTCATTAATTTTAGTTTCTATAATCTTATCTTTTTCTTCGATTATGGGGATTAAACATTTTAATTTAATACTATCAATTCCAGCCAATGTGAATAAATTTTTATAAGATTCATCAAAATTATAAAACTTTTCTTTCATATTATTAATAGCATCATTAACATCAGGAGGATAATCTAAATTATTTTTTTTACAAATACCAGCTCTATAGAACATAGAAGATATAAATTTAGGAGGTAGAGAATCTTTTAATTTTTCCGCTACATTATACTTATCACTAAAATAATTTTTAATTTGTTCGCTAGCATTTTCTCTTAAACTTTTTACAGTTATAGAAAGCACTTTATTAAAATCTAAATTACGAGTATTACCTCTTTCATTGTAATCTAATAATGCAAAATCTAACATGCTGCCAACTACAAATATATGATTCACTGCAGCAGATGGTAATCTTTAAATAATTAACTGCATATCTGAAGCATCTAAAAAACTAGAAGATTGTGATAACACAAAAACAACATGACACTCAGATAAAAAAATTTCTGTTACTAAACTTCTAGAGAGAACAGTGTCATCCAATCCTGGTGTATCAACTATTTGAATATCTTTAAGATCTTCATCATTAACTTTAATATATACTTCAACATTTTTAACAATAGGTGTATATATTCCATCTTCCCCTACATAAGCATTCATTATTTCTCCAATAGCTGAAGCTTCATTTTCACCTAAAATTTCTTCTTTACCTAATTTGTCTAAAATACCTTTGCGATTTTTAGTAAAAATCATATTATAAATTTCATAAGAACTTTCTAATTCTTTGTAGAATGGAGTATTTGGATTAATTAAATTTTGATTATACATTTCATCATCTTTTGCTTGTATTTTGTTTTCTTCTTCTTTTATACTCTTAAATTTATATGCCTTATCTTCTATGTTTTTCCATTCATCCTCATTATAAAAAGTAACTTTAATATACTCTTTCTCCCCAAAATTAATTCTGGTTAAATTAGCCGTTTTAGGAGTAGCGGCTGTAGGAAGTATATTATTACCATCAAAAAGTAATGCATTAACGAAAGAAGACTTTCCTGCTTTCATTTTACCGATAATACCTATTTTCAATAATCTATTATCAGATTTTATTTTATTTATATCATTTTCTATTAATTTACAACTACTAATTAAACTTTCTATGTTATTAGATTGAACAAATTTTATGTTTTCAAAATTAGTAATTATAGTGTTTATAGCATTAATAAATTTATTATCTTTATCATTCATATTATACATAATAATCCTCATATCATTATATTATTTATATTTTCTATATCTATATTTAATTGAGATAAATTTGTTTCATATTTTTTTCTTTCTTCTTCAGATTTATTTTTTATAGAATTTATAGCATCTTCTTTTGATTGTATTAATTTTTTAGCCTCTTCTTTAATTTTTTTTATTCCTTCAGTTTCCATTTCTTTAAAATTATTATCAATATCTATTTTAACTCGGTTTACAATCTGAGGAATCACATCTACAACAATTTTTGATTCTAAATCATCTAACTTCAATTTGCTTTCAATAGAAAAGACTAAATTTAGAATATCTGGTAAAAATACTATTATAAGTTCCATCCATGGTGCAACAACATCTGTAGCTATAGCTAATCCTGCTAATAAATTTTTTGTTTCTTTACTATATTTTATACTATTGTCATCATTATCTGATTTTTTTATTTTTTTTGTATTTTCTTCTATATGTTTGGATATTTGAGTAACAGAGCTAAAAACATTTTTTATACGATTTGTAATATTTTTAGCTTCAATAATACCTTTAGTTTTTATTTCCAGTCCTTGTACAAAATGATGAAAACTATTATTAAAAGTGTTATTAACAGATGATACCCAAATAGGTCTTAATATATCAATTACAGATTGTTCAAATTTCTTAGCATCTCCATTTGCAGCATAGCTAGCTAGGAATTTTGCATTGTTGACTAATTCTCTTTCAAAGTCAACCAATATATTTGGTATGTCTTCATTAAATATTTTATTGTGTAGTTTATATTCTTGCCTAGTTATTTGTTCTTCTATATCTTTTTTTTCTTGCTCCAAATTTCTAATTTGATTGTTCAATTCATAATCATTGAAATATAAACCATCTTTAATACTTTCTAAATATACTGAAATATTAGATTTTATATTTAACAATAAAGGCTTGAATTTACTCTCAAAAATAACATCAAAATTCATAGAATTCACTAAATGAAGAATTTTTTCTTTAATATCATTATCATCTCTATTAAAGTAAACACACTCTATCTTTTCTTTAAATATATTTTCAACAGTATCTTTTATTTTATTTTTTATATTTTCTATATCTTTTAACTTTCTATCAGATTTAGTTATAGCAACTGCCAAACAAGAATTATAGTTTTTTATTTCTTTTAAAAAACCAATACTCTCATTATTTATGTCTCCATCTTCACTGCTTATAACAAAAATATATCCTCCTGCCTGATCTATATACTGTATTATAGCTTTATTATGATCTTCAATATTAGAATTAATTCCAGGCATATCAACAAAAATTATATTATTATTTTCTAATAAAAAATTATTATTTACATAATATTTAGCATAATAGAAATCTCTGCTGCTTACTTTTGTATTTAAAGCTTCATCTAATGATAATTTTAATATGCTAGTATCCTTTTTTAAAAACTCAGCATGTTCATTTTTATCTGTATAAAATAATTCAGTAGCTATTGATGTTTCAGGAGAAGTATTTTCCTCCAAAACATATCTATTTAATAAAGTATTTAATATACAAGTTTTACCAGCATTAAATTTCCCTATAAGAACAATTTTAAGCTTATATTCTTCTAAGCATTTAATAGTATCATCAATATTATTTATAATTGCTTTATCGGTAGAATATTTTAAATAAATATTTTTGATTTTTTCTAAAATATTAATGTATTCTAATTTTTTGATATACATAAAATAATCCTATAAACATATCATTTCTTATTATATTATAAATTCATAAATAATCAATGTAATAAATTTATAAATAATAAATTTTTTATAGTATTTCTATAATAAAAAATGACTGCCTACCTTAATTATAGTAAACAGCCATTTTTTTATTTATATTCTAAGCTATTAATTTATTATAGAACAGGACTTTCATGCATAGCTTTTAAGCGAGCCCATCTGTTATCAACATCTGCTTGGAATTTATCAAGTATGTCTTGATGTTTAAGAAGGTGTTTAGTTTTACCCATTAATTTTAACCATTCAGTAACAGGTTGTTTTTTGTCATCAGCTACCATATTAGTGATAGTAGTAACACCTTGTTCAACCTCATATAATGGGAAGAAACAACAGTCAACAGCAGCTTTAATAATATCTTTACCCATATCATCAGGAGTTTTCCAGTTTAATGGACAAGTGATAAGAAGTTTAACGAAAGCAGTACCAACATTATTAGCATACCATTGAGCTTTAGCAGCTTTTTTAACTAAATCTAAAGGATAAGCTTCACAACCAGTAGCAATATAAGGTATATGACAGCCATTAAATATTTGAGCTACGTCTTTGTGACCGAATTGTTTACCAACTTCAGCTTTACCAACGTTAGAAGTAGAAGTTCTATGTCCTAATGGAGTAGAGAATGATAATTGGTTACCAGTGTTCATGTATCCTTCATTATCATATTCTAAGATAATCATTTTGTGATTTCTAATAGCAGCACCAATAGAAGGTCCCATACCTATATCATGACCGCCGTCACCAGTAACCATTATGAAAGTAGGATCTTCTGGTCCGTCAATTTCTCCTCTTCTTTTTCTCTCATGATACATTTCTACAATACCAGAAAGAGTAGCAGCACCGTTTTGGAATAAGTTGTGAACATAAGTAGTTCTATAAGAGCTGTAAGGATAACCAGTAGTAACAACCATAGAACAACCAGTATGTACCAAAAGTACAACAGCACCTTCTATACCTTTCATGAAAGTATTGATACCAGAGAAAATACCACAACCGTTACAAGCACCATGACCTTGAGCATAACGATAAGCTTTACCAGTTAATTCTCTAAGAGGTGGAACTTTAACATCAAGTTTATGAGTTTGTTTATTCATAGTAACAGTGATGCCTGATTTTTGACTCTCTAAAGTTAAAGGTTCATGTATAGGTTTCATTTTAACGTTAGGGTCACCCATATATTGTTCTAAATAAGAGTGTTTTTCAACAGAACCAGCTTTAGCTAATTCTTTTAAACCCAATTCGAATAATTCTTTAGCTTTGTCAAGAGTAAACTCAGTACCGCCAAGACCATAAACTCTGCTGACAATAGAAGATTTGTTGTTAGGATCATTTTTAAGAGCAGCTCTAATCTCAGTAGACATATTACCGCCCATACCAGAATAACTGTCTTGTCTGTCACCTACAACAACTACTTTAACATTAGCTAATAATTTTTGTAATTCTTTTTCAGGGAAAGGACGAATTTGAGTAATAGCAAAAGCACCTATTTTAAGATTAGGGTTAGCTTTTCTCATTTCATCAACAGCCAAAGTACCAGTTTCATAAGAAGAACCGCAGAGCATTAAAGCAACTTCAGCATTCTCCATATTATAAGTTTCTATAGGAGAGTATTTTCTTCCAGAAAGAGAAGCAAACTCTTCAAAAACTTCAGCAATAATAGCTCTAGAATCTTCTAAAGCTTGAGAAAGTTGTAATTTACTACCTGTTAATTCATCTTCATTCATGTAAGGCCCAATAGTAACAGGATTCTTAATAGGCTCAACAGAAGTAACTTCAGGAGTATATTTACCTAAGAAGTCTTGAACATCTTTATCGTTTTTGAAAAGGTGAATTTTTTTCTTTTGGTGAGAAGTAAAGAATCCATCAGAAGAAACAATGATAGGAAGTTTAGCTTTCTCAGCAATTTTTAATGCAAATATATTGAAGTCATAAACCATCTGAGTAGTATGAGCCATAATGATAATCCAACCAGTGTTAAGAGCCATCATTATATCAGATTGGTCACATTTAATATCTAATGGACCAGAAACAGTTCTGTTTACAACGTTTAATACCATAGGGAATCTAGTACCAGCTTGAACAGGTAATTGTTCCATAGCAAAAAGTAAACCGTTAGCAGAAGTAGCATTAAATACTCTACCGCCTGCAGTAGCAGCACCATAACAAATACCAGCTGCACCATGTTCACCGTCACCAGGAATCATGCAAACAGTATGTCTGCCATTAGCTTTCATTTCATCTAAGTACTCAGCAATTTGAGTAGATGGAGTGATTGGGTAATAACCCATAACGTGATAATTGATTTGAGCGGCTGCAATGGCTGCTAATTCATTACCACTTTCAAGTATGTTTTCTTGCTCAGCAAGATTATATTTTTGTGCCATTTATACGCTCCTTATTATTTTTTATAACGTCTGTATGTAAGTTTATCAACATCACAATTAGCTTCTACTTCTATTCTTAAAGCCTGCTGATCTTTTTCAAATTTACCAGAATAAGGTCCTTTAGGGCAAGCTCTAACGCATTTTAAACAACCTTTACAATATTGATAATCAATACCCATCATATTCATAGCAATTTTATTAGGGTCTTTCCTGTCTGGTCCTTTTTCCCAAACGATACAAAGGTCTGGACAAACAACTTCACAGTTAGCACAATCAATACAGTTAGCAGGATTGAATACAGGTATATTACCAGTACGAGTAACTTGTAAATCTTTTAAAGTAGAGTTACCAGCAGCACTGATATAACCGCCTGTTAATTGGTTATTTTTACCAAATACAGGTTCTGGTTTTTTATAAGGAATGTATGGATATTTTCCGTCAGCTTTGAATTCTTTAACAACAGAATCGCTTCCGCCTCTTCTGAAAGCTTCAATATTTGGCTCAACTAATTCAGCTTTTCTTCCGCCGAATTGTTTTCTAATTTGCTCTTCAAATTTAGAAGAATCTATAAAGTCAAGCTGATTAACCATAGCACCCATTATGATAGTATTAGCAGCTTGTGAAGGAAGTTTTAAATCATTAGCGATTTTAATTGCATCAACACAAACTACTTTACCGCCATGTAATTTAGCAAAATCTCTTGCCTCATCAGGTGTTTTATTAGTGTTAAAAATAACAATAGCATCTTCTTTAACACCAGCTAATGTAAGAGGGTTTTTAAGAAGATTCATGTGGAACACTGCCACTACATGCGGTTCTTCTACAGTAGAGTTTACTCTAACTTCAGTTTCTGAAAACCTTACAAAAGATTTTACTGGAGAACCTTTTTTTTCTGAACCATAACTTGAGAATGCAGCACCATAGAAACCTTGTGTTAAAACGCCTACTTCTGCAAGCATTTTACCAGCACTATTAGCACCCATTCCACCGATACTTTCGAGACGGATCTCGAAAAATCCTAAATCATTGACTTTTGGGAGTTTCACAGTTTTATTCTCCTTTATTATTAAAATATGTGATTTTTGGGTTAATATTCTTATATATCAACCTATACATTTTACTACAAAATACATAAAAGTCAAATTAAATATTATTATTTATATACAATAGACTTGTTTCAAAATGTCATGGAGCCATAGATATTGTACTTTTACTTGCTATAATATTTTTGATTCTTTCTTTGATTGTAATATACAATAACGAAGAAATCAATCTTTGATTGTTATAAAAATGTGTATATTCTTTTAATTTTTCTCTCAATAATTCTACTGTGATATTTTTATTTAATCGTGAATAAAACTCTCTTTCGTCTATGCCGTGTACTCTTTCTACTACGCCGTTATATCTTGGTGTTGCTATAGGAATATATCTCCTCTCTAATTTATTTTTTAAGCAGTATTCATCAAAAATATTGATTTTAGAGGTATTGATACAGCGGTATGTATATTCTATACCATTATCGGTCTGTATAGATTGTATCTTAAAAGGTGAAGTTTTTAAGACATATTTTAAGAAAGATAAAGCACTATAAGGTGTTTTATCCTCATAGATTTGCCTCCAACTATAACGAGTAGCTAAATCTACAGCAGTGAATTGATAAACTCTTTTTCTGCCTAATTTGATATATTTAGTATCTATTTGAACTATTTTGCCCTCTTTTTGTATTTTAGAGACAAATTTTCGTTTATCATATCGCTTCTTTTTCTTTTTTATTTTGTATCTCCAAAGATTATTTCTTTTTAGTACATTCTCTATAGCTGTAACCCCTATCTTAATGCCTTTACGATTTAAATATGCTTTAATATAATGTTTTCCCCTATACTCTTCAGTATAGAGTTCAATAATTAAATTAATAGCTTTTTGATTATTAAAGATATTTGGAGAAGTTTTTGGTCTGGTGCTAAAATTAGCGACAGTTCCAGTGTCTTTATATTTCTTAAGCCAAGCATAAAAAGTAGATTTAGGTATTTCTTCTATCTTTAGAAATCTTTTAATATTTTTAGTTTCTAATGCTTCATCCACTATAAATAATTTAAATTCTGTGCTATAATCTTTTTTCATAGTAGCATCCTTTTATTTGTTTTCTATATCAAAATATTATAACAAGGATACTGCTTTTTTTATACTAAAAAATGTCCAATATCTCATACTCCTAAACATCTTTAATAATAAATTTAATTGACATAAAAATTAATTTATGTTAAATTAGTGTTATATGAAATACATTAAATTGATGCAAATTATAGACAGTCTACAGTCTACAGTCTACAGTCTACAGTCTTAACGAAAATTTATACTTTATTTTTATGCCTTTTCTTTCGGCATTGCATAAATTCTTTATTTTGATGATGAAATATTATATCTCTAAATATGATATTTTATTATATAAAATCAATTATATTATGAGCAGTGATTTCGCCATAATTAAAAAAAGGAGATAAAAAATGAAAAAGTTTATTATTCTAATGTTTGTTGTGGCATTATTTGCAACTTCTTGTATATCACAACATAGGCATATAGTTGGTAATGGGCCTCAAACTGGTATTAAGGTGGAAAGAAAACAATGGTATGCTTTATGGGGATTGGTTCCTGTTGGATTTGTAGATACTAAAGAATTAGCAGGTAATGCAAAAGATTATGAGATATATACTAGACAAAATGCTGGGGACTTTTTCTTGAATATTTTAACAGGTATTGTTACTTTCCAAAGCAGAACAGTAACTGTTACTAAATAAAATTTAATTATTTATGGACTATTATAAAAGTTTTATGATAGTCCTAATTATTAATTTAGGTAAGTATTGATGAAAAGAAACATTTTTTATTTATTATTAATCTTCTTCTTATTATTAAGCTGCAATAAAAAAGAGAATATAAATAAAGCTTATAATAATGATACAACAAATTATGCAGATTTATTTTTTAACAAAGAAATTAATTTTAAGAAATTAGAGTTTGGAAGTGATATTTCTACTAATGAAAGATATTTTGTTACAAATGCTTCTGTAAGTTTTATTCCCCCAATAAATTCTATTAAATTAGCAGATGAAGAGAGAGATAATATAATTTCTAAAACAGGTTATGGGAAAGGTTATTTTGATATTGATAGCATGTTTATAGATGAGAAGATAAAAATAACATGTTTAGCAGGATATACTAAAAAGGATGGAGATAATCTTAATTCTTTAATTAGTTTTATAAGAAAGATGAATAATGGAAATAATTTTACAGAAGAATATTATACTATTAATGGAATAAAAAATATTCAGTTTAAAATTAATATAGACAATGCTACTAGCATACTTTATACAATTTTTGAAGCCAATAATGGCTATTATTTTATATTGAATTACACATTTCCTATTTCCTATTTGGAAGATTCTTTAATTAGAATAGCTAATTCTCTAAATAGTGTAAAATTTTAATGGTTATATATTTTATGAGATTAAAATTCTTTTTTTTAATATTTTTATTTCTTTCATTATCTTTGTACTCACAAAATAATGAAGTTATGGATTCTCATACAAAGGAAGTAAAATCTAAATGGACATTTAATCCTTTTAGAGTTTATGATACTGATAAATATTTATATGGTTGGTTAGACCCTTATGTTTATAATAGTAAATATTGGATAGGGGATATATTCAATATAGAGGAGATGTATAGCAATCCTAATTACAATTTTAACAATATGGCTTTTTTTCATCAGCCTACTTTAGCTTCCGAGATTTATCCTATAGCTTTTAATTACAAAGATAAACATAGATTTAGAATAGGTGTTGGTTATCTTACTCAGTTTTTTTTATCTATTTATAAACCTAATAGCAGTGTTTTTTATGGAGAGAGTTTATTTTATGGCACTTATATGCAAGTAGAGTTATATTTTGATTATATATATAATGATACATTAAGATTTAGATTTACTCCTATTCGTCATATATGCACTCATATAGGAGGGGACATACTTGGTGATGATAAACTTTATGATAGAAATACGGAAGAGTTTAGAGATTCCAGCATGGAGCTTATGCATTTTTCTCTTTATTACAAATATGGATATTTTAGTTTTTATGGAGGATTTTCTTTTGCCATGACAGGTTTTAATGAATCTAATTTTATAAATCTATTTAGTTTACATTATGGTACAGATTTTAGATATCCATTATGGGGGGAGATAAGTTTAATAACAGGTATTTATTTAGGGCTTAATTATGATAGAATAAATACAGTTGAAAGGACAGCAAATCCTGATGGTTATAAGATTATAAATAGTTATAATAAATTATATCCGTCTATAGCTTTAGGGATTGGAGTAGAGATTTACAGATTTACTATAGGATTAAAATATGAGTATATGCGTTCTAGACAACTATACGCCTATAGAAGCATGGAAAATAAATTAGGTGTTGAGGTTACATTGTTTTTTTTAAGATGTCTTAATATCTTAAATTGACAATAAAATTTTTATATATATAATATCACAATATTTTATTATTGGATTCTATTTATGAAAAAAATATTTACTTTTTCTTGTCTTGTTTTAATAATAACTTCTTCAATTGTAAACGCACAAACAGCATACACCAATGCAATAATGCCGCCGCTTCCAAATGCCTTTGACATGTTTATAGGAAGAGAAGGAAACAATGAACTTCCTCAATATATAAAACCAGACTATTTTAGAGATGATTATAAAAGAACTTTACCAAATCCTAACGATACAAATTTAAGTTTCTTTGAGAAATACCCATTAGAATTTCATTTAGTTTCAACTTTCTCTTATGCAATACTTACAAATACTTTTAATATGAGAGATACATTTGCTACTATTGGTCAAACTTTTCATAATGATTATATACAATTTACAGGTTTTATCACGGCTTACGGATATTTTGATACCCATAGCCCAGAAATAAATTATCCATATATAAGAGGAAATGGAGGGATATATGATGGAGGTGTACAGGCTGTATTTGTAGATAGAATATTAGTTTCTGCAAGAGGAAAAGCTACCTTTGATATTAATACAACAACATTTATGCTTATGCCGCATTATTATGATACCACACAAAACCCTGCGTATATAGACACTCCTGATTATTATATACCTCAAGTATTAAATGGTCCCGGTATAAGAGTTGGTTTTATAGGCAATCATTATGAGATAGCATATTCTCAAGGCGATTTTAGACATAGCATACCAAAAGCATTTTTACTTAGATTTAATATACCAAATATAGAGTTCAGATTCCTTTATGAGCATGAAAACAGAATAGAGCCTCAAAATTATCATATAAACTTATTTGAATCATTGGTTCAGGCTTCTGCTACTTTTAGATTCCCTCTTATGAATGAAACTATTTGGCTTAATGCTATTGCTGAATATACTTGGAGTGAAAATGATGCTCATTATATAAGATTAGAACAAGGGTTCGAATGGTATATGCTTAATATTGCTCTAAGAGAAATGGTGCATATAAAAGATAGAGAGGCTAAGATATATTTAGAATATGCTCTATTTGGTAAGTTCAAGGCTGGTCCTGCAGAGTTTAATGTTGGTTTTCAGGGTGCTACAGACGGAAGATATTATATTGCTGGAAATGTAAAACTATAGCAAATATTTTCTTTACAGTATATAATGTTTTAAAATAAAGGAGGACAAACAATGAAAAAAATAATATATATAATTACTATATTATCTATCACTGCAATATATGCATATTCAAGATCAGCTGCAATAAGTGAGGTTCCTAAAAATGCTATAGCATTTGCTGATAAATATTTTCCAGATAACTATTTATATAGAGCTTCTGAAATGTCTGATACATATATTTTAATATTTAAAGGCGGATTAAAAATATATGTAAACAGCAAAGGAGAATGGAATACTATAAGCGGAGGCGGAGATGAAATATCTATAGAATATGTTGAAGATAATGTAAAAAATGCCATAAAAAAAGAATACCCAAATGAAAAAGTTATATATATACAAAAAAGAAGTAAAGATTACAAAATTGAATTTAAAAATAGAAAAAAAATCTATATAGACTTTGATGGTAATATTAAAAAATAATATTAAATATTATCTGCTAAATATTTAACAATATTATCTCTTACATCTCTGCCGTAATAATCAAATTGTGCTTCTCGCATTTTTACAAGTTTTTCTCTATTATTAGAGATAAGTAAATCTATCTTATTAAATATATCATCTGTAGATTTTGAATCTAAACCTAAACCATTTTGCTGTATATAAATTGGGTTCTCCTCTTCCTGACCGGGCAAAGCTCCCATAGATACTATTGGAATAATACAATTAACGGCTTCTATTATAGCTGTAGGACCTGACCTTGTTATCAATATATCATTATTATGAAAAAGTTTTGCTATCTCTTGTGTGTAGCCTATTATCTGTGGACTATAACTTCTTGAAGAATAAAACTTATTTAACTTATCATATGTACGCTTATTTCTTCCGCATACTATTGTAACTTCGCAATTATATCTGCTGTAAAGATTTTTTATTATATATAAAAGTCTTTTAGTTTTTTCAGAATTATTAAGTATTAATATTTTTAATTTTCCGTTAATATTTGTATTTTTAATAAGCTCTTCTTTACTTGAAAAAGGTGCAGTAAAACCATCTCTTACAGGAAGTCCAAATGTTATAACTTTTTCTCTATCTATTCCATTTTTTACCATATACTCTGTAGCTTCTTTTGATGGGCTTATTATCTTATCTGCTCTGTTATCAAACCAAATCTTTGTGATTGTAATTAAATCTGTAATAAGTATGAAAAACTTTACATCTAACTTTTTCTTCTCTATTATATTTAATAAACTT
Source organism: Brachyspira pilosicoli (assembly GCF_008016535.1). Taxonomy (GTDB): domain Bacteria; phylum Spirochaetota; class Brachyspiria; order Brachyspirales; family Brachyspiraceae; genus Brachyspira; species Brachyspira pilosicoli_A. Next base: position 41,488 of record NZ_SAXY01000020.1, read on the forward strand.
CCGCTAAAAAGAGGATGAACATTTAAAATTAAATCTGGCTGATACTCTTTATAAATCTTTAAAAAACTTCTCTTAATTGTTATAGAATTATTTTTATTAATAAAATCTTTATTTTTAAATGAAAACTTAAAAATATTTTCCCAAAGTTTAGGAAAATATTTCACACACTGATTATAAAGTCTTTCAGCTACTGACAAATCAGGTCCTCCCAAAGTAAAACCATTTATCACTTTTATTTCAACACTATCTTTATATAATCTCTCAAACCCCTGAATAAGTGCAGTATGTACACTTTTATGACCATGACCAGTATATTCTGAAGATATTATAAGTATTTTTTTCATTTTGTTGCCTTTTTATTAACTATTAAGATATCATTAATAATATTATAATAAAACAAAATCTTTTGTCAATCTAATCATTAATTGTTTTAAATTATATTTCCTTCTTTATCAAAAGAAACTATTTTTTCATCATCAACTTTAAATTGATAGCCTTTAGATTTCTTATATATTGAGTTTATTTTATTATATTTTGATTTAAGAGTATTTATAATATTTGAAGGAATAAACTTATTTGCCCTTTCAAATGATATTATATTTCTATTGCCTATAATATTAATCCATTCGCCTTTATAATTAAAATGAATGGAACTTCCGCCTTTAAACACTACAATATAAGTATTGCCGCTCATTAAAGTATTATGAATAGTATAATCATTAAAATTATTTTCTATAAATTCTTTTGATAAATCTGGTATACTTTCATAAGGTATTTGATTAAAATGTCCGCTGTCATCATCAAAAAATATATAGCCTGAGCTAAAAAAACTTAACAATACTAAAAACAAATAAAACTTTTTCATTATTAATTGTCATGGAGCCATAGATATTGTACTTTTACTTGCTATAATATTTTTGATTCTTTCTTTGATTGTAATATAACCTAACGAAGAAATCAATCTTTGATTGTTATAAAAATGTGTATATTCTTTTAATT
>NZ_SAXY01000021.1 GCF_008016535.1 Brachyspira pilosicoli
TGCCGCAGGCACGCACAGCGATGGTGTAGTAGAAAGTACACACAACCGAGACCAAAAAGAATTTTATGATTTTTGTACACAAGAATTAACTTTAGAGAAAGCAAATAAAAATATACAAAAATATAATTATTTTTTCAATTATAAACGAATACATTCTGCTTTAAATTATAATACGCCTTTTGTTTACTTTAATAAATTAAGGAATTCTTAACTGCAATATGTTTGGCACCTGTGCACTATATATAGTTAAGTATGAAAAATATCAATATTTCAACTTTATAGTTTAAAACTAGTTATTCTCATAATTTAAATTAGTAAAATATATAGAAACAAATATGTATTAAAAAGATATTTATTTAAGCTATTGAATTTTTTTTATATTTTTTATATAATTAAATATACATATATGTGGTATATTAAAAATGAACAATACATTATCATTAATTATATTATTAATAACAGTTTTTATAATAATAACTTTTGTAAAGAAAATAATATTTACAATCATGAGTAAAGGTAATATAAAAACATAAAACTTAATGAAGCGGTAGACTTATATAACAACAATAAAAATATAGGCTTAATAGATGTAAGAAGCTATCAGGAAGTGCAATATAGCGGATACATAAAGAACAGTATAAATATAGCTTTAGATGATAGTAATTTTAATAACAAAATGTCTAAATTAGATAAAGATAAAGAATATATAGTTTATTGTGCAAGCGGTTCTAGGTCAGCTATGGCTTGTATGCGTATGTATAAATTGGGCTTTACAAAAATATATAATCTTACATATGCAGGATATTATGCACTCAATAATGCTTTAAAAAAATAGTTTTTACTTTCTTTTTTATAGTTCTTAAATTGACAATTATTTTATTTTATATATATTAATTTTATGGAGAGAGCATGAGAAAGATATATATTTTTTTATTTATAATTTTTAATTTGACAGCTTATAGTCAGAACTTTAATAGTTTACTTAATAAAAATACAGAAGCTATAATTAGTTTTAATCTATTAACTAATGATAATAAAATTATAGTAAAAGCAAATATACCAGATGGTTATTATGCTTATTTAGAATCTAAAATAGCAAATAAAATATTATTTTTTGCAGACAATAAAGAAATAAATACAACATATCCTAAAGGTGAAAATTATCATGATGACATTATAATAAAAGGTGAACAAGAGTTTATACTAAATAACATTGATATAAATAAAATCAACTTTATCAAAACAAGCTATCAATTATGCTCAGCAAAAGACAATGTATGCTTACAGCCTCAAAGTAAAGTAATATACGGTGAAGAAATTGATATACCAAATGCTAATATAACAGATGAAAAACCAGAGAATGCTACTTCTATAGAAAACTACATAAAAGGAAGCAATAATATATTTATAACATTGATTTTAATATTTGCAGCGGGACTTGCATCTGTGCTTTTACCTTGTACTTATCCTCTACTCTCAATTACAGTATCTATTTTAGGAACTACAAGTGATGATAAAAATAATAAAAAATCAAGTTTATTAGCTTCGCTTTTATTTGCATTAGGAGTAATCACAACATACACTCTTTTAGGTGCTATAGTTTCTGTGGCTGGATTTGCTTTTCATAAAACTATTCTATTTGGAAGTATTGGATATAACCCTATTATTTTAACAATATTGGTGCTGCTCTTTTTATACTTTACTTTTTCAATGGCTGGATTTTATGAGATTAAAGCTCCTAGTTTCTTACAGTCTGCAAAAACAAATGCATACAGCAAAAAAAATCAATCAATATTCCATAAATATATAATGGGACTTCTTGCTGGAATAGTTGCCACTCCATGTGCTGCTCCTATAATAGCAGTTATATTAGAAATAGGTTTTCTTAATCCTGTATTTGCTACTCTTTATATGGCTGTTTATGCTTTGGGATTTGCTTCCGTATTATTTGTTCTTGGTGCATTCGCTTCAATACTTACAAAAATGCCTAAAGCTGGAACTTGGATGGTATATGTTAAATATATTTTCACTTTCCTAATGATGATAATAAGTTTCTATTATGCTAATATACTTTTTGGTGTTTTAGGATTTAATAAAATAAGTTATATACTAGCATCTGCTACGATATTAGTATTTGCTCTATTAGTTTATATAATAAAAAATAAAACTGCAATGTTGAGTGCATTAGAGAAAAAAATATTTGTTTCTGTGCTTATAATATCTATAGCATTAGGCTCTGTTTATGGATTTATAAAACAAAAAAATGAAGTTTCAAATACTGTATCATACACTGAAGCATTAGAGCTTTCAAAACAAAATAACAAGCCAATACTAATAGATTTCTCTGCTGTTTGGTGTGCGAATTGTTATGAGCTTAAAGAGAAAGTATTTGTAAATGAAGAGCTAAAAAAATTTATAGACAACAATTTAATTTTCACTGAAGTTGATGTTGATAAATACAAAAATATTTCTGATGAGTATAATGTTAAATGGCTTCCTTGGATAATAGTAATTGACAGCGACAAGAACATATTATACACAAAGAATTCGTTTTCAAGTTTCGATGACAAAATGGCTTTGAGTATAAAAGAAGATTTAGAGAAAGTAATTAATAAATAAATTTTTGATATATATAATTTTATTTTCTAATTTTTTGTTTATTCATAAATGTAATTTTAATTTATTAAAATAAAGGTAAGCTTATTGGAAGTTTATAAAATTTTATAAAATATTTAATTTCTTTCATATTATTAAAATCAAAGTTATTATTATCATTGTTTAAATATATGATTAAGCATTTTGGAGTATAATTATTTTCTTGATATTCATTATCATCTTTAAATTCCTCTATAATTTTTACTATGCGAGAATATGCTGACAATTGCATTATATCATTTTTATCATAATAATTACTATAAATTTCTTTATATTTAGTATCTGTTATATAATTATAATCTTTACCCTTAATAATAAAGTCAGGTATAAATCTACCATTTAAATATGACTTTTGATACAAAATACTATTTTCTGTATTTTTTAATTTTTCTCTTAATAAAGAATAAGCATATTTTTCAAATAGCAATGACATATTAATATAAAATGGAGGAGCTTCGTTTATATTATGAGTATCTTTATATCTTTGAATTTTTATTATTTTTATTGCTAACTCAATTAAAATTTTATATTTTTTATATAAAGGATTTAGTTTTACTTTATTTAATTCATATAAATGAAGATCATCAGAAACTTCATTAAAAAATGAGATACAATAAGAATAATTATTTTTTATATTTTTGCTAATGCATATTTTTAATGCCTTTTTTAAAATTCTATTTTCTAAGCAATTTATATCATAATCTAAATAAGAACAGTATATTCTATCATTTCTATTATTAAGAATATTCTTTTTTATATTATTTGAAAATAAAATTTTGCCTTTTATTTTTGAATGAAGATTTTCTTCTTTTTTTATAAAATTTCTTTTAAGTCCATTATGCAGTTCTAATTCCAATAATTTTAGAAAATGAATTACTATTAAAATATCTAAACTATTGATTAAATTATTATCTTTATGCTTAATTGTTTTTTCATCAAAATTAATATCATATATTGTATGAAAGTCTTTTATAATATTAGAATATTCTAAACATTTGTTAAACATTTTAAAAAAATCTATATTTTCTATTTTAGGTTTTATTATTAAACTTTGAGTTTCATTTATCCAAAAAGCACCTATATAGTAGGAAAATAAAGGATTATTTGTCTTATAATCTATTAAATCAGATACTATTTTATCTTTTGATATTTCTATACTTCTTAAAAAATTACTACAAAAGATAGGAGAGTTTTCTTTTACTATAAATGTATTGAAAAGGTCTTTTACTAAAATTTCATTACAAAAATTACATTCGCATTTATTATTTATATCATTCATAAATCATTCTATTATTAGATTTTTAATAGTATTTTTTAATTCACTGCTATTTTGTAATATACCATCTTTTAAATATTCTAACAATAATGGTTTTATTTCATAATTTAATTTTATATTTAATTCTTCTATATCTTTAGCCATAAAATAACTATGTCCTATCATAATATCATCAATATCAAATTCATCATTCAAATTTTCAGTTATTATTTCTTTTATACTATCAAATAAATCTGTAGCTATTTTTTTCAAATCCTCATCTTCATAATAATTTTCTATTTTTTCTTTTTGAGCCTTTACAGGTATAAAAGCAAATCTTCTTCTTAAAGCATAATCAATATATCCTATACTTCTATCAGTTGTATTCATAGTTCCTATTATATATAAATTATTAGGAACAGAGAATATTTCCTTTGAATAAGGTAAAATTAGTTTTATTTCGTTTTCAGAGCCTGTTCTTTTATCTGATTCTAATAATGTAATAAGCTCTCCAAATATTTTTGATATATTTCCTCTGTTTATCTCATCTATTATTAATACAACAGGATTATTATGTTCTTCATTTCTATCTGTTTTTGTGCTATTGCATGCTTCTTTAAATATGCCATCTTTTACTTTATAATAAATATTATTATCATTAGAAATAGGCTTAAAACCTTCAACAAATTCTTCATAATCCATAGATTGATGAAAAGTAGTGAAAAATATTTGATTTCCATCAATTAATTCTTTATATCTATTTATAAGTGATTTCCTATCATTTGGTATATTTCCATCTATTAAAGATACAGCAATTTCAGCAGTTATATAAGTTTTACCCGTACCGGGGGCACCTTGTAATATAATTTGTTTTTTCTGTTTTAAAATATCAATTATTTTTAATGTAGTTATTTCATCATTCATATTGAATTCCTCAAGTCTTAATAAATCTATAACCCTGTAATTCTTAAAATTAAAATTATTTTCTCTCATAAACTTATTAATGTTTTTTATATCATTAATATATCCACTAAAAGAATCATCTTTATCAATTTCTATTCCTATTTTTTTATATATCTTTATTCCTAAACTATTTAATATTGGAAATACATTAGGTTTTATACAATGAAGAAATTGACTTAATGAACCTTTTTTTAATCCTTTTATATCTAAATTTCTATATCTCTCTAATATGTTATTTAATATACTATCATTAGTATCATTAGTATCATTTATTTCTATAATTAACTTAAAAAACTTTAATATTTCATCTTTTTTTATAATTGATTCATATTGTTTGAATGTAGAATTACCAGTTCCAAATAAACCATAACTATCTTTGTCATTTTCTTTATTAAAATATCTGTTTTTATTATTTTTTTCTTCATCAATTAAAATTTTAATTTGAGTTTTTATATTTTCCTCTAAATTAGAATTTAATATATATTTTATTCTTTTATCAAGAGATATTCTCCAATCTCCTATGCATAAAAAATATATAGCATCTAAATCTTTATAATCTAAATTTTCTAATTTTGATTCTTTTAATAAGGTTATAACTTTTGGTATTAATACATAAGAACCATCATAATTTTTAGGATCTATATTATTTTTCTTTTTTAATACATTTATTAATTCTTTATTGTATTGATTAGACATTCTATAACCTTTAATATATTTTTAATATATTATAATAAAAATTTTATATTTTGTCAAAGTTAATAATACATCTATAAAAATTGACAATTCAAAAATATGTTAGTATAATGCCTTCAATATTCTAAAAATATTTAAGGAAGTTTTATGAAAAAAATTATATTGATAACAGCTTTAAGCTTTTTAATAAGCTGCAATAATAAATCTGATAATACACAAAACAATACAACAGTTAATAACAATACAAACATAACAATCAATAATAATACTGCACAAAATACAAATCAAATTATAAATAACCAAACAACTGCTGTAAGAAATAAAAAACCTGAATTCAAAAATAAATATCCAATTAATAATTACACAGAAGCAGAAGTTGATGAAATATTATACAAAACTATTGACAATGAATTAGCAAATTATGGAATATCCGATAATTCCAAAAAAGAAAGAAGAGAAGAAGAAAAACAAAGATTAGAGCCTATAAAAGATTTATTATTAAAAGGAATAAATAGCAAAGATGAAAATGGAAATAATGTATTGATGTTAATACCTAAACTTGATTATAGAAATTATGCTTATAATGATTTAGTAAAATGGCTTGTTGAAAATGGAATTAGTTTAGATGATACTAGAATATTAGATTATAATTATACTGATGAGATAATAGATTATTTATTAGATAGCGGTGTATATTATTATACATTCATATTAGTAATTTAATAGAGGCTTATAACAAATAAAACAATAAAGGGCTTTAGTTTTTTTGTTAACTCAAAGCCCTTTTATTAAAATTAATTATATATTTTAAAAATTAAATTTCTTCGCCGTTCTCTATTTTTGTAATAAGCCCAACCCTTTTAGCATGTCTTCCACCTTCAAATCCAGCATCAATCCATTCTTTTACAATCATTTTTGCTAAATCAACTCCAACTACTCTAGCACCAAAAGCTATTATATTAGAATTGTTATGCAATTTAGAAAGTTTAGCAGAATAAGGTTCACTGCAAACTGCTGCCCTTATTCCTTTTACCTTATTAGCAGCAAGTGAAATACCTATACCAGTGCCGCATATCAAAACACCGCCATCAAAGTTTCCATTAGAAACTTCTACGGCAACTTTTTTACCATATATTGGATAGTCAACACTTTCTGTAGTATGCGTACCGAAATCAGTAACATTATGTCCTAATTCTTCTAAATATTTTATTATTTCTTTTTTTAATTCAATGGCTGAATGATCACAGCCTATAGCAATTTTCATAATTATTTATTCCTCTTTTTATTTTATGTAATATATATTATACTATAAATTATAAGAAAACTCTATTATAGCATAAGTTTTATTATCTTCACTATCAAATTTAAGTAAAACTTTATCATCAACTATAGATTTTTTTACAACTATAGTATCACATAAAGCAGCAGGTACTCTATATTCTATTCTTATTCTTTTATAATTATCTTCTACATAATCTATTGCCATATCAATATATCTAGCATTATTAACATGATTATTGTCATCTATAAAATATTTTTTTACTTTAAATCTATCAACTTCTTTTAGAGCATCATTATCAACTTTTATCTTTCTAGGTAAATAATTCATCTCCTGCTTTTCATCAAATTTAATTTTTTTAATAAAATCAGAAGGCACTCTAATTAAATTACCATTAGATAAATCAACAAAACCACCTATAGCATAGCAAATAATAAGCTCATTATAATTTTCATCATATATCACAGTGTTTCTGTATCCATAAGCCTCGTTACATTCATACACATAAGTACGTACTATCACTTTGTCGCTATATTTTGGAAGTTTGTATATATCAACTTGCCTAGATACCAAAAACATACTCACATTATTTTCATGGAAATATTTTGTAAGCTCTTCCTCAGAATCTAATTGAAAAAATGAACAATCCTGCATTAAATCAAATATTGACGAAGTTTTTAAAAGTCCATCTTTATCAATTTGACTAGTACCTACAATAGCTTTCATTTCATACATAAATAATAAAACCTTTTTTAATTAAAATAATTCTAAATATTATAATACTAAAATAATAATTGTCAAAACAATTAGACTTTTAATTTTATACATCCGCACGGTTAGCCTATTTTCTTATATAATAAAAAAGGTTTTTCTAAAAAATAAATATTTTTATAAAAACGTTTACCGTGCGGTTATTAAAACTTTAAATTTTAAAAATCTAGGGTGGAAAACTATGAATTTGTATTTAAATTATTAAAACAAATAAAATTATAATTAAAAAAACAAACATTAAATATTGAGGGTGGAAAGTGAAAATAAAATTTAAAATCTATTTAGCGTGCGGTTAAAAAATTGAAAATGAATTTAAAATTATAATAATACACCAATAGTAAGCATTCTTCCAATCTGAAGAGCATCTCTCCTATAAGAATAGAAATTATTATCATAACTATTAAGATTAGAAAGTTCAACATTGTTTTCTAAAATACCGCATTTTATCATTTGACTCTTTATTTCTAAACCGTTATCAATATGCCATTTATTATTAATTATAGATTTGTTTTTGAAATGAATCGCCACCTCTTCTCCAACCTCATAATCTTTTAAAGCTATGTAAGGACCAATATAAGCATACATATTAGAAGGGTTTGCATTATATTCTTTAATCATAGTAAGAATAGTTTTTTCTGTAATATTTTGAACAGTGCCTCTCCAACCAGAATGAATTGCTGCCATAGAATTGCTTTCACTGCAATAAAGTATTATAGGAACACAATCAGCTGTTTGAACTACTAAAGGAATATTTTTTAAGTTTGTTATTATAGCATCAGTTTCTTTAACTAATTTTTCTCTGCTTCCAAATAAATTAATATTTTTTTCATCTATCTTTACTATATTATCCTTATGGACTTGATTCATAAAAATTGATTCATTAATGTCAAAACCAATTGTATTAAAAAAAGTTTTCTCTTGATTATCTCTATATTCTAAAGTAATATCTTTAGGATTTAAATTTAATTCTTTAGAAAGTACAGCTATATATATATTATCATTTTTATTATTAGGATAATAAATATTATGCATTCTTTAGCCTTTTAATCTCTGCCTCTAGCTCCTTTACTTTATTAGTAAGGTTTTTAGTTTCGGTTCTAGATTGTTCCATAATATTTTCATATAAAACAAAAAACTTCTGTGCATATTCTAATTTTTGTTTCAATTCATTTATCTCTTCTTTATAGATATCTATTTTGGAAGTAAGCAGTTTATTATCTTCTTGTAATTCTAAAATAGTTTCTTTATCATTATATTCCACTTATACAAATCCTAATTTTTTCTATCTTTATATAATATAATTATGTACATTAAAATTGAATTGTCAAGTTAAATTACATAATTATATTATGATAATTAAGTAAATATGAACTATAATTAATGTTTTTTATATATTAGATACAATAATATCTGATATTTCAGAACATTTTACTAATTTGTATAAATTAGATATATTTTTATCTTTAGGCATAATATCTATAGTTCTATAACCCTCTTCTATGGTTTTATAAACAGCTTTTTCTATATTCTCTGACTCTTTATCTAAATTAAAAGAATGTCTAAACATCATAGCAAGAGAAAGTATGGTACCTATAGGATTAACTAAATCTTTACCCGCAATATCAGGGGCAGAACCATGAATAGGTTCATACATACCAACTGTATTATTAGCAAGACTAGCAGAAGGAGCCATACCAATAGAACCTGTTATAACACTAGCCTCATCAGAAAGTATATCGCCAAACATGTTTTCTGTAACTATAATACCAAATTGAGAAGGATTAGCAATAATCTGCATAGCAGCATTGTCTACATACATATCATTATATTTAATATCACTATATTCTTTTGATAAATTATTCATAACCTCACGCCACAATTTAGAAGTATGAAGGACATTAGCTTTATCAACAGAAGTAAGAGGCTTTTTTAATTTTCTAGCCATCTCAAAAGCAACCTTACCTATTCTTTTTATTTCATTTTCATCATAAGGCATAATGTCTGTTGCTTTTTTTGTGTTATTAATAGTTTCAAATTTATGCTCTCCAAAATACACCCCTCCTGTAAGCTCTCTCACTATAACAAAATCTATATCATTTTTAGAGATAATTTCTTTTAGAGGTGAAGCATATTCTAATGGTTTAAGCATTTTTATAGGTCTAATATTAGCATAAAGCCCCATACCTTTTCTTAATTTAAGAAGCCCTTTTTCTGGTCTATTTTCAGGAAGCACATTGTCCCACTTAGGACCTCCAACAGCACCCAAAAGCACAGAATCGGAAGATTTGCATTTTTCTAAATTTTCATCAGTTAAAGGAACTCCATATTTATCTATAGAAGCCCCACCCATATCAACATATTCTAAATTGAATTTATGAGAATATTTTTGCTCTATTTTTTTTAATATATCAATAGCCTTAGAAATAATTTCAGGACCAACCCCGTCCCCTTCAATAACAACAATATTTTTTTCCATAAATAATTATCCCTTAAATTAATTTTTTAAAGAGTTCAAAAGCCCATTAGAGTTAATAATATTTTTTATAAACTCTGGGAAAGGCTCTGCTTTGTAGCTTTCATTTTTAGTGATGTTTGTAATAATTCCGCTGTCAAAATCAACTTCAACCTCATCACCAGCATTTATTTTTTTACTAGCCTCATCGCATTCTAATATAGCAAGCCCTATGTTAATAGAGTTCCTATAAAATATTCTAGCAAAAGATGAAGCTATAACGCAAGATATACCAGATTCTTTAATAGCAATAGGAGCATGCTCTCTTGAAGAACCGCATCCAAAATTCTCTCCTCCCACCATTATATCACCTGTTTTAACTTTGCCTACAAAATCTTTATCAATATCTTCCATACAATGGGAAGCCAACTCTTTATGATTAGCAGTATTTAAATATCTTGCAGGAATAATAACATCAGTATCAACATTATCTCCATATTTATGAACGAAACCTTTAGCTTTCATATTATCTCCTAATTTAATTATTATTATTAATAATAAATACGGCTATAAAAAACTACATTCACAAAAACTTTTAAGCCGTAAAATTAATTAAATACACTAAAAATTTTATATTTTGTTGTAAATATTTCTGGGGCTTTGCCCCAGACCCCACTTCTTTTGGTGACCCAAAGAAGCAAAAGGACTGCAATTTTATATCCAAAATTATAATTTACATAATGTATTATATCTATAATTAAAAAATTTCATACTTAATTATTCTAAATACATTTTGAAATATCTCTATTATTTAGGCTCTGTTATGTATCCTGTCAAAGCACTGTATGCTGCTGTAGCAGGACTAGCCAAATATACTTTTGAAGTTTTATCTCCCATTCTTCCAACAAAGTTTCTATTAGTTGTAGTAACAGCAACCTCATCATGTGCAAGTATTCCCATATATCCACCCAAACAAGGTCCGCATGTAGGAGTTGATACCGCACAGCCTGCATCAATAAATATATCCATATAACCTAATTTTATGCACTCTTTATAAACTTTTTGAGTAGCAGGAATAATTATACATCTTACATTCTTAGCTACTTTTTTGCCTTTTAAAATGTTGGCAGCAATAACCATATCGGATAATCTTCCATTTGTACAAGAACCTATAACAACCTGATCAACTTTGATGTCTTTTAATTCTTTAGCTTCTTTTGTGTTTTCAGGCAAATGCGGACAAGCAACTGTAGGCTCAATTGCAGATAAATCAATATCATACTCTTTTTCGTATACTGCATCATCATCAGCTTTAAAAATAGTATAATCTCTTTTTACTATATCTTTTAAAAATTCTATAGTTTTATCATCAACTTCAAATATTCCGTTTTTAGCCCCTGCCTCAATAGCCATATTAGAAATACAAGCCCTGTCGTCCATAGTAAGAGATGAAACTCCTTCACCTCTAAACTCCATTGACTTATATAATGCACCATCAACTCCTATCATACCTATAATATGAAGTATAACATCTTTTCCAGATACATTTGGCTTTAATTTTCCTTTAAGATTAAACTTAATAGCAGCAGGCACTTTAAACCAAACCTTTCCAGTAGCCATAGCAGCAGCCATATCAGTGCTTCCAACACCAGTAGAAAAAGCACCGAAAGCCCCATAAGTACATGTATGAGAATCAGCCCCAATTATAACTTCACCAGGAGCAACTAAACCCTTCTCTGGCAAAAGTGCATGCTCCACTCCCATATCACCCACATCATAATAATGAATAATATCATGCTTATTAGCAAAATCTCTGCATTGCTTACATTGCTCTGCAGCTTTGATGTCTTTGTTTGGAGCAAAATGGTCCATAACCAAAGCTATTTTCTCTTTATCAAAAACTTTATTAAAACCATATTTTTCAAATTCGTTAATTGCCACAGGGCTTGTTATGTCATTTCCTAAAACTAAATCGGTTCTAACCATTATAAGCTCACCTGCTTCAACTTTGTCAACTCCAGCATGTGCAGCTAAAATCTTTTGTGTGATAGTCATTTTTATATCCTTCAATAATTAATTTACACTATAAATTATTTTTATTATTTGCAGGAGCTACCACCAAAGTTCTTTAACGACCGAAGGAAGCACCTATGGTATTGGTATAAAAACTAGGGTGCTGCACACTGTGTACTTCGTTAAGTGTAAAGCCCTGCAAATAATTTAAAAAACTAAAAATTAACAAACTTAAAAATTTTTAGTATATACCTAAACAACTATATTTTGTCATAGAAGTTTTTTCTTCAACTTTTTCCCGCCGCAAAAAGTTGCAAAAAGTGCATATATCATAATCAATATTTTATAAATATGTATAAAATATATCATAAAACCTAAATTTTAGCTAAAAAATGCAGTCTTTTTGGTTCTTTTGGTCACAAAAAGAACTGGGGTCGTGGGGCAAAGCCACCACAAATAAAAACTTAAAAACTATATTTTGACAAACTTAAAAATTTTTAGTATATCAAAAGAAGGCTTTTACAATCTATTAAAAATTGCATAAGCCCTATAAAAATTATAATTTATTCAAACCATTAATATAAGCCATCAAACTTGCCTGTATAATATCAGTACTTACTCCCCTTCCAATAACAGTTTTATTATCAGAAGCAAGTCTTACAATAACCTCTCCCAAAGCATCTTCACCTTCTGTAATGGCATTGATAGTATATGTAACCAATTTAGCTCTATTTGATGTTACAGAGTCAATAGCTCCAAATGCCGCATCAATAGGTCCGTTTCCTTTACCTATAGCCTCCACAACGTTATCCTTATTGTCTATTATAGAAACAGAAGCAAATGAAGATATTGAATCACTGTCATTAACCATAAAGCTTTTCAATGTATAATTAGGATTCTCTATATTTGTGCTTCCTATCAATAATGCTTCAATGTCAGAATCTGTAACTACTTTTTTCTTGTCTGCCAAAGCCTTAAACTCTGTAAACTTATCTTCCAAAACTTTATCATCAATATCATAACCCAAAGATTCTATTCTGTCTTTAAAAGCATGTTTACCAGAATGTTTACCTAACACCATTTTGTTTTGAGGTATACCTATATCTTCAACATTCATAATCTCATAAGTAGAACGCTCTTTTAATACTCCATGTTGATGAATGCCAGCCTCATGAGCAAAGGCATTAGCACCCACTATAGCTTTATTAGGAGCAACAACCATACCAGAAATTGTAGATAATAATTTTGACACTTTATAAATGCGTTTGGTGTTAATATCAGTGTATGCATTATAAAAATCTTTTCTTGTTTTTATTCCCATTACAATCTCTTCTAAGCTAGCATTACCAGCACGCTCGCCTATACCATTAATAGTACATTCTACCTGAGTAGCACCAGCCAACACTGCAGATAAAGAATTAGCAGTACCAAGTCCTAAATCATCATGACAATGCACAGATATATCAACATTATCTATACCCTTAACATTCTCTTTTAAATATTTTATTAAGTCAGCCATCTCTAAAGGAGTAGTATATCCCACAGTATCAGGAACATTTATTGTAGTAGCACCGTTTTCTATTGCTGTAGAATAAGCCTTAGCTAAAAACTCTCTATCGCTTCTTGATGCATCCTCAGCAGAAAACTCTATAAACTCGAATTTGGTTTTAGTATAAGAAACAGATTCTTTTATAGTTTCTAATACTTGCTCTCTAGTCATTTCCAATTTATGCTTTAAGTGTATATCGCTTGTAGCTATAAATGTATGAAGCATAGGGTGTTTTGCTTGAGCAAGAGATTCATAAGCTCTGTCTATATCAGCCTTATTACATCTTGCCAAACTAGCCAATTTAGCATTTTCTACAACCTTACTTACTTCTCTTATGGCATTGAAATCATCATCAGAGCATATAGCAAAACCTGCTTCTATTATATCAACGCCCAATTTATCTAATTCAGCTGCCATCTCTAATTTTTCAGCCAAATTCATAGTACAACCGGGAGACTGCTCTCCATCTCTTAAAGTAGTATCAAAAATTTTAATCTTTCTCATTGTTAAAACCTTTTTATAAAATAACCATTGTATAATTAAATATTTTTATTGTTTGTATAAAATTGTTTATTTTTTCTTGTTCTTTTTCCCGCAGCAAAAAGAACCAAAAAGTGCAAAATAGTAAATAATATAAATTATCTTTTATATATTAAGATGATTTATTAAATTACTATCAAATGCAGTCCTTTTGCTTCTTTGGGTCACCAAAAGAAGTAGGGGTTCGGGGACTAGTCCCCGAAAATAACAAAAATATAAAAACTAATTTCCAACAAAGTTAAAAATATTCAGTATATAAACAAAACTCCAATATAAAAATATTTAATTATAACACTGAGTTGGATAAAAATTACTTTTTAATCCAGCTCATCATCTTTCTTAACTCTGCACCGACTTTCTCTAATTTATGCTCACTCTCTAATCTCTTAGTAGCATTAAATTTAGCCTTGCGTCCTGCACTAAACTCTTGAATAAACTCACTAGCAAAAGTTCCGTCCTGTATCTCCCTCAACACTTTTTTCATCTCTTTTCTAGTTTCGTCTGTTATCATTCTTCTGCCAGTTCTATAATCGCCATATTCAGCAGTGTTTGAAATAGAATATCTCATCATAGCGAAACCGCCGGAATATATTAAATCAACGATTAACTTCATTTCATGTATACATTCAAAATAAGCCATTTCTGGTTCATAACCTGCTTCTACTAAAGTGTCAAAACCAGCTTTCATTAATTCAGTAACACCGCCGCATAATACTGCTTGCTCACCAAAAAGGTCAGTTTCAGTCTCTTCTCTAAATGTTGTCTCTAATATACCAGCACGTCCTGCACCTATTCCAGAAGCATAAGCCAAAGCATAATCTTTAGCCCTTCCGCTTTTATCTTGATAAACAGCTATTAAACTAGGTACTCCTCTTCCTTCTAAATACTGACTTCTTACAGTGTGTCCCGGTCCTTTTGGAGCTACCATTATAACATCTATATCTTTAGCAGGTACTACAAATTGAAAATGAATATTAAATCCATGAGCAAACATTAATACATTGCCCTCTTTCATATATGGAGCTACCTGACTATTATAAATATCAGCAGCAACCTCATCTGGTACAAGCATCATAACTATATCAGCAGCCTTAGCAGCTTCTGATACTTCCATTACTTTAAATCCTGCCTCTTCAGCTTTTTTGCAATTAGCACTGTCTTTTCTAAGTCCTACTATAACATTCATTCCGCTGTCTTTTAGGTTCTGGGCATGAGCATGACCTTGACTGCCGTATCCGATTATAGCTATAGTTTTTCCGTCTAATAATCCTAGATTACAATCAGCATCATAATATTTTTTTATCATTTTATTTCTCCTTAAATATTTGTTTTTTAGTTTTATTAAAAATTTATTATAAATTATCAAAACTCAAAATTATTTATTATATTCATATCAGGAACATCATCACCCAGCTGTATTGATGTTACCCCTGTCCTTGAAAGCTCTAATATATTGAAATCTTTTAAAGCTTCTAAATAGCCGTCTATTATAGAAGCAGAAGCTGTTATTTCAACTATCATACTCTTACGACCTATATCAAGTATAAGTCCATTATGAGCATTAGTAATATCGCAAATCCTGCGTTTATTAGAATCATCTATCTCTATTTTTACTAACAATAAATCTCTTATTATGCTGTTACAATGATCTATCAAGTGAACTGAATGAACCTCTATAAGTTTAGAAGTTTGCTTCATAATCTGTGTAATATGCAAATCATCACCCTCTGTAACTATAGTCATTCTAGATATGCTAGGCACACAAGTTACAGAACAAGTAATAGTTTCTATATTAAATCCCTTTTGACTAAATAATAAAGTTATTCTATTTAATACCCCAGAACTATTATCTACAAATAAAACTAAAACCCTTCTTTGTTTATTATTCATTTTTTACTCCTAGTATTTTTTAATCTACTATTATATCATCTACTGTTCCGCCTGCTGGAATCATAGGTAAAACTCTCAAATCTTTATCTATAACGCATTCTATCCAAACAGGACATTTACATTTTAATGCCTCTTCAAAAGCATTTTCAAATTCAGTTATAGTTTCGCATCTAAAACCCTTAGCCCCAAAACCTTCAGCAACTTTTATATAATCCATTTTTTTATTTATATCAGTGCTTGAATATCGTTTATCATAAAATATAGTTTGCCATTGTCTTACCATACCCAATGTACTATTATTAAGTATTATGCTTATAACAGGTAAATTATATTCAACAGCAGTTGCTACTTCATTTAAATTCATATAAAAAGAGCCATCACCTGTTATATGTATTACTTTTCTATCTGGTTTAGCTACCTGAACACCTAAAGCAGCAGCATATCCAAATCCCATAGTTCCCAAGCCTCCGCTAGTTATAAAACTTCTTGGTTTGGTATGACGTATATACTGAACAGCCCACATCTGATGCTGACCTACATCTGTAACATAAATTGCTTCATCTTTAGTTTTATTTCCTATTATATTCATAACTTTACTTGGATAAATGCCATCTTTATCAGTATTTCTCTTGGAATCCTCTTCTTTTTCTTTTAATCTTAAATCAGATAAATATTTTACCCATTCATCATCTTTCACTCTTTTTACAAGTTTATTAAATCTATCTAATACATCATTTAAATCGCCTATTATGCTATAATCAACATTAACGTTTTTATTAATCTCGCTTCTGTCAATATCTATATGCACCTTTTTGGCAACACCTCCAAATTTAGAAGTATTCAAAGCAACTCTGTCGCTAAATCTTGTTCCAACAGCAAGTATTAAATCAGCTTCATTCATAACCTTATTAGCAGTAGCAGAACCATGCATACCTAAAAGCCCTATATTTAATTTTTCATTATAACCCAATACCCCAGCCCCCATTAATGTATGAACTGATGGTATATTAGAATTAATCATAAACTCTCTTAATTTATCGCTTGAATCTTTAGCACCGCCTCCAAAATATATAATAGGTCTTTTAGATTCATTTATTAATTTTGCTACTTCTTTTATTGTGTTTTCATCTTCAGAACTTATTTGAACTGCTTTTGGAGTGAATTTGTGTTTGTTTAGAAATTCTGTTTCTGCTATTGTAATATTTTTTGGTATATCTATTAAAACAGGACCTTTTCTTCCTGTATTTGCTATATAAAAAGCCTTTCTAATTGTATCAGCTAAATCCTTAACATCTCTAACAACAAAATTATGCTTTGTAACAGTCATTGTTATTCCAGCAATATAAACCTCTTGGAATGAGTCTTTACCTATTAAACTCGTAGGCACATTTGCTGTAATAGCTATTAAAGGCACACTATCCATATATGCTGTGGCTAATGGTGTTACTAAGTTAGTAGCCCCCGGTCCGCTTGTAGCAATTACTACACCTGTTTTACCGCTTGCTCTTGCATATCCGTCAGCAGCATGACAAGCCCCTGTTTCATCAACAGGCATTATATGTTTTATTTTATCTCTATATTTATAAATAGCATCATATATATTTAAAGCAGCACCGCCCGGATAACCAAATACAGTGTCTACTCCCTGCTCTATTAAAACTTCAATTAAAATATCTGAACCATTCAATTGCATAAAAATCTCCTAAAATATAGTATTGCAAAAATATATACAAATATAACAGAATACAATTTATTATTTTTTGTTTTATTTTTTTATGTGTGTGTAATTTGTTATAATAGAAACTTTACAGGATGATAATGAGAGATAGGAGAATAATAGATATGCTAGTTTGATTTAAATGTTTGAAAAATGACTTCATTATTCATCTTCTCCTTATCTTATTTTTATAGTATTATATAATACTTCTAATAATATTGCAATAGCAAAACAAATATTTTTTATAAAAAAATCTACTATACTTACAAAATATAATTAAAAAAGTAGTTAATATATAATTTGAGAGTGTTGACTTTTTATTAAAAAAAAAGATAATAAAATAAATTAATAATTTTCTTAAGGAGGAATAATTATGGGAATTTCAGATGATATAAAATCTGGTATTTATACTGGTATAGGATTTATACTTAAAGGCAAAGAAAAAGTAGAAGAAGCTGCAAAAGAGTTTATAAAAGATAAGAATATGAGCACTGAAGAAGGTGAGAAATTTGTAAAAGAAATGGTTAGTAAGGCTAGCGAAACTAAAGAAGAAATAACTCAGTATTTAGATGAAAGAATAAAAACTACTATGGATAAAGCTGGTTATGTAAAAAAAGAAGAATATGATGCTATAAAAAAAGAATTAGAAGAATTAAAAAGTAAAATAAACAATCAGCAGTAAATTATAAACAATATTAATAATTATAAAATTGGGGCATATTGTGAAGGGGAAAAAATCTTTAAATAGAACAAAAGAAATTATATCGGTTATAATGGCATATGGTTTTAAAGATATAATTGCCGTTACACCTATATTAAAATTGGTAAAAAATCCAATACAAAAATTCAATGTAAAATATAAAGGTGTAGATTTAAGAAGTTATACACGAGGTCAAAGAATAAGAATGGCATGCGAAGAACTCGGTACAACTTTTGTAAAATTAGGTCAGATACTTTCAAACAGAAGCGATATACTTCCTAAAGATATTATTGATGAATTAAAAAAACTTCAAAATAATGTTAAGCCTTTTGATGAAAAAGAAGCTCTAGCTATAGTAGAACAAGAATTGCAAAAACCTATAAGTGAAGCTTTTGAATCTTTTGATACCACCCCTAAAGCAAGCGCCTCAATTTCTCAAGTGCATACTGCTGTATTAAAAACAGGCGAAAAAGTTGCTATAAAAATAAAAAGACCAAACATAGAAGAAAATATACTCAATGATATTGAAATAATAACTTGGCTATCTTCTATATTAGAAAAATACAATGAAGAGTTTGCTTTAATAAGACCGGAAAAATTAATAAAGGCTTTTAAAAATCAGCTTTTACAGGAATTGGATTTTAATTTTGAAAAAAATAATACTATAAAATTCCAAAAGTTTTTCAAAAATAATAAAAATATAAAAATAGCTAAAATCTATGAAAACTATAGTACAAAAAATATATTAACTATGGAATATATAGAAGGAATCAAAATCTCTGATATTAGCCCTGATGATACAAGATATGATAGAAAAAAGTTAGTTTCTATTGGTGTTGATTGTGTATTGGAGCAAATATTTAAATTAGGTTTCTTTCATGCAGATCCGCATCCGGGTAATTTAATGGCTTTAGATAATAATGTATTATGTTTTTTAGATTTCGGTATGATAGGTTTTATCCCGCCTACTTCAAAAGAGGCTTTCTCTTCTCTTATAATGAGTATCAATAATGCTGATTATATTAATCTTTCTAAAGCTGTATTAGATTTATGCGATCATAGTGAAATACAGAATATGGAAGATTTTAATATGGCTATATTTATGCTTATAAACAAATATATAGATATGCCATTAGAAAACATCAACATAGAAGATATATTTAATGAACTTATATCTATAATAAGAGAGTTTAGATTAATGCTCTCTGGAAATATAATGCTTCTTATAAAATCTTTAATAGTATTAGAAGGTGTTGGAAGAGATTTAGATAAAGACCTTAAATTAGTAGAACATATAAAACCTTTTGCTTTTAAGTATGTTAAAGAACAATTAAAACCTGATAATTTA
The DNA here is from genome assembly GCF_008016535.1 of Brachyspira pilosicoli. GTDB lineage: Bacteria > Spirochaetota > Brachyspiria > Brachyspirales > Brachyspiraceae > Brachyspira > Brachyspira pilosicoli_A. The sequence goes on from NZ_SAXY01000021.1 coordinate 19,826, forward strand.
TTAAAACAATCAAGAAATTTAATTAATGATTATTTTCATGTTTTAAAAAATGTGCCTTCAGATTTGGGTGAAGTTATAAGCCTAATGAAAAAAGGAAATATTAGAATACAGCTTGAACATAAAAAACTTGATACTCTTGCAAATACTTTAGACAGTTTGGGAGACAGATTAAGCTATTCTATAGTATTAGCTTCATTAATTATTTCAAGCGGACTTATAATAGCTGCAAAAATGCCCCCTCTAATAAATGGAATATCATTAGTTGGGCTTGTGGGGTTTTTATTATCTGGAATCATGGGATTTATTATGATTATAAGCAGATTTATAAGAAAGTATGTAAAGAAAAAATAGTTATATTTTCTCTAAATACTCTTTATTAATCCAGCCTTTTGATATGCCGTTAACATAATACCAATTAGAGGACTCTTTTATCACTCTAAATTTCTCACCCTCATATACGCTCGAAACAATATCTGACTTTACACTGCTTCCGCTATATATGTTTGTGTTTCTAACAATTATAATATAATCAGATTTTATGGTATGATATGCATATATAGAAAAAATAATTAAAATGATAGAGCTAATTAATAATAACCAATTTGTATTTTTCTTTTTAATAAATGATACAAATAAAAATGCACTAAAAAATACAAACAAAATCAAACTTATATAAAAAGCAATTATATAAAAAGAATCATAATCTTTTCTTTCAGTTATTTTATTTATATTGTTTTTAATCTCTTTATCGAAAGGTGCTATATTCAAAGCCCTCTCATACCACAACACTGCATAGCCATTACTATTAATCTCATAATATGAAGAAGCCAAATTATAATACAAATCTTTAGACACCACATTAGAGCTTATTAAATTAAGATACAAATTATTAGCCTCTATATACATTCCTTGATTATATAAATCATTTGCATTTTTAAATATATTGTTAATACTTTCCAAATCATTTTGAGCAAAAAGGAAATTGCATCCAAAGAGTAAAAACATTATAATAATTTTTTTAATACTCATAAATAAAAGTCACTTCTTTTTGTTAATACTAGTAATTATTTCAATAGCCTTACTATGATAATCTATGTTTTCAGTAGATTTATTTCCAGAATAAAGCTCTCTCTCACAAGAATCTATTATAGACTTTATCTCTTTTATTTTTTCTTCTTCTACTTTTCCCTTTAATTCTAAATAAATATTATTAGAGTTTGTATTTAATTTCTTTTTAATCTCTTTTTCTATATAAGAAATAACACTTTTACAATACTCTTCCCTATTTCCTTCATTATAATTTGAAATCATAATACTAATACCAGACTCTTTATTATTATTATTTGAAGGAGATAAAGCTAATGTTTTAATCTTCTTAGAAAATACTATAATAAAAGAAAATATTATTAAAATAAGTATATAAATATAAACAATATTAATGTTTAATAAATTAAAAGGTTTTTCATTTTTAATATAAGTATCTTTAATATTAATAATATCAGGCTGATTATTATTATCAATAAAAGAAGAAGAGGCAATATTGCCACCCATCATATTAAAGGATATATTTTCTGAATAAACATTACTATAACTTTTAGCATCAGGAGAAAAATAACAAAAAGCTATATTTGACAGGCTAAACTCTCCGCTATTAGTTGCAACCATCACATATTGTTTTGTCTTTTTAGCCATCATTTTATCATCTTCAAACCAATTAGTTTCATAAGTTTTAGGCTGATAAACAGAAAAATATTTATTAATATTTGTATCAATACTAGGCATATTTATAATAGAAGTATTTCCCTCTCCAAAAACTTCCAAACTAACAACTACCTCTTCACCTATTTTTAAATTAGTTTTATTAGCCTTAACTGTAAAATCAAACTCTCCAACACCGCCAGAAAAGTTTTTGTACCCTGTATTATCAGGAAGAGGAAGCACCTTTATATTATATTCTTCTTCTCCATAAAGCACCCTATCAAAAAACATATTATTCTTTTCAAAAACAAACTCTGTAGTGATAATGTTTTTATTTCCATCTTTTAAAGCGTATAACACCTCTTTTTTTAATGGTATAACACTCACCCTCTTTCCGTTAATTATCTCTGTAAAAGAATTGTACTCAGAAGAATCTGTATAAGAAATAAAATCTGTTCTATCAGCTATTTTAGATATACCAACCACATTAACAGGAACATGAGTATATGCTCTTTGTATAATATATATAGGCTCATACAAATATACTTCTGTTTTGTTTATAGTGTTTTCAACATGTATATCTTCAGAGTAATTCATAAATCTGTCAAAAGAATCAGAATCAGGAGCATCGCTTTCTCTTTCTCTAACAGGCTCATCTACAACTTCTAAAGTAAGAGGATTTGCCTTGTAAGTTGTATTATCTATCTTCACAGTAATATTATCTATATTATATATACCAACCCTATTTGCCACATAAGTATAACTATATGTTTGAATGGATTTAAAAGTTCCCCCGCTTAATGTCATATTTCTTGTCTGCGAAGTTCCTCTTAATAATAAGCCGTCTATATTGGGTATAGTAACTTTTCCTTTTGTATTATTAATAGTTACAGATAAACTAAAAACTTCACCAATACCTATTTTTTCATCAGAGAGTTTAGCTGTAATTGTAGTTTGAGAAAATAAGGCAGAAACATTTAATAAAAATAATACAGCAATTATTGCTTTACCAGTCTTTATCAATTCTTCCTCCGCCATAATATTGATCATCATTTTCTTTATCTTTTCTATATTGTCTTAATGAATCTAAGAGCCTATCAATATCAGTTTGAGTGTTTTTCTCTTCATCATCTCCGTTATCATTGCCATTATTATTGTTTTGATTATCTTGGTTATTGTTTTGGTTATCATTATTTTGATTGTTATTATCTTGATTATCATTGTTCTGATTATCTTGATTATTCTGATTGTTGTCTTGGTTATTTTGATTATTGCCATTATTATTTTGATTGTTGTTATTATCTTGATTGTCTTGGGTATTTTGATTGGAATTAGCATCATCTTGATTATCATTATTATTGTTCTGAGTACTTTCGCCGCTATTTTTTTTCTGCTCTTCTAGTTTCTTTTTTGCATATTCTAAAGCACTTTTTGCATTATTATCATCAGGCTTATTTACCAAAGCTTCTATTAACTCTTCTATAGCACCCGCATAATCTTCCATTTCTATTTTGCTTATGCCTGCATTATAATAAGTTGAGTTTTTCATATCTTTAGAAGTTTTTTCTGTAAAGTTTTTTTTAGCCATATCAAAGGCCTGAATTGCAGAGTCCATCTCACCCATAGAAGATAAAGTAGTACCCATATTATAATAAATCTCTGGAGATGTAGGCAGCTTACTTAAAGCCTTCTCATACAAGCTTATAGCATTATCATAATCGCCTTTTCTTAACAACCTGTTAGCCCTATCAACATCAATCTTCGCTGTAAACTCATTTAAAGACAAAGCATAGGAGCTTGAAAATAATATTAAAAATAGTAACAATACTTTTACTCTAAACAACACAAATCACCTATCTTATTATTATTTAATATCTTTAATGATACTACTTTTATTATTTTTGTAAAGAACTCTTTTTTGAGTTAATATATTTAATATGCTAGCAATTATAATTAAAATAGTTGAAGCAAATAAAAATATTTGAAATCTATCTTTATAGCTTCTATTATTTTTTATTGTAGAGACACTATCCATATTATTTTTTATGTCATTAAATATATTTTTTAAATATACATTATCAGCAATATAAGATTTGCCGCCTGTAGAGTCTGCTATTAATTTTAATGTTTTATCATCTCTTTTTGATATAACAGTTTTTTCAGAATAACCAATATCACTGCTTATGCTAGCACCAAGTTCAGAACCTACCCCCACAGTATAAACACTAATATCATTGTCTTTTAATTCTTTTAATATATTATCAAAATACCCCGCATGGTCTTCACCATCTGTTATAAGTATGATAGATTTTTTTCCCGGTATATTAACATTAAAAGTATTTTTGGCAGTAACCAAAGCATCAGCAATTCTAGTGCCCTGCAAAGTTACAGATTTAATGTTTAACTCATTTAATATATAAGAAAAAGTTTCCATATCCTGAGTAAAAGGCGAAGCAACAAAACTAGTTCCCGCAAACCCTACTAAAGCTACAGAAAGATTATCCGTGTTTTTTACAAAATCTTCTATCTCCAATTTAGCCCTTTCTAATCTTGAAGGCCATACATCATCAGCCTCCATAGAACGCGATAAATCTAATAATATAGTTATCATATAATTATTAGTTCTTATCTTTTGTTCTATTATACCCCATTTAGGCTGCATAAGTGCAAATATTGATAATGATAAAGCAAGTATTAAAAATGAAGCAGAAAATATTCTTAGTTTGGATATCCTTTTATAATTTTTATCGTTTTTAAAATTTGTGTTTTTAGTAAATACCGATAATACTTTATTTACTTTAAAACGAGAAGTAACTAAAAAAAATATTAGTACAGGCACAATTATAAAAAGAAATACAAACTTAAAATCTTCTATAAACATAATGTATAAATAATATACTAATTTATTATTTAATCAATAAGAAAATCAATTATCTCTGCTGTATACAATATCTCCGTCAATGATAGTTTTTAATACTTTAATATCTTTTATTTCTTTTTTATCTACTTCAAAAATATCTCTATCCAAAACAATAAAATCAGCTAATTTATCTTCTTTTATGCTTCCTTTAAGTTTATCTTCAGAAGACAAATAAGCACTTCCCATAGTATATAAATAAACTGCCTCTTTAACAGTAAGTTTCTCTTCAGGCATCCAACCGCCCTCTGGCCAACCATTTAAATCCTCTCTATTAACAGCACAATGAATACCTTCCATTATGTTAATTCCTCCGGCAGAACCAGCTGTACCAAAACCTATATGAATACCCATATCCATAGCAGTTTTATAAGCATAGCTTGTTTCAGCACTCTCCTTACCAACACGCTCTTCAGCTATATGCATATCATAATTTAAAAATATAGGATGATAATATATACAAACATTTAACTCTTTTATTCTCTCTAATAATTTTTTATCTGTTATCTGACAATTTATCAAACCATTTCTTCTATATTTAAAATCTTTAGTATCTTTAATTTTCTCTATTGAGTTTAATGCCATCTCTATAGCACCATCTCCTGTGGCTTGTATGATAACAGAATAATCTAGACTATTAGCATATTTTACTAACTCATCAAGCTCTTCTTGTTTGTATTGGCTCACACCCCTAACACCTTGGGCATCATTATAATCTTCTCTAAGTAAAGCAGTTCTAGAACCTATACCGCCGTCTATAACAAGTTTTATACGGGCAACTTTAAATCTATTATCGTTAATATATTGATAATAGTAGTATTGCCTAAAATCATCTATATCTTCTTTGTTAATAAACTCTGCCTGCTCGCATACTCTTATCTTTAATTTCTTTTCTCTATGAAGCTTTTGATAAGCATCTATTACTTTTTTATAATCAAAATCAGGAAGTCCTCTTAAATCATCAGCCTGCACAGATGTAATACCCATCCTAAAAAACTCTTCCTGTGTGTCTAATATTATCTCTTTTAATTTATCCATCTCAATAGATTTTATTTTTGATAATATTAAACTCATAGATTTTGAAGCTATAAGACCATTCTCAAAATCTATAGTGTCAGATTTCATACTCTCTGTAATACCGCAAACTTCAAGAGCCTTACTATTTGCTACTATCATCTCTCCGCAGCATCTTCTAAAAGCAACAGGATATTCACTAGATATTTCATCTAAGTCATGTTTATTAAGCATTCTCTTCTCTTCAAAATAATCCTGATTCCATCCTCTTCCTACAACCCAATTATCATATTTTTCAGCCTTTTTAGCAATTTCAATAACTTCTTTTATAGATTTACAATTACTCAAATCCAACATAGTATCAAAGCGAGCATAAACTACAAAATTAACATTACTGTCATTAAATCCCGGTATAACCGTCTTACCTTCTAAATCTATTATTTCAGATGCATCTTTATATTTTTTTAATACCTCTTCGTTGCTTCCTGCAAAAACTATAACACCATTATCAACAGCAACAGCTTCATAAATACTGTCATTTTTATCCATAGAATATATTTTAGCATTTTTAAAAATTTTCATTACTTAAAATCATCCATAAACTTATAAAACTTATAACTCTATTTTTTATATATTTATTATTCTAACATAGCCTTTATACTGTCAATCTCTTCATTGATTAAAAGCCATTCATTTTCTTTTTCTTCTATTAATTTCTTAACCTCTAATAATCTCTTACTCTTATCATCATTATAGTCCTTCTCAAAGAACTTTAATATATCAATCTCCTCTTTTTTATAATCCTCTATTTCTTTCTCATATTTTTTTAACATAGATTCAGCCTTAGAAAGTCTATTTCTAATCTTTTTTCTTTCCTCATAATTGCTATTATTTTTTTCTATTGTATTTATCTCTTTAGTGTTATTAGCCTCTTGATATTCTAATTCTCTCTCCTCTTCCTCCAAAGCCTCCAAACGAACCTTATAAACATAAGCTTCATAATCACCATTATAAAGAGAGAGTTTTTTGTCTTTAACTTCTATTATGGTATCAGCAAGAAGACTTGCAAAAGTTCTATCATGCGAAGTAAAAAATATAGTACCGCCATAATCACGCAGAGAATTAGCAAGTGCCTCAACTGTTTCAAAATCTAAATGGTTAGTAGGCTCGTCTAATATAAGCACATCGGCACATTGTGTAATAGCACAAAGTAAAGATAATCTTGCCATCTCGCCTCCGCTTAACACCTTTACATCTTTATTAACATCTTCACCAGAAAATAAAAAACTTCCTAAAAGTGTTAAAAGCTCTTGAGTTAAAAGCCCCTGTTTGGCGTTTTTTTTCAAATAAGAAAGCACATTATCATTAGCTGTAATGTTTTTATAAGTATCCTCTCCAAAATAGGCAAGCTTTATGCCATAAGAATAATTATAACTTCCAGATACAGGTTTAAGCCTTCCTGCTATAGTTCTTAAAAAAGTTGTTTTGCCTTCTCCATTTTCTCCAAGCACAGCAACTCTGCTTCCTCTAGGTATCTCCATTCTCCTGCTTGTTACCACCACCTTTTCACCATAGCCCACAGATAAATCATCAGATATAATGGCAAAACCTTTTTTAGATTCAACTTCAGGTAATCTTATTCTCACACTTTTTGCTGGATGATTAATCTCTATAGTTTTTAATTTCTCTATTTGTTTTATACGAGATTGCACAGCCTTTGCTTTTGATGCCTTATATCTAAATCTCTCGACAAATCTCTCTAAATGTGCCTTTCTCTCTTCTACATTTTTATTATATTTTTTTATTGTATATTCTTTCTCTTCTTTATATTCAAAATAATCTTCTATATTGCCAGGAAAATAAGTAAGTTTACCCTTTTCTATTTCAACAGTTTTCTCGCAAGTGGTCTTCAAAAACTCTCTATCGTGCGAAACTATTAAAAAACCGCCATTATAATCCATTAAAAAGTTTTCTAAATCTATTAATGTATTTAAATCCAAAAAGTTTGAAGGTTCATCAAGTATTAAAAAATTAGGCTCTTCAAGCATCATCTCAGCAAGCTTCACTCTCATTCTATAACCACTAGATAAACTTCCAATATTATAATTTACTTTTATATGGTCAATTCCAAATCTACTAGCTATCTTAGAACATTTCCAAGATTCCTTACCGCTAACCATTACAAGATAATCTATAGCCTTTTCGCTCTCATCAAAATCCCCCTGCTGACGAAGATATCCAATTCTCACATCATCTGAAAATATTATTTCTCCATCATCTGCCTCTTCAAGCCCCATAAGAATTTTTAAAAGCGTAGTCTTGCCTGCTCCATTTCTGCCTATCATGCCTATTTTAGATTTCTCCTCTATAAGCAAATTTACATTATCAAGCAAAACTCTGTCTATAAATCTCTTTGATATATTAACTATATTTATGATACTCTTAGCCATTTCTCTATTTAATTAAATACTTTATTTTTAATTCATTTTATTAGTAATTTAGTAAACAATTTTATAATAGTTTTTAAAATTATTCAATAACATAAAAATCATATTTAATCATATTATAAATTTAATCATATTTTAATAAAAATAAAAAATAAAAATAATTATATAATATCCGATAAAATATTTATGTTTAGAGTTAATATTTTATTAAAAGGCCGAGTTCAAGGCGTAGGTTTTAGATACTATGTTAAACAGACAGCAGATGCTATGAACATAGTAGGAAAAGTTTGGAACAATTATGATGGTTCTGTAGAAATAGAAGCATATATAAAAACAAAAAATGAAATAGAAGATTTTGTTGCAAAAATGAAAAAAGGCTCTCCTATGTCTAGTGTAAAAGAATCTAATGTTGTAGTATTAGCTTGCGATCCTCCTGTAGAAGAACATTTTGAAATAGATAATTGAATTATATAATTAGGCGGTGTTATGAAAAAATTGTTTCTTATATCTCTTTTTGCATCATTATTTTATAATTTTTCTTTTGCTTTAAATTATGTAGATTATAAAGTAGAAAATGGAGATACATTATACGGCATCGCTTTTGCTCATGATATGACTGCAAGTGAGTTTTTAAAACTAAATAAAATAAAAGATCCAGATTCATATAAATTAAAAGTTGGAGAAACTCTAAAGGTAAAAGAGAAAGGATATGATTTAGTATATGATGTTAAGGCTAAATCGTACGGACTTAAGCCAGAGAAAAAAAAGTCTTATACAGATTACAAAGTAAAAGATGGGGATACTATACTTGGAATAGCTTTTTCTCATGGTATGAGTGCTAGTGAGTTTTGTACTATAAACAATATAGATGATTTCAATAAATATCAACTAAAGAAAGGTGAAATATTAAAAGTTGCAAATATTTCAAATACAGAAGAAGAAAAAATAAATCGTAATGTAGAAAATATAAAAAAAGAAATAGAGCAAAATAAATATGTAGATTATCAAGTAAAAGATGGAGATACTATTCTTGGCATAGCATTTTCGCATGGAATGAGTGCCAGCGAGTTTTGTGCTATAAACAATATAAAAGATTTTAATAAGTATCAATTAAAAAAGGGCGAAATATTAAAAGTTGCCAATGCATCAAATATATCAAGAGAAGAAAATTTAAATAATAATAATAATAATAATACAGAAGAAAAAACAGAAATAAAAGAGCAAATAGAAAATAACTATACAGAATACAAAGTAAAAAATGGAGACACCCTTTACGGCATTGCATTCTCTCATGGTATGAGTGCTAATGAGTTTTTGAAGCTTAATAAAATAGACGATGCAAATAAATATAATCTTAAAATTGGAGAAACTCTAAAAGTAAAAGATAATAATAATTCTAATATAGAAAGAGTAGAAAATAAAGATGTTGAAGAAATAGAAGAAAATAGAAATATATCAAAAGATAACAATAACTATATAGATTATAAAGTAAGAAATGGGGATACTCTCTACGGTATTGCTTTTGAAAATGATATGTCTGTTAGTGAGTTTTTAAAACTAAATAATATATCAAACCCTCTAACATACAAACTTAAAGTAGGTGAAATATTAAAAATTAATTCAAAAATACAAAATAAAGTAGATGCTTCAAGAACAACTAAAATATACAAAGTAAAAAGAGGAGATACTCTTGGTGCTATAGCTATGAATAATTCTATGTCTTTAGACGAATTATTAAAATTAAACTCATTTAAAAAAGATTATGTATTAAAAATTGGCGACAACATAAAAGTATATGATAAGATATCTGTAAAACTTGATAGCAACTCTATAGAAAAAGCTGACTACATAAAAATAGAAAGTTATAAAGTTAAAAGCGGTGACACTTTAAGTGAAATAGCAGTTGCTAAAAAAATGGATTTAGTAGAGCTTTATTCATTAAATGGATTAGATAATAATTATGTATTAAAAGTAGGCGATGTATTAAAAGTACATGGTGAAAGAGAAAAAATCAATAAAATTGTTATTTCTAATTACAAAGTAAAAAAAGGAGATACTTTATACTCTATAGCAAAAAATAATAAAATGGAATTAAAAAAATTATTAGAGATAAACAATATAAAAGATGCTAATAAATATTCCTTACAGATTGGAGCTAATTTAAAAATAGAAACCATAAAAAGCGAATATGCAGATGAAACTATACCAGATTCTTCATTTCAATGGCCTTATAGGGGTATAATAGTTGTTAGATATGGAGTTGACACATATAAACTTGCAAATAGAGGTATAAATATATTAGGAGATATTGGAGATAAAGTGTTAGCTGCAGATTATGGTATTGTAGAATATGCTAATGATATTAGAGGATTTGGTAAAGTAGTTATAATAAAGCATAAAAATGGTTTTACAACTTCTTATGCTCATCTATCTAAAATAGCTGTAAAATTGGGTGATATAGTAAATAAAGGCGATTATATAGGCAATATAGGTGATACTGGCTTGGTTGATAAGAGTGAATTGTATTTCAAGATATCATACAGAGGAAGAGCTTTAGACCCTGTGAAACTACTTCCTAAAGACTAATGATTAAATTAAATATAGTATTTGTTTAATATTATTATAAATACGACTATAAAAAATACATATATTTATAAACTATTTAAATCTACTTTTTCATTCATATAGCTTAATTTTTTTATAAGCTTTATATTTGAATTAATAAAAATTCTTTCTATATTATCATAATCCAAACTAGGCACAGATATATGTATTTTGCTTATTATGTTTGGAAGTTCATTTTCATTTTCTTTCCAACCTATAATTTTGAATCTCATAATTTTTATGCCAAATTTATCTATTTCATTTTCAATATCAATTTTATTATTGTATTCTATTAAATATATAATAGAATGATTTTTATGAGCCAAAAAATAAGGCACTCTATAAATTGATGTACTTAAAAATATACAAAAACAACCAATAGCAGAAAGTATCCATTCTCCAGAACCTATAACTATACCCAAACAAGCAGTAACCCACACAATAGCAGCAGTAGTTATTCCATGCAATTTACCTCTGTTTTGTATAATCATACCGGCACCTAAAAAACCAATACCCGAAACAATCTGTGCTGTAATTCTGCTGTAATCAGGCATAGAATATAATAATTTGCTTCCTATCTCCATCAATTGACTATTTTGAATTAGTATAGTTTTTGCAAATATTTCTTCATAGCAAGATAATATAGCGGCCCCCATACATACGATACTTGTAGTTCTGCTTCCTATAGGCTTTTTATGCTGAGCCCTCTCCCACCCTATTAAAGCACCAACCACATAAGCTACTAATATTCTTGTTGTTATTTCTAATATATTATAGTTTTCTGCAATCGTTTTTACCATATTTTTAGTATTTCCTGTTTTACTATTTATTACTGCTTCTTTTCAATGTAAGAGTCAAATAATTCTATCACATCTTTTCGTTTTTTTCTTGCTGCTAGTCTGTATGCAGTATTGTCATAATTATTTCTATCTGTAGGATTTGCTCCTGCTTTTAATAGCTCTTCTATAATGTTAATATCTGTACCAAATGTTTTGTAAATTGTTTTATTATACTCTTCTACCTTTTTCTCATATTGATACATTACAGAACGTATTAAAACACTGTTTCCATTTCTATCTCTAGCCTGAACATCTGCACCTAATTCTATTAATTTTTTTATATTGTTTAAATTGGCATCTTCTCTCTCTATTGAATACATTAAAACACTTTTCCCGCTATTAGTTTCATAAGAGTTTACATCAGCTCCTAGTTCTATTAAATTAAATACCATATTAGTATTATTGTTTTTTGCATTATAAATTAAAGCATCATTTAAATTAGTGGCTTCTGCTTCTATTAACCTTTTTGTGATGTCTAAATCTTTGGATGCTGATAAAGGCGACTTTCTTATAGCACCCTCATAATTCCTATATACAAATAAAAAAGTTTCAGTATTAACATTAGCTCCCATTTCTATTAAATAATTTATAGTGTTAATATCTCCGCCTTCACAAGCACTCACTAATGCACTATTAATGTCTTTTGCCCCCATATTGATAAGTTCTTGAACAATATCCAATTTTCCGCCAAAAGCAGCATAACTAATAGCAATATTATAATTACTAGCCCCAGCATTATTTAACTCTTTAGCTATATCCCAATAGCCTTCCATACATGAAATATAAAAAGCCATATCAATATCTTTAGCTCCAAAATTAAGAAGCTCCATCACAATATCAATATTGCCATTCTTTGCAGCATACATTAAAGGTGTCATATTATATTTAGAATCAAATATATCTAAATTATACCCATCTCTTATTATATTTTTTATTTCTTCTATGTTGTTATCATTTATACTTTTCATTAAGTCATTGCTGCTTTGTGAAAATAAAATTGAAACATTAATTAAAATAAATACAATTACTTTTTTCATAATACACTTATCCATTATATACTGTTATAATTATCGGAAAATAGACATAATATTAAAAAATATTTTTAATAATCACTTATAAAAATATCTTGTAATATGTATTATATATTTTATAATAAAAAAATGATTAATATTATTTATGAAGATGAATATTTTTTGATAATTAATAAAGAAGCCGGCATAGAAGTAGATGATTCAATAATAAATATAATAAAAAAAGATTATCAAAATATAAAAGAACTTTTTTTGGTTCATAGATTAGATAAATATACTTCTGGAATACTCATACTTGCTAAAGATAATAATACAAAAACATATTTTGAAGATGCATTCAAAAATAGAAAAATTAATAAAGTGTATCATTCAATAGTTGAAGGAATACCCAAAAATATAAAAGGAACTATAAATATACAAATAGCAAAAGACATAAATAATTCAAATAAAAGAATGGCTGTAAAAAAAGGCGGTGAGCAAGCTATAACACATTATAAAGTATTAAAGAAGTTTAAATCGCATTCTCTATTAGAACTTAAACCAATCACAGGAAGAACTCATCAAATAAGAGTGCATCTATCTTATTTAGGAAATCCTATAATAGGTGATAAAATATATTCTAAAAATGCAAAACTTTATAATATAAAAAGCTTTGCACTAATAGCTAAAGAAATACATTTTATACACCCCATAACTAAAAAAAATATAGATATAGAAATAAAATACAATAAAGAATTTTTAAATAGCTTAAAAATTTTATCTAGTAAATAATTAATGTCTTATTTTTGCTATAAATATATTTTCTATATCTTCAATAGTTTTTATAGAATTAAGTATATTATTAATAGTAGTCTTTCTTAATACAAACATCATATTATTATCTTTGTTTAAAGTCTTATCTACATTAATTGCACTATTATTAAAAGCATTGATAAAAGAATCTATTTTGTTTTTTAAAGATTTAAATCTCACATAAAAATCTTCTTCTTTATCTCTAAAATCTTTTATTATTAAATCATTATTATAATTAGTAAATCCTAAAATAGGAGAGAAAAGTTCATTGCTAATAGCTTTGTTTTTGGCAATAGATATAATATCTGAAACTATAGCACTGCTAGTATTAATTCCGCCAGCACCTACTCCATAAAAGACATTATCCCCAGCAATATCACTAGTAATTTTAATAGCATTAAAACTATAACTTGTTCTAGCTAAAAAATTCCTATCTTTTATAAAGCTAGGTATAACATAAACATATAAATTATTATCTTTATCTATACTTGCATCAGCAACAAGTTTTACAGTATATCCCAACCCCATAGCAAATATAATATCATCTAATAAAATATTTCTTATTCCTCTAACATAAATATCTTTCATATTAATGATATTACAAAAAGCCATAGATGCTAAAATACATATTTTATGTGCTGTATCTATACCATCTATATCAAATGTAGGGTCAGCCTCAGCATATCCTCTATCTTGTGCCTCTTTAAGAACAACATTAAAATCTATCTTTTGTTTAGTCATATTAGTAAGTATATAATTACAAGTACCATTTAATATACCATTAATAGATTCTATATTATCAGCAGTTAAACTCTCTTTCATAACTCTTATTATAGGAATAGCACCAGCAACAGAAGCTTCAAACTCAATATCTGTTTTCCTGTCTTTTATTAACTCTTCAAGACTATTAGCCAATAATGCTTTATTTGCAGTAACAATAGGTTTATTAGATTTTATTATTAACTCTTTTGCTGTGGTCATTCCGCCAAGAACTTCTACTATAATGTCTATTTCATTATCATTTAATATATCATTTAAATCTTCCGTTTTTATTTCTACATTATCAAGATATTCATCATGTTTTTCTTTTATATTTCTGCTGAATACTGTTTTTACTATTAATTTAAATCCGCTTCTTCTCTCTATATTCTTATTATTCGTTATAATAGTTTTTAAAGTAGCACTTCCAACATTGCCATATCCTGCAATTGCAATTTTTATTTCTTTACTTTCATTCATATCAATCTCACTTTTAAATATAATAGAAATTTATTTGTTAACCTTTAAGTATATAAGACTATATAAAAAAAATCAAGTTACTATATATAGTTTTTGTTTAGGAGTGTGAGATATTGGACATTTTTTAGTATAAAAAAAGCAGTATCCTTGTTATAATATTTTGAACATAAAACAAATAAAAAGGATGCTACTATGAAAAGAGATTATAGCACAGAATTTAAATTATTTATAGT